>NZ_VNIM01000025.1 GCF_007785815.1 Alterirhizorhabdus solaris | reverse complement strand
CCGCGCTACGCCGCGTTCCGCGCCCGCCCCTACCCACGTCTCGCGCAACGGCACGGCGCGGAACGCGGCGTAGCGCGGATGGCGCGACAGCGGCCACGGCGGCAACCCGATCGGCGCCACCACCCGCAACTCCACATCGGGGTGCGCCGCCAGCCCGATCGTCTGCCGCGCGACGAAGCCGCCGAAGGTGGGCCGCGTGGCATCCGGGAACAGCGAGGCGAGGGTCAGGACGCGCAACATTGCCGCGACCTTAATCGGGTGCCCCGGCGGGTGGTAGCCCGCTTCTGCGCCATCGCCGGACGCCGTGTTTGCCCATTGGCGCAGGCTATCGCCTCGGCTAAGGCGAGTGCCATGCGTATCTCCCCCCGTCCGCCCATGCGTCGCTCCCGTCGGAGTGCCGTGCTGATCGCCGCCGCTCTGCTGGCCCCGCTCGCCGGTTGCGCGACCAGCAAGAACAAGGCGGATACGAAGTACGTCGCCCGCGATGTCGACACGCTCTACAACAGCGCGAAGGATCGGCTGGATCGCGGCCAGTACAAGGTGGCGGCCCAACTGTTCGACGAGGTGGAGCGCCAGCACCCCTATTCGCCGTGGGCACGCCGGGCACAGCTGATGAGCGCGTTCAGCTATTATCTCGCGCGGGATTATACCGCCTCGATCTCGTCGGCGCAGCGGTTCCTGTCGATCCATCCGGGCAACAAGGATGCGTCCTATGCGCTCTACCTGATCGCCGTCGATTATTACGAGCAGATCCAGGACGTGACGCGCGACCAGAAGATCACCCAGCAGTCGCTTGATGCGCTTGGGGAATTGATCCGCCGTTACCCGGATACGCCCTATGCGGCGGATGCCCGGCTGAAGGTGGATCTCGTGCGCGATCACCTCGCCGGCAAGGAGATGGAGATCGGCCGTTTCTACCAGCGGCGGGGCGAGTGGCTCGCCTCGGTGCTGCGCTTCCGCAACGTGGTGGACAACTATCAGACGACCACCCACGCTCCCGAGGCGCTGATGCGGCTGACCGAATCCTATCTCGCGCTCGGTATCCCCGAGGAAGCCCGGAAAGCGGCGGCGGTGCTGGGCGCGAACTACCCCGGCTCCAAATGGTACGAGCACGCCTTCGAACTGATGAACAAGAAGGCGTCGTAACGGCGGTTCAATCCGGCCCCGTCATCGCCTACATACGCCGACGATGCTGACCGGCCTTTCCATTCGCGACGTGGTGCTGATCGAGGCGCTGGACCTGCGCTTCGAGCATGGTCTTGGCGCGCTTACCGGCGAAACCGGGGCGGGCAAGTCGATACTGCTCGATTCGCTGGGGCTGGCGCTGGGGATGCGCGCCGACAGCGGCCTGGTGCGGCAGGGCGCCACCCAGGCGGTGGTGACGGCCAGTTTCGATCTGGGCGGCGATCATCCGGCGCTGGCCCTGCTGGCCGAGAACGGCCTCGACGGCGAGCCGGGCGAGCCGCTGCTGATCCGCCGTATCGTCAAGGCCGATGGCGGCAGCCGCGCGACGGTGAACGACCAGCCTGCCTCCGCGACCTTCCTGCGGGAGATCGGCGCGCGGCTGGTGGAAATTCATGGCCAGCACGACGATCGCGGCCTGCTGAACGCGCGCGGCCACCGCGCGCTGCTCGACAATTTCGGGCGGATCGATACCGCCCCGGTCGCGCTCGCCTATCGTGATTGGGCCACAGCCGAGGCGCGGCTGCAATCCGCCGCCGCCGAGCTGGAGACGGCGGCGCGCGACCGTGAGTGGCTGGAGCATGCCGTCGCCGAACTGACCGCGTTGGGCGCGGAGGACGGCGAGGAGGAGTCGCTCGCCGAGGAACGCGCCGGCATGCAGAAGGGCGCGCGGCTGGCCGACGACCTGACGGCGGTGAACGCCCATATCGACGGATCGGCCGGCGGCTCCGCCCAGTTGCGGCAGGCGGCGCGGCGGCTGGAACGGATGGCGGACGAGCACCCGCTGCTGACCGAGGCGATCGACGCGCTCGATCGCGCGCTGATCGAACTTGGCGAGGCGGAGGACAAGCTGGCCGCCGCCAACGATGCGCTGGCGTTCGACCCGGCCCGGCTGGATGCGGTGGAGACCCGGCTGTTCGAGCTGCGCGCCATCGCCCGCAAGCACCGCATCGATCCGCCGGCCCTGCCCGCGCTCGCCGCCGAACTGGCCGAGCGACTGGCGCGGCTCGATTCGGGTGATGCCGGCATCGCAAAGCTGGAGCAGGCGGTGAAGGCCGCGCGCACCGCTTATGAGGAGGCCGCCGCCACGGTGGGCGCGCAACGCGAACTCGCCGCCGCCCGGCTCGATGCGGCGGTGGCGGGCGAACTGGCGCCGTTGAAGCTGGAGGCCGCGCGTTTCCGCACTGTGGTGGAGCGGCTTGGCGAAACCCAATGGTCCGCCAGCGGGCGCGACCGGGTGGAATTCGAAATCTCGACCAACCCCGGCGCGCCGTTCGCGCCGCTGGTGAAGATCGCGAGCGGCGGCGAACTCTCGCGCTTCATCCTCGCGCTCAAGGTGGCGCTGGCGGAGGAAGGCGGCGCCGGCACGATGATCTTCGACGAGATCGATCGCGGGGTCGGCGGCGCCGTGGCCAGCGCGATCGGGGAGCGGCTGGCGCGCCTCTCCCGGCGAGCGCAGTTGCTCGTCGTCACGCACAGCCCGCAGGTCGCGGCACGGGCGGACCGGCACTGGCTGATCGCCAAGGCACACGACGGCCTCGTCACCCGCACCAGCGTGCGCGCGCTCGATCCAGACGAACGGCGCGAGGAGATCGCGCGGATGCTTTCCGGCGCGGAGGTGACGGCGGAGGCGCGGGCGCAGGCGACGAGACTGCTGACGGTGTGACGCCGTGTTTCGAACCGCCATCTTACGGATTGTAAACCAAGCCCTTTAGTATTCCCCCAAGCGCAATCTGCGATTGTTCCTGGGTGCCGGGAAGGCACGGCGGGATCGGGGGTTAATCATGAAGATGTGGGAACGCGCGGCGGCTGCCTGCGCCTTGTTCGGGCTTGGCCTTGCCGCCCCCGCCGGCGCCGCGTGCTGGAGCACGAAGGAGCGATCCGCTGCACAGGTACGCGAACTGCAGACGATGCTGATGGTCGCCTCGCTCCGCTGCCGCGCCGCCGGGATCGACATTACCCCCGATTACAATAGCTTCGTGCGCGCTGCTCGTGAAACGATCGAAGGCGCGAACCTGGCGATCAAGACGCACTTCGCCGCCGAAGGCGGATCGCAGGCGGATTACGACCGCTTCACCACCGCGCTCGCCAACGCTTATGGCGACGGCCAGACCGATGCGGCGACCTGTGCCGAAGCGGTCGAAACCGCGCACGCCGCCACCATGACGCCGACGGAGATGGCCCGCCTCGCAAGCGCACGCCTGTTCCCGCGCCGCCTGCCGGGCGACACCTGCGCCATCCCGGCCGAAGCCGCGACCGCGCCGACGATCGCCAGCGCCCCTGTACTGCGCCTGCCCGACGACGTGATCGACGCGCTGACGGTGATGGCCCGCTACGGGACGCCGCCTGCCGCCGCTGCCGCATCCGCCCCGACGCAGCTGGCGACGCTGACGCGCTAAGCCACGTTCCACCCGGCGGCATTTCGCTCTATCGCTGCCGGCATGACCGCCGACACCTCCCCGCCCGCCGACGAGGCGAGTGCCGCCGCCGAGCTGGCCGCGCTCGCCACCGAGATCGCCCGCCACGCAGCCCTCTATCATACGCACGACGCGCCCGAGATCAGCGACGCCGCCTATGACGCACTGATCCGCCGCAATGCCGAGCTCGAAGCGGCCTTCCCCGCCCTCGTCCGCGCCGATTCGCCCAGCTTCGTGGTAGGTGCTGCACCGGCCGGGCATCTCGCCAAGGTCGCCCACGCGCGACCGATGCTCAGCCTCGACAACGCCTTTTCGGATGAGGAGGTGATCGAGTTCGTCGCGCGCCTGCGCCGCTTCCTCGCGCTGCCGGATGATGCCCCTGTCGCGCTCACTGCCGAGCCGAAGATCGACGGCCTCTCCTGCTCGTTGCGTTATGAGGACGGGGCGCTGGTGCTGGCGCTGACCCGCGGCGACGGCGCGACCGGCGAGAACGTGACCGCCAACGTGGCCACCATCGCCGATATCCCGCAATCGATCGCGGGCGCCCCCGCCGTGTTCGAGGTGCGCGGCGAGGTGTATATGGACAAGGCCGATTTCGCCGCGTTGAACGCCCGCCTGCTCGCCGAGGCGACCGATCCGGCCAAGGCGCGCCAGTTCGCCAACCCGCGCAACGCCGCCGCCGGATCGCTTCGCCAGAAGGATGCGGCCATCACCGCCGCCCGCCCCTTGCGCTTCCTCGCCCACGGCTGGGGCGAGGCGAGCGAGGTGCCGGGCGACACCCAAGAGGCGGTGATGGCCGTGATCGCGGGCTGGGGCATCCCCGTCTCCGACCGGCTGGCGCGCGTGGAAACGGCGGAGGCCGCGCTGGCGCATTACCGCGCGATCGAGTCGGCCCGCGCCGACCTGCCGTTCGACATCGACGGCGTGGTGTACAAGGTGGACCGCCTGGACTGGCAGCGCCGGCTGGGGCAGGTCGGTCGTGCGCCGCGCTGGGCGATCGCACACAAGTTCCCGGCCGAACAGGCGCAGACGGTGCTGTTGGCGATCGACACGCAGGTGGGCCGCACCGGCAAGATCACCCCTGTCGCGCGGCTGGAGCCGGTCACGGTGGGCGGCGTCGTCGTGTCGAACGCCACGCTGCACAATGCCGACGAGATCGTGCGGCTCGGCGTGCGCCCGGGGGACAGGGTGGTGGTGCAGCGCGCCGGCGACGTGATCCCGCAGATCGCCGAGAACCTGACCCGCGACGCGCCGCGCGCCGAATGGCACTTTCCCGCCACCTGTCGCGAATGCGGATCGGCACTGGCGCGCGAGGAAGGCGAGGTCGACTATCGCTGCACCGGCGGATTGATCTGCCCGGCGCAGCGGGTGGAGCGGCTGATCCACTTCGCCTCGCGCTACGCCTTCGATATTCGCGGATTGGGCCTCGTGAGGGTCGAGGATTTCTTCCGCGACGGGCTGATCGCCTCGCCCGCCGACATCTTCCGTCTGCACCTGCAACGCGATGCGCTGATGGCGCGGGAACGGCTGGGCGAGATGTCGGTCGACAATCTGCTCGCCGCGATCGAGGAAAAGCGAGAGATCGCGCTCGACCGCTTCCTGTTCGCGCTCGGCATCCGGCATGTGGGGCAGATCACCGCGCGCGATCTGGCCCGCCGCACCGTCTCCATGCGCGGCTTCTGCGCGATGATCCGGCAGGCGCTGCGGGTGCGCCGCGTCACCCGCCCTACTCCGGCCGAGCCGGATCGCAAGTTCGTGATCCGGCGCCAGAAGGCGCTCGTCGCGGCCGTGGAGACCCCGGGGATCGGCCCCGAGGTCGCCGAGGCGCTGCTCGACTTCTTCGCCGAGAAGCACAATCGCGCGGTGGTGTACGATCTGCTCCGGCAGGTGGGCCCGCAGGATGTGGTGCATGAAACGCGCGCCTCCCCCGTCACCGGCAAGACGGTGGTGTTCACCGGCAAGCTGGAAACCCTGTCGCGCGACGAGGCCAAGGCGCAGGCTGAGGCGCTGGGCGCGAAAGTGGCCGGGTCCGTCTCGAAGAAGACCAAGCTGGTCATCGTCGGCGCGGATGCCGGCAGCAAGCGCAAGAAAGCGGAAGAACTGGGGGTCGAGGTGACCGACGAGGCCGGATGGGCAGCGATCGTCGCGGCGGCCGGTTCATAGGGTCACTTGCGTTAATCCATCCAACCCAGCAAAAGAACCGGGATGCCAGCGGCCATGACTTTCCGGCGAATGCCGCTGTTGCCGCTGGGCGGGCTGCTGCTCATCATCCTGGCGATTGCCGGCGGCATCTTCCTCGCCCGCGCGCAGGAGCATGCCAATGGCCGCGTCCGCCACACGCTTGAGGTGGAGCTTCGCATCGGCGAAGTGCTCGAACTGATCCGCAAGGTCGAATCGAATCACCGCGGCTATCTGATCGCCGGCAACGAGAGCTTCCCCGAGGACATGGAGGTGGCCGTCATCCAGGTTCGCGCCCGGATCGCGGAACTGCGTCACCTCACTGAAAACAACCCGCGCCAGCGACGGGCGCTGGCGCGGCTGGCGCCGATGATCGAGGCGAAGATCGCCTTCGCCCGCGAGGGCGTCGAAATGGTGTCGCGCGATCGCCGGGGCGATGCGATCCGCCTTGTCGATACCGGGCGCGGTCAGCGCCTGATCCACCGTATCGAGGGCGACGTGGCGGCGATGAAGGCGACCGAGTCGGCGCTGCTGGAACGGCGCATCGCGGCGGTGGATGCTGCCGTATGGTGGCTGATCGCCGGGCTGATCGTGGCGATGATCCTCGTCATCGCGGTCGCGGCGCTCACCCTGCGCGACGCCCGCCTGCGCTTCGCCGCCGCCGAGGCCGCGCGCGATGCCGCAACCGAGGCGGCCGACCGGATGAGCCGCGAGGCCGCCGCACGCGAGGCCGCCGAGGGGCAGGTACGGCAATTGCAGAAGATGGAGTCGATCGGCCAGCTCACGGGCGGCATCGCCCATGATTTCAACAACATGCTGGCCATCGTTATCGGCAGCCTGGATATGGCGCGGCGGCGGATGGGCGATCCTGCGCGGTTGACCAAGGCCCTCGACAACGCGCGCGAGGGGGCGGAGCGTGCCGCCACCCTCACCGCCCGGCTGCTCGCCTTCTCGCGCCAGCAGCCATTGGCGCCGGTGCCGATCGATACGAACAAGCTGGTTTCCGGCATGTCCGATCTGCTGCGCCGGACGCTGGGCGAGGCGATCTCGGTGGAGACGGTGCTGGCGGGCGGTTTGTGGCGCACCTTCGCCGATCCCTCGCAGATCGAGAATGCGCTGCTCAACCTTGCCGTCAACGCGCGCGACGCGATCGCCGTGACGGGCAGCGAGAGCGGGCGGCTGACGATCGAGACGCAGAACGCCTCGCTGGACGACGACTATGCCCGCCAGCGGACCGAGGTCATGCCCGGCCAGTATGTCTCCATCTGCGTCAGCGATACCGGCAGCGGCATGTCGCCCGAGGTGATCGAACGCGCGTTCGATCCCTTCTTCACCACCAAGGAGGTGGGCAAGGGCACCGGCCTCGGGCTGAGCCAGGTGTTCGGCTTCGTCAAGCAGTCGGGCGGGCACGTCGCCATCTACTCGGAGCCGGGCGAGGGCACGACGGTGAAGCTGTACCTGCCGCGCTACACCGGCCCGCTCGGCGAGGCGCTGCCGGTGGTGTCGGCCGGTGCGATCCCCGAGGGGTCGGCCGACGAGATCATCCTCGTGGTGGAGGACGAGCAGCGGGTGCGGCATTACTCCGTCGATGCGCTGCGGGAGCTCGGCTATACCGCGATTTCCGCCGGCGACGGGCGCGAGGCGCTGGAACTGCTCGCCGAGAACCCGTCGATCGTGCTGCTGTTCACCGACGTCATCATGCCGGAGATGAACGGCCGCCGCCTGGCCGACGAGGCCCGCGCGCTACGCCCCGCGCTGCAGGTGCTCTACACCACCGGCTACACCCGCAACGCGGTGGTGCACAACGGCATGCTCGATCCGGGCGTGGCGTTCCTGCCCAAGCCGTTCACGATCGAGCAGCTGGCACGCAAGGTGCGCGAGGTGATCGACGGTCGCGGCGCGAACCGCTGACCGGCGGCAGCCCTGCGCTGGCAGTCAGCGCCTCGCCTTCTCCAGTCGCAGCGTCGGCCAGTCCCCCAGCGTGATGCGATCGGCCGCGAACAGCCCCTGCCGGCGATAGGCGGCGGTCACCGCATCGGCCTGCGTGTCGAGCAGCCCGGCGAGGATCAGCGATCCGCCCGGCGCCAGCGCCCCGCCCAGCACCGGTGCCAGTTCGATCAGCGGCCCGGCGAGGATGTTGGCGACGATCAGGTCGTAGGGCGTCCGTGCGCGCAGCCGGGCGTGGGCGAGGCCCGGCGCCGTCACCAGCTCGATCCGGCCCCGCCCGCGGCCCACGGCCACGCGGTTCACCATGCAGTTCTCGGCCGTCACGTCGATCGCCACCGGATCGATATCGGATGCGGCCACCCGTGCGCGGGGCCACAGCCGCAAGGCCGCGAAGGCGAGCAGGCCGGTGCCGGTGCCCACATCGACGATATCGTCGAAGTGCAGGCCGGCCGACCGCATCCGGTCGAGCATGGTCAGGCAGCCGGTGGTCGTCTCGTGGTGGCCGGTGCCGAAGGCGCGCCCGGCCTCGATGGTAAAGGCGATCATGTCCTCCGGCGGCACCTCGGTGCTCGACGGCGTGCGCACATAGAAGCGGCCGGCGCGGATCGGCGCCAGCCCGGCCTGCGACAGCGTCACCCAGTCGTCTTCGGGGATATGTTCGATCACGGGCGGGGTGCCGGCGGCGCTCGGCACCAGCCCGGCCACCAGCGCGATCATCGCGGCATCGGGCTTCGCCTCGACATAGGCGTCCAGCCGCCACGCATCGGGCGCGGCCGGGTCCGGCTCGCTCGTCATCAGCACGGGCGGCTCGTCCAGCAGCGCCAGTTGCGGCAGGTCGCCCGCCAGCACCTCGGCCTCGGCCTTCGTGCAGGGCAGGCTCAGCTTCCAGCTTCCCTCGCGTGGGGCATCGAACGGGAAGCCGGTGATGCCGTCGCCCTTCGGTTCGTCGCGCGGTGGCCTAGCGGACATAGCTTGCTCCATTGATGTCGAGGATCGCGCCGGTCATCGAGGGCGGCGCCGAAAGTGCCAGGAAGCGTACCGTCTCGGCCACCTCGGCGGGTTTCGCGACGCGGCCGAGCGGGATGTCGGCCAGCAGCCGGTCCCCGCCCCGGCTGGCGAGATAGTCCTCGGCCATGCCGGTCATGGTGAAGCCGGGGCAGACAGCGAAGGCGAGAATGCCCTCGGCGGCGTAGGCGCGCGCGATCGTCTTGGTCATCGCCACCATGCCCGCCTTGGAGGCGGCATAATGCCAGTGCGCCGGGCGGTGCTGCATTTCCAGGAGCGGGGCCGGGATGCCGGCGTTGTTGACGAGCACGTCGATCCGCCCGTCCAGCCGGTCGAGCGCCGCCTGCCACAGTTCGGCGGGGGCATCGGCCTGCGCGAAGTCGGCCGCGATCAGCCTGTCGCCGTCACCGAGGGTGGCGTGGCCAACCAGCCGGATGCTGGCCTCGTCAAGCCGGTCGAGAATGGCGGCGCCGATGCCCCGGCTGGCGCCCGTGACAAGAATGTTGATGCTCATTCCGGCGCGATACGCGGCGCGCCGGGGCGGGGACAAGGCCCGTCAGACTGCAGCGCGCCTTACGCCGCGATCCGCGTCACGAACTCGGTGGTGGCGGCATCGAGCCGCGCCAATTGCGTGCCTACCGCGCCGAAGCCGGTTTCGAGCTGGTCGATCTCGTCCGCCACCGCCACCGTATCGGCGCGAATCGCGGCGATCGTCATCGACATCGAGTCGGCGGCAAGCGCGGTTTCGTCCACGGCGGCGGTGATCGCGGTCACGGTCTGCGCCTGCGTCTCCATCGCGGTGCGGATGCGGGTGGCGGAAGCCTGTACGTCGCCCACCGTCGCACGGATCGAACTGTTGGCCTCCACCGTCTGCCGGGTGGCTGCCTGGATCGCGGCGATCTTGCCGGCGATGTCGTCGGTCGCGCGCGCCGTCTGGCTGGCGAGGCTCTTCACCTCCTGCGCCACCACCGCAAAGCCGCGCCCGGCGTCGCCCGCGCGGGCAGCCTCGATCGTGGCGTTCAGCGCCAGCAGGTTGGTCTGCGCGGCGATGTGGCGGATCAGGCCGAGGATCGACTCGATCGCCTTGGCATGATCGCTCAACGCTTCGGATACGGTCAGCGCGCGGGCCGATTCGTCTCCGGCGCGGGTGGCGATGCCGGCCGCCACCTCCACCTCGCCGCGCGCCTCCTCGATCGCGCGGATCAGGCCGGCGGCGGTCTGTGCCGCCTCGCGCATCGCCACGGCCGACTGGTCGGCCGCCGCCGCGACTTCCGATGCCTTGCCCAGCATCCCGCGCGCAGAGCCCGATGCCTCCGTCGTCTGCACGCGCAGGCGGGACGATTCGGTCATCGTGCCCCCCACGATGCCGACGATCTCGTCGCGGAAACTGTCGCTTTGCAGCCGCAGCTGGCCGGTCGCCTCCTGCCGGCTCACCAGCACCAGCTGCGCTGCGGTGATCTCCCCCTCGTAGATCTTGAGCTGCTGGATCACCCGCGCGGCCGACAGCAATGCCGCCGGATCATCCTCGAACGACAGCGCCAGCCCGTCGAGGATCGCGCCGGCGTGGGCGGCCAGCACCGTCGAGAAGCGGGGCATCGGCACCGCCAGCCGCATCAGGTGGCTCGCCTGCGCGGCGATCGCCTCGACCCAGCGCGCATCCACCGGCCCGGCGAACTTGATCGCCACCATGTGCAGCGCCGCCCGCCGCATCCCGTCCTCGGCGGAATCGCGCGGGGCGCCGTCATGGCGCGGAAACAGGCCGCTGGCGTCGCCTTCGTAGAATTCACGGCTCACCGACATGATGACGTCGGCGGCGCGCGCCCACAGCGCCTGCAGGTCCCGCTCGAAACTGCCGTCGCCGCGATACAGCGCAACGCGGGTGGCGATGTCCTCCTCGCCGAGCAGCGAGACGCCGGCGTCGGACCGGGAAATCGGGGCGTGGAGCATGTCGGGTTCTCGGCCTTGGTTGATGCGTCGTCCGGCGATAGCGGCCGAATGGTAAAGGCCGGGTAAGGACCGTGCCGTAAACGGACCGCCGCAACGGTTGCATGGTCGGCCGGTTCGGCTAAAGAACCGCCATTGTTCCAAGGGGGCCGCAAATGTCTCGTAACGCCGCACGCCCATTGTCGCCGCACCTGTCGATCTGGCGATGGGGTCCGCACATGCTGGTCTCGATCCTGCACCGCGCCACGGGCACGGCCAATGCGATCGGGGGCGGCGTGCTCTTCATCTGGTGGCTCGTCGCCGCCGCCAGCGGCCCGGCCGCCTACGATACGTTCTACCGGGCGGCGACCTCGTGGTTCGGCTACCTCGTCGCCATCGGGCTGACGTGGACGTTCTTCCAGCACATGTTTTCCGGGGTGAGGCATTTTGTCCTCGATACGGGCGCGGGCTACGAGCTTAAGACGAACCGGACGTGGGCGACCGCGACGATCATCGGGTCGCTGGCGGTGACGCTGCTGATCTGGGGCGCGGTTTACGCAAGGAGCATGCACTGATGGGTACGGGAACCGGCATCGGCCGCGTCCGTGGGCTGGGATCGGCCCGTCATGGCGGGCTGCACTGGTGGCACCAGCGGCTCACCGCCGCGGGCAACCTGATCCTCGTCCTGTGGTTCGTGATCTCGCTGTTCCGCCTGCCGCTGCACGATTTCCCCACGATCCTGCAATGGATGTCCTCGCCGTTCGTCGCGGTCGGGCTGGTGCTGATGACGGTGTCGGTGTTCTGGCACCTCAAGATCGGCCTGCAGGTGTTCATCGAGGATTATGTGCATGACGATGCGCTGCGCGTCGCGGCACTGATGGCACTCAATTTCTACGCGGTCGGCGGCGGTGCGCTGGCGATCTTCTCGATCCTCAAGATCGCGTTGCTGGGGGTGAAGGGCTGATGGCCGAGGCGTACAAGATCATCGACCACATCTATGATGCGGTCGTCGTCGGGGCCGGCGGCTCCGGCCTGCGCGCCACGATGGGCTGCGCCGAAAAGGGCCTGAAGACGGCCTGCATCACCAAGGTGTTCCCCACCCGCAGCCACACGGTCGCGGCGCAGGGCGGCATCGCCGCCTCGCTCGGCAACAACTCGCCCGATCACTGGACGTGGCACATGTACGATACCGTCAAGGGATCGGACTGGCTCGGCGATCAGGACGCGATCGAGTATATGGTGCGCGAGGCACCGGCGGCCGTGGTGGAGCTGGAACATGCCGGCATGCCGTTCAGCCGCAACGACAACGGCACGATCTATCAGCGCCCGTTCGGCGGGCACATGCAGAACATGGGCGAAGGCCCGCCGGTGCAGCGCACCTGCGCCGCCGCCGATCGTACCGGCCACGCCATGCTCCACGCGCTGTACCAGCAGAGCCTGAAGTATGACGCGGACTTCTACGTCGAATATTTCGCGCTCGATCTCATCATGGTCGACGGCGAATGCCGCGGCGTGATCGCGCTGTGCATGGAAGACGGCTCGATCCACCGCTTCCGCGCGCAGGCGGTGGTGCTGGCGACGGGCGGCTCCGGCCGCACCTATTTCTCGGCGACCTCGGCGCATACCTGCACCGGCGACGGCGGCGGCATGGTGCTGCGCGCCGGCCTGCCGTTGCAGGACATGGAATTCGTCCAGTTTCACCCGACCGGCATCTACGGCGCGGGCGTGCTCATCACCGAGGGCGCGCGTGGCGAGGGTGGCTACCTGACCAACTCCGAGGGCGAGCGGTTCATGGAACGCTACGCTCCGTCCGCCAAGGATCTGGCCTCGCGTGACGTGGTGGCGCGGTCGATGGCGATGGAGATGCGCGAGGGACGCGGCGTCGGCAAGAACGGCGACTATATCTACCTGCACCTCGATCACATCGATCCCAAGGTGCTGGCCGAACGCCTGCCCGGCATCACCGAGACCGGCAAGATCTTCGCCGGTGTCGATCTTACCCGCCAGCCGCTGCCCGTCACGCCGACGGTGCATTACAACATGGGCGGCATCCCCTGTAACTACCACGGCGAGGTCGTCCGTCTGAAGGACGGCAACCCGGACACGGTCGTCCCCGGCCTGTTCGCGGTCGGCGAGGCGGCGTGCGTGTCGGTCCATGGTGCGAACCGGCTCGGCTCCAATTCGCTGATCGATCTGGTCGTGTTCGGTCGCGCCACCGGCTTCCGCATCGCCGAGATCGTCACGCCGAACAGCAAGCATGGCGTGGTGGACAAGGCATCGGACGATGCCGCGCTCGCCCGTCTCGACAAGCTGCGCAACGCCAGCGGCGGCACGCCGACCGCGAAGATCCGCCTCGACATGCAGCGCACCATGCAGAAGCATTGCGCGGTGTTCCGCGACACCGCGTTGCTGCGCGAGGGCCAGGGGCTGATCGACAACGTGTATGCCAGCTTCCAGGATGTCGACGTGAAGGATCGCTCGATGATCTGGAACACCGACCTGATCGAGACGCTGGAGCTGGACAACATGCTGCCGCAAGCGGTGGTGACGATGCACTCGGCCGCCAACCGCCACGAAAGTCGCGGCGCGCACATGCACGAGGACTATCCGAACCGCGACGACGCGAACTGGATGAAGCACACGCTCGTCTCGTTCAACAAGGGCGCCGTCTCGATCGATTACCGCCCGGTGCACGAATATACGCTGACCGACGAGGCGGAGTATATCAAGCCGAAGGCCCGCGTGTATTGATCCGCGCATGAGCGGGGGGAGCGGCCTGACCGCCCTCCTCCTCGCCGGCAACAGACCCGGCGTCGATCCGCTGGCCGCCGCGTTCGGTGTGGCGGTCAAGGCGCTGGTGCCGATCGCGGGCGAAACCATGCTGTCCCGCGTCGCGCGCACCTTGGTCGATCATCCGGCGATCGGGCGGGTGATCGTGCTGGCGCAGGACCCATCGGTGCTGACCGACCATACCGATACGCGCTGGCTGGAAAGCCACCCGGCGATCTTCTTCGAGCCCGCCGGCGTCTCGGTGAGCGCGGCGATCCACGATGCGCTGGAACGGCATGGCGGAGGCTACCCGTTCCTCGTCACCACCGCCGATCATCCGCTGCTGGACACGGCGACGATCGATGCGTTTCTCTCCCCCGCCCAAGCGAGCGGCGCGGACGTGGCGGTCGGCCTCGTCGAGCGGCGTGTGATGCGCGTCGCCTTCCCGGACAACCAGCGGACATGGCTGCGCTTTCGCGGCGGGGCCTATTCGGGGGCGAACCTGTTCCTGCTGTCCGGAACGAAAGCGCTGGCCGCGCTGCGGCTGTGGCGCACGATCGAACAGCAGCGCAAGAAGGGCCGCGCGGTGATCGGTGCGTTCGGCCCCGTGATCCTGCTCGGCGTGGCGCTGCGGCTGCTCTCGCTCGACGGCGCGCTGGCTCGCGCCGGGCGGCGGCTGGGGCTGACGGCGAAGGCGATCCCACTGCCGATCGCCGAGGCCTGCATCGATGTGGACAAGCCAGCCGATCATGTGCTGGCCACCGCGATCCTTGAGCGCCGCGCCCGCGATATCGCCACAATTCGCTCCTAGCCCCCGCCGCCATGACGATCACCCGCGCCATCATCCTGAGCGCCGGTCAGGGCTCGCGCCTGCTGCCGGTCACCGCCGACCTGCCCAAGTGCCTGATCCCGTTCGCGGGCAGAACGCTGATCGAGTGGCAGATCGGCTCGCTCGCGGCCAACGGCATCCGCGATATCCACGTCGTCACCGGCTTTCGCGAGGACAAGGTGGCGGCCGCGCTGGCGGGGGTGGCGGATGTTGACATCACGCTGCATTTCAACCCGTTCTTCAAGGTGGCCGACAACCTCGGCTCCTGCTGGATCGCGCGCGATGCGATGGAGGGCGATTTCGTCATCCTCAACGGCGATACTTTGATCTCGCCGCAGATCGTGGCCACGCTGCTGGCGCAGGCGACCGCGCCGATCACCGTCACCGTGGACGTGAAGGACGCCTACGACGCCGACGACATGAAGGTGGAGCGCGACGGCGACCGCCTCGTCGCGATCGGCAAGCGATTGACGGCGGAGCAGAGCAACGCCGAATCGATCGGAATGCTGGCGTTTCGCGGGGAAGGCCCGGCGATCTTCCGTGCCGAGGTCGAGGCGATGATGCGGACGCCCGAGGGGGTGCTGAACTGGTATCTCAAGGCGATCAACGCGATCGCGCCGTCTGGCGATGTCGCCACCGTCTCGATCGAGGGGATGGAGTGGGCCGAGGTCGATTTCCCCGCCGATCTGGACATCGCCGGCGCACTCACCGCCAGATGGACGCATCAGTCCGGCCAGTAACCCTTCAGCCAGTCCACCATCCGCGCCTGCTCGTCCGCATCGAGCGCACGGGCCTCGCCCAGCGCGGGCGGCTTGCCCCACGCGGCATCGGCGATCGTCAGCCCGCGGCCCTCGCGCTCGCCATCGTAGCGCGGGATGACGTGGAAGTGGACGTGGGGATCGACCAGCATCAGCATCAGGTAGTTGATCCGGTCGTAGCGCACCGCCGCCCCCAAGGCGTGTTCGATCGCCGCCGTGACCACGGCCAGCTCGGCGAAGGCGGCGGCAGGCAGATCCCCGAACGCGGTCGCATCCGATTTCGCCGCCAGTACCAGCGATCCAAGGGTCGGCTGGGCGGGGCGCAGCAGCACGACCCAATGGGCATATTCCCGCACCAGCGTGGCAGGGAAACCGAACTTTCCGATCGTCGCGTTCACCCGTCCTACTCCACCAGCCATGAGGTGATCGGCCGCCCGCCGGCCTTGCGGACCATCGCCTGCGCCAGCCGCACGGCGTGGAACAGCAGCGACAGCATCGTCCACCATGCCACCCCTACCAGCCCCAGATCGGGGCGACCGGCGATCACGCTGGCCAGCAGGATCACCATGTTCGGGTTACGTCGTGCGGTGATGAGGCGGAAGCGCGAATCCGTCCGTTCCCACACATGGATGTGGATGCCGTAGGAACGGATGAACGTGCCCTCGATCAGCCGCTGCACCACGTAGCCGCCGACGATCGCGATCATCACCCACAGGAAACGCTCGGGCGGCAGCCCCAGCCCCCATGTGCCCAGCCCCGCGCCCCATGCCCACCACCAGAAGGGGGGATGCACCAGATCGATCCCGTGGTCGAACACGTTGCCCCATCTTGACGAGGTGATCGTGCAGCGGGCGAGTTTGCCGTCCACCGTATCGAGCACCATGAAGCCGAGGCCGGCACCCATCCCCGCCCAGTAATGGCCGTCGGCGAACAGGAAAAAGGCGGCCACGCACAGGATCGCACCGATGCCCGTCACCATGTTGGGCGTCATGCCGATGCGCGCGGCGATCCGGGTCAGCACCAGCGCCCATTCCGGCCAGAGATATTTGGTGAGGATGTCGGTGACGCCCTTGTAGGCGGCATAATAGCTGCGCCGCTCGATCGTGCGGACGGTGGCCGGGGTCAGCGGTTCAAGGAACGGCTGCTCGCGCTTGCGCAATTGATCGTTGTACAGGGTGAAGCCGGCATCGTGGACGATCTCCGTCAGACCCGGCGGTTGCCCCCCCTGCCCCGCCATCCACGCAATCGCAGCGGGCACGGCGGCCGCATCGGTGACATGCGCGATTGCCGGGATGCCGTCCTTCTTCAGGACCGTGCCGGCCTGTCGCGTCATCCAGCCGAGCAACGGGGGATCGAAGGCGAAGGCGGCATTCACCAGCAGCACGGGCGTCGCGGCGTCGGCGGGCGCCTCGGCGAAGGCCAGCCCCGCCTTGCCTGCGATGCGCCGGGTCCGCTCGCGCACGCTCATGCCCCAGATCGGCGTGGCGTTGTCGCCCACCGTGATGACCAGCGGGGTGGAAAGGCTGTCGGTCACAATACAGTCCCGGTTGTTGCGTCGCACAACCCTTAGGCGGTGGCGGCGGAATGTCCAAAGGCGGCGACGGGACGCTGCGCCTGCAAACAGGCCATTGAGCCTGCGGCATCGAATCGCTATCTGCACAGCAGCACGAAGGGATCCGATGCATGGCCGAGTTCGCACTGCCGAAGAACAGCAAGATCAAGTCCGGCGGCAAGGTGCACAAGGCCCCCGCCGACGCCAAGTCGGTCAAGGCGTTCAAGATCTATCGCTACGATCCCGACTCGGGCGAGAACCCGCGCTACGACAAGTTCGAGCTTGATCTGGACGATACCGGCCCGATGGTGCTGGACGCCCTCATCAAGATCAAGAGCGAGCAGGATCCGACGCTTACCTTCCGCCGTTCCTGCCGCGAGGGCATCTGTGGCTCCTGCTCGATGAACATGAACGGCCGCAACGGCCTCGCCTGCACCACCGCGATCGAGGACTGCAAGGGCGAGGTGCGGATCACCCCGCTGCCGCACATGGACGTCATCAAGGATCTGGTGCCGGACTTCACGCATTTCTACGCGCAATATTCGTCGATCCAGCCCTGGCTGAAGACGGTGACGCCGCCGCCCTCGGGCAAGGAGCGGCTCCAGTCGCCCGACGACCGGGCCAAGCTGGACGGGCTGTACGAGTGCATCCTGTGCGCCTGCTGCTCCACCTCCTGCCCCAGCTACTGGTGGAACAGCGACAAGTTCCTCGGCCCGGCGATCCTGTTGCAGGCCTATCGCTGGCTGGCCGACAGCCGTGACGAGATGACCGGCGAGCGGCTCGACGAGCTTGAGGATCCGTTCCGGCTCTATCGCTGCCACACGATCATGAACTGCTCGAACGTGTGCCCGAAGGGCCTGTCGCCGGCCAAAGCCATCGCCGAGGTCAAGAAAATGGTCGTCGAGCGCCAGATTTGAGCGCGACCGGCGCGACGCCGGCCGACCCCCACTTCGGCTTCGCACCCGACCCGGACCAGCCGGGCTGGATGCGACGCGAGGCCGTCGAGACGGGCGCCTTCATCGATGTGTTCGGTACGATGCATATCCGGGTGGAGGCATCCGATCGTGTCCGGCTGCGCGTTCAGCCGGGGCCGCAGCATCGCAACCTGATGGCGTTCGTCCACGGCGGCTTCATGCTGGCGCTGGTCGATCAGGCGCTGTTCGCCGCCACCACCGCCGTCGGCATTCCCGGCGCGGCGGGCGGCGTGACGATCGACTGCGCCACGCAGTTCCTCGACCGCGCCCGGCTCGACGTGCCGCTCGATGCGATCGTCGAGATCCTGCGGGAGACGGGACGGCTGGTGTTCCTGCGCGGGACGATCGAACAGGAGGGAACGCGCGTGCTCGCCTTTTCCGGCACGATCCGCAAGGGTCGGGTCACCGCATGACCGGCGTCCTCGCGCGATACGATGCGCTGCTCGCCGCGGGCGAGCTCCGCCCCGACCCGGACCAGCGCGCCACCGTGACGCGGCTCGATGCGCTGGCCGTCGAACTCGATGCCGCGCCGGTGAAAGGCAGCGTCCTGTGGCGGATGCTGCGCCGCGCGCCGCCGCCACCACGCGGCATCTACATGTGGGGCGGCGTCGGCCGCGGCAAGTCGATGCTGATGGATCTGTTCTACGACTGCATTCACCTGAAGGCGAAGCGCCGGGTCCACTTCCACGAATTCATGATCGAGGTGCACGACCGCTTGCGGATCGAGCGCGCGAAGGAAAAGGGCGATCCGATCGCGCCGGTGGTGGAGGCGCTGGCCGCCGAGGCCCGGCTGCTGGCGTTCGACGAGATGGTGGTGAACAACACCGCCGACGCGATGATCCTGAGCCGGCTGTTCACCGGGCTGATCGAGGCTGGCGTCACCGTCGTCACCACCTCCAATCGCCCGCCCGCCGATCTCTACAATGACGGGCTGAACCGCGAGCACTTCCTGCCGTTCATTGCGCTGGTCGAGGCGCGGCTGGACGTGCTGTGCCTGAACGGCCCGACCGATTACCGCATGGCCCGGCTGGGCGGTGCGCCGACTTGGTATGTACCGAACGGCAACGCCACGACGCTCGCGCTCTCCCGCGCCTTCTTCCGCCTCACCGACTTTCCACCCGAGGACCGCGCGAACGTGCCTTCGCACGAGCTAACGGTGTCGGCCGGGCGCAGCATCCACGTGCCGAAGAGCCTCAAGGGCGTGGCTGTCTTCTCGTTCAAGCGGCTGTGCGGCGAGGCGAAGGGCGCAGCGGACTATCTCGCGATCGCGCGCCATTACCATACGGTCATCGTCGTCGGCATTCCCGTGCTGGGGCCGGAGAAGCGCAACGAGGCCGCTCGCTTCAAGACGCTGATCGATGCGCTCTACGAATATAAGGTGAAGCTGCTGGCGGGTGCCGATGCTCCGGCGACCGAACTGTACCCCGCCGGCGACGGCGCGTTCGAGTTCGAGCGGACCGTATCGCGCCTGATGGAGATGCAATCGGACGATTATCTTGCCGAAGGCCACGGCGCCGGCTGAGTATTTTGCCGCAACCGCGATAAAAAGGGCGGTTGTGCCGGGCGCAAGCGGTTGCCCCTCGCGCCCCACCGGTCTAAGCGGACGGCGCTTTCTCGGCGGTCGCAACGGCGTGACCGCCCACCCTGATCCACTCGACACACGGGGGCACACGCATGGCTCGTAAGAAGATCGCGCTCATCGGCGCAGGCAATATCGGCGGTACGCTCGCGCATCTCGCGGCGAAGAAGGAACTTGGCGACATCGTCCTGTTCGACGTTGTCGAGGGCATCCCGCAGGGCAAGGCTCTCGACCTGTCGCAGTGCGCCCCGATCGAGGGCTTCGACGCGAAGATCACCGGCACGAACGATTATGCCGACATCGCCGGCGCCGACGTCATCATCGTCACCGCCGGTGTCGCCCGGAAACCGGGCATGAGCCGCGACGATCTGCTGGGCATCAACCTGAAGGTGATGAAGGCCGTCGGCGAGGGCATCAAGGCCAACGCACCCGACGCGTTCGTCATCTGCATCACCAACCCGCTCGATGCGATGGTGTGGGCGCTGCGCGAATTCTCCGGCCTGCCGCACAACAAGGTCGTCGGCATGGCCGGCGTGCTCGATTCGGCGCGCTTCAGCCACTTCATCGCGGACGAGTTCCAGGTGTCGGTCAAGGACGTCAGCACCTTCGTGCTCGGCGGCCACGGCGATACGATGGTGCCGGTCGTGCAATATTCCACGGTGGCCGGCATCCCCGTCCCCGATCTGGTCAAGATGGGCCGTTCCACGCAGGAGCGCATCGACGCGATCGTCAAGCGTACGCGCGGCGGCGGTGGCGAGATCGTCGGCCTGCTCAAGACCGGCTCCGCCTTCTACGCGCCCGCCACGAGCGGCATCGCGATGGCCGAGGCATATCTGGGTGACCAGAAGCGCGTGCTGCCGTGTGCTGCATGGGTCGACGGCCAGTACGGCGTCGACGGCCTTTACGTCGGCGTACCGGTCGTGATCGGCGCCGGCGGCGTCGAAGAGATCATCGAGATCTCGCTCGACGACGAGGCCAAGGGCAACCTCCAGGTTTCGGTCGACGCGGTCAAGGAACTGCTCGTCGCCTGCAAGGGCATCGACAACTCGCTGGCCTGATATCGCCGGCCTCTCGGGCAGCGGGGCGTGCGATCACGCCTGCCCCGCCCCACCGTGTTTTGAGGAGATAGAATGAGCATCCTCGTCGACAGGAATACCAAGGTCATCACCCAGGGGATGACCGGCAAGACCGGCAGCTTCCACACCGAAGCCGCGCTTGCCTATGGCACGCAGATGGTCGGCGGCGTCACGCCGGGCAAGGGTGGCACCACCCACCTCGGCCTGCCGAACTACGATACCGTCCACGAGGCCGTCGCCGCCACCGGCGCCACCGCCTCGGTCGTGTACGTGCCGCCGCCCTTCGCCGCCGACTCGATCCTCGAGGCGATCGATGCCGAGGTCCCGCTGATCGTGTGCATCACCGAGGGCGTTCCCGTGCTCGACATGGTGCGCGTCAAGCGCGCGCTTTCCGGCTCCAAGTCCCGCCTGATCGGGCCGAACTGCCCGGGCGTGCTGACGCCGAACGAGTGCAAGATCGGCATCATGCCCGGCGCCATCTTCTCCAAGGGGTCGGTCGGCGTGGTTTCGCGCTCGGGCACGCTCACCTACGAAGCGGTGTTCCAGACGACCAACGAAGGCCTCGGCCAGACGACCGCCGTCGGCATCGGCGGCGATCCGGTGAACGGCACCAACTTCATCGACGTGCTCGAATTGTTCCTTGCCGACGACGCGACCCAGTCGATCATCATGATCGGCGAGATCGGCGGCGCGGCCGAGGAGGAAGCGGCCCAGTTCCTGCGGGACGAGGCCAAGCGAGGCCGCAAGAAGCCGATGGCCGGCTTCATCGCCGGGCGCACTGCGCCTCCGGGCCGTCGCATGGGCCATGCCGGCGCGATCGTGTCGGGCGGCCAGGGCGGCGCCGAGGACAAGATCGCGGCGATGGAAGCGGCGGGCATCCGCGTCGCGGCGAGCCCCTCGGAGCTCGGCACCACGCTGGCAGCAGTCCTCAAGGGCTGAGACTGAACGGTTGATGCATGCGGGCCGCCCGGCCCCGGATCCCGGGCGGCCCCGTGGCAGAGGACGGGTTGATGGGTTTCGAAGGGCTTGATTTCGATGCGATCGAGGGCGTCAGCCCGTCGTTCGTGGAGGCGCTCTACCGCCGCTACCGCGACGATCCCGATGGGGTCGATGCCGGCTGGCAGCAGTATTTCAGCGGCTTGCGGGAGGCGATGAGCGGGCCGAGCTGGGGCCGTTCCAACTGGCCGCTGAGCGACACCGATGCGCTGACCGCCGGATTCGATCCCACGCAGTCCGCCGTGCCGGCCAAGCCCGCGAAGGCGAAGTCTCCGACCGCCGCCCCCGCCTCTGCGGAAGCGCCTTCCGCCGCCGCCATCGCGCAGGCGGCCGACGATTCGATGCGGGCGAACCTGCTGATCCGCACCTACCGCGTCCGCGGCCACCTCGCCGCCGATCTCGATCCGCTGGGCCTGACCAAGCGCGACCTGCCGGCCGACCTCACGCCCGAATTCCACGGCTTCTTCGGCGCCGATCTCGACCGGCCGATCTATATCGGTGGCACGCTGGGCTTCCAGACCGCCACGGTGCGCGAACTGATCGAGGTGCTGCGTCGCAGCTATTGCGGCCATGTCGGCCTCGAATACATGCACATCGGCGACGTCGAGGAACGCCGCTTCCTGCAGGAGCGGATGGAGGGTCGCGACAACGCGATCAGCTTCACCCCCGAGGGCAAGAAGGCGATCCTCACCAAGGTGATCCACGCCGAGCAGTGGGAGAAATTCCTCGGCCGCAAATATGTCGGCACGAAGCGCTTCGGGCTGGACGGCGGCGAGAGCATGATCCCGGCGCTTGAAAGCGTCATCAAATATGGCGGCGCCGGTGGCGTGCGCGAGGTCGTGATCGGCATGGCGCATCGCGGCCGGCTGAACGTGCTCGTGAACGTGATGGCCAAGCCCTATCGCGCGATCTTCAGCGAATTCGCCGGCGGCTCGGCCAACCCGGCCGACGTCGGCGGCTCGGGCGACGTGAAGTACCACCTCGGCACCTCCACCGATCGCGAGTTCGACGGCAACGTCATCCACCTTTCGCTGGCACCGAACCCGAGCCATCTCGAGGCGGTCGATCCGGTCGTGCTGGGCAAGGCACGCGCCAAGCAGACCAAGCTCGACGATCTGGAGCGCAAGCAGGTGCTGCCGATCCTGCTCCACGGCGACGCGGCGTTCGCCGGCCAGGGCATCATTATGGAATGCTTCGGCTTTTCGGGGCTGGCCGGGTACAACACCGGCGGCACGGTGCATTTCGTCATCAACAATCAGGTGGGCTTCACCACCAGCCCACAGTTCGCGCGCTCCTCGCCCTACCCATCCGACATCGCCAAGATGGTGCAGGCACCCATCCTGCACGTGAACGGCGACGATCCCGAGGCCGTGACCTTCGCCTGCAAGGTGGCGACCGAATTCCGTCAGGCGTTCGGCCGCGACGTGGTGATCGACATGTGGTGCTATCGTCGCTTCGGCCACAACGAAGGCGACGAGCCGGGCTTCACCCAGCCGCTGATGTACGACGAGATCCGCAATCACGCGCCGATCAGCCGGATCTATGCCGACCGCCTCAAGAGCGAGGGCATGATCGACGAGAACGGCGTGAGCGCGCTCGTCGAGGATTTTGTCAAGATGCTCGAGGAGGAGTTCGACGCCGCCAAGGGCTTCCGCGTCAACAAGGCGGACTGGTTCGAGGGCGACTGGGCCGGATTCGCCGCCCCGCGCGAGGCCGTGACCGAGCGGCGCGCCGTGGAAAGCGGCATCAGCCGTGACCGGGTTGACAGGTTGGCGCAGGTGCTGACCACCCCGCCAGAGGATCTGACGATCCACAAGACGCTGGCCCGCATCCTGGACGCCAAGAAGCAGATGTTCGCATCCGGCGAGGGCTTCGACTGGGCGACCGCCGAGGCAATGGCGTTCGGCGCGCTGCTGCAGGACGGCTTTCCGGTCCGCCTGTCCGGCCAAGATTCGGGTCGCGGCACGTTCAGCCAGCGGCACGCCGTCTGGGTCGACCAGAAGGACGGGCATAAATATATCCCGCTTTCGTCGATCGACCGCCGCTTCCAGGTTCTCGACAGCCCGCTGAGTGAGTTCGGCGTGCTGGGCTTCGAATATGGCTATGCCAGCCAGGCTCCCGGTACGCTGGTGCTGTGGGAGGCGCAGTTCGGTGATTTCGCCAACGGCGCGCAGGTGATGATCGATCAGTTCATCGCGGCGGGCGAGGCAAAGTGGTTGCGTGTCAACGGCTTGGTCATGCTTCTTCCCCACGGCTATGAAGGCCAGGGGCCGGAGCACAGCTCGGCTCGGCTTGAACGCTATCTCCAGCTTTGCGCCGAAGACAACATGCAGGTGTGCAACATCACCACGCCGGCCAACTATTTCCACGTGCTGCGCCGGCAGATGATGCGCAACTTCCGCAAGCCGCTCATCATCATGACGCCCAAGTCGCTGTTGCGGCACAAGGCGGCGGTGTCGTCGATCGAGGACTTCACCGGCGACAGCCATTTCCGCCGGATCCTGTCCGATCCGAGCGCACCGGCCGACGACAAGGTGAAGCGGGTCGTGCTGTGCTCGGGCAAGGTGTTCTACGACCTTGCCGAGGCACGCGACGCGGCGGGCGACGACACGACCACCATCATCCGGATCGAGCAGATCTATCCGTTCCCGGCCGAGCCGCTCGCGCGCCGTCTGGCACGGATGCCGAACCTCGAGACGGTGGTCTGGGCGCAGGAGGAACCGCGCAACAACGGATCGTGGTTCTTCGTTGAGAGCTACATCGAGGAATGCCTGGCGCAGGCGAAGACCGGCCCCGCGCGGCCGATCTACGCTGGCCGCCGCGCATCGGCCGCGACCGCGACCGGACTGGCTAGGAATCATGCCGCCCAGCAGGCGGCGCTCGTGGCGGAAGCGCTCGGGCATGACGTGAAGGCGAACTGACCATGGCGACCGAAGTGAAGGTGCCCACGCTGGGCGAGTCGATCAGCGAAGCGACGCTTGGCCAATGGCTGAAGGCGCCCGGTGAGGCGGTGAAGGCCGACGAGCCGATCGCCAGCCTGGAAACCGACAAGGTCGCCGTCGAGGTCAACTCGCCGGTCGACGGCGTGATGGGCGAGCAGGCCGTGGCCGAGGGTGCGACCGTGCAGGTCGGCGCCGTGATCGCCTTGGTCGAGGCCGGTGGTACTGCCGCGAGCGGTGCGACCCCCGCCCCGCAGGATCGCACCGCCGTCGGCAAGGCCGAGCAGGCCGCCCCCGCGGAGCCCGCATCCGCGCCCGTCAGCTACGGCAGCGGCGAGCAGGACAATTCGGTTCCCGCGCAGGGCGGTTCGGGCGACGACAACGCCGCACTCACGCTCTCGCCCGCCGTCCGCCGGCTCGTGCTGGAACGCCACGTCGATCCGTCGCAGATCAAGGGCACCGGCAAGGATGGCCGTATCACCAAGGACGACGTGCTGGCCGCCAAGCCGGTGACCGCGCGCGCCCCTGAGGCGCTGCCGGCATCTTCGCAGGCGCAGGCCCCCGCTGCCGCCGCCACCGGCGGACGCAAGGAAGAACGCGTCCGCATGACGCGCCTGCGCCAGACCGTCGCCCGCCGGCTGAAGGAAGCACAGAACACCGCCGCGATGCTGACGACGTTCAACGACGTCGACATGACCGAGGTGATCGCCGCGCGCGCCCGCTACAAGGATCTGTTCGAGAAGAAGCATGGCATCCGCCTCGGATTCATGGGCTTCTTCGTGAAGGCGGCGACACTGGCGCTGCGCGACGTGCCCGGCGTCAACGGTTCGATCGAGGGCGACGAGATCGTCTATCGCGATTACGCCGATATCTCGGTCGCGGTATCCGCGCCGCAGGGTCTCGTCGTGCCGGTCATCCGCGACGCGCAGGATCTGAGTTTCGCCGGTGTCGAGAAGACGATCGCCGACTTCGGCAAGCGCGCCAAGGACGGCACCCTGAAGATGGAGGAGATGAAGGGCGGCACCTTCACCATCTCCAACGGCGGCGTGTTCGGCTCGCTGATGTCCACCCCGATCATCAACCCGCCGCAGTCTGCCGTGCTGGGCCTGCACCGTATCGAGGAGCGGCCGGTCGTGCGCGACGGACAGATCGTGGCGCGGCCGATGATGTATCTGGCGCTCAGCTACGATCACCGCCTGGTGGACGGTCGCGAGGCGGTGAGCTTCCTCGTTCGCATCAAGGAAGCGATCGAGGATCCGACGCGGTTGCTGATCGACCTGTGATTTGAACCCGGCCGCCGATCGGCGCGTCGAGGAAGGGACTGCAATGGCTGACTATGACTTCGACGTCCTCGTGATCGGCGCCGGCCCCGGCGGCTATGTCGCAGCGATCCGCGCCGCGCAGCTTGGCCTCAAGACGGCCTGCGCCGAAGGTCGCGAGACGTTGGGCGGCACCTGCCTCAACGTCGGCTGCATTCCCTCCAAGGCGCTGCTGCATTCCTCGGAACTGTACGCCGAGGCGAAGTCGGGCTCGCTCGACAAGTTCGGCGTCAAATTCTCCGGCGTCGAGCTGGACCTCGACCAGATGCACGCGGAAAAGGCCAAGGCGGTCAAGGAACTGACCGGCGGCATCGACGGGCTGTTCCGCAAGAACAAGGTCGAATGGCTCAAGGGCTATGCGACCTTCACCGCCGCCGACACGGTGGACGTGGGCGGCCGCAGCGTGCGTGCGAAGAATATCGTAATCGCCACGGGTTCGTCGGTGACACCGCTGCCCGGCATCACGGTCGACAATGAGGTGGTGATCGACTCCACAGGCGCCTTGGCCTTGCCGAAGGTGCCCGACGAGATGATCGTGATCGGCGGCGGCGTGATCGGGCTGGAACTCGGTTCGGTCTGGAAGCGGCTCGGCGCGAACGTGACGGTGGTTGAGTATCTCGACCAGATCCTGCCCGGCATGGACGGCGAAATTCGCAAGGAATCGGCCAAGATCTTCAAAAAGCAGGGCTTCGTGCTGAAGACCGGGCTGAAGGTGACCGGTGTCGAGCGCAACGGCGCGCAAGCGACGGTCACCGTCGAGCCGGCTGCCGGCGGTGCCGCCGAGACGCTGACCGCCGATGCGGTGCTGGTGGCGATCGGCCGTCGCCCGAACACCGACAGGCTCGGGCTCGACGCGGCAGGCATCGCCCTCAACAATCGTGGGCAGATCGTGGTGGACGACGAGTTCGCCACGCCCGTGCAGGGCATCTGGGCAATCGGCGACGTCACCCCCGGCCCGATGCTCGCGCACAAGGCCGAGGACGAGGGCATCGCCGTCGCGGAAAACATCGCGGGCATGACGGGCATCGTCAATCACGAGGTGATCCCCGGCGTCGTCTATACCCACCCGGAGATCGCTGGCGTCGGCCGGACCGAGGAGGAGTTGAAGGAGGCCGGGGTCGAGTACAAGGTCGGCAAGTTCCCCTTCCTTGCCAACAGCCGCGCCAAGACAAACCGCGATACGGACGGCTTCGTCAAGATCATCGCCGACGCCAAGTCGGATCGCGTGCTGGGCGTCCACATCATCTCGTCGCTGGCGGGAACGCTGATCGCCCAGGCGGCGCAGGCGATGGAGTTCGGTGCGACGAGCGAGGATATCGCCTACACCTGCCACGCGCACCCGACCCATTCGGAGGCGATCAAGGAAGCGGCGATGGCGGTGACGGGCAAGCCGATCCACATGTAAAAGCTGCCGCCCCGTGTGGGGCGATCGGGTTGA
The DNA here is from genome assembly GCF_007785815.1 of Alterirhizorhabdus solaris. GTDB lineage: Bacteria > Pseudomonadota > Alphaproteobacteria > Sphingomonadales > Sphingomonadaceae > Alterirhizorhabdus > Alterirhizorhabdus solaris. The sequence continues at coordinate 21,185 of NZ_VNIM01000025.1, read as the reverse complement.
TGGAAGCGAGGGTTGCTGCTCGAGCGGGGCCTCGATGGCGGCCTCGCTGACCCCCGGGGATAGCGGCATACGTGGTGCATGTTCGGTTCGATCTCGGGATCGGTGAAGGCGGTTCACGCCTTTGCCTGATCGTACAGGCAGATGCCGATGGCGCACAAACCCGGTCGATAGTAAAGTTTATCAGCACCTCGGACCGAGAGTCGTAAAAAAGCTCAGACTGCTTGAGAAGCATATCGTGCCAATAAAGCCGTATTTTCGGCGTAGAATGCCGTTTCTAACGGATAAAGCCGTCAAATCGGCGGTTTATCGATTTGATAAGGGTGATATTGCTCCACCCCCGGATCAATACCGGATATTGACCATGTCAGAACCGTCCTTGCCGACACCACAGCAGACCCGCCCGGAGGCAGTCGATGCCCGGCATTCCGTCTTGCCGGTGACGTGGTCATGACGCTTCCCGCGGCAGACTTGCCCCGCATAGCCACGCGTGGTCGGCCTTCCAAGGAAGAGGCGGCGTTGCTTCGAAAGCGCATCATCGATGCCGCGCTTACGACATTCCGCCAGCATGGTTATGCGGGCGCCAGCATCGATGGCGTCGCACGTGCCGCCGGTGTCAGTCGCACGACGGTCTATGCGCTCTATTGCGACAAGCCGACGCTGTTCGCCGAGACGATCGACGCCAAGATCGTCATATCGGATCTGTCCCGATGGGTGGCATTCGACGATCGCGACCCCGAGATTGTCCTGCGCGAAACCCTCATAGCGCTGAACCGGACTTACTATCGCCAGCCCAATTTCGAGGTCCTCCGGCTATGCATCGCCGAGGCGGATCGCTTTCCCGAACTGTTCGAACAGGTGTGCACGCTGCTGGGCACTGCGCTGGTCGGTCTGACTGCCTATCTGGAGCGGTTGCATGCCGCCGGACGATTGACGATCCACGATCCGGGTCGCGCCGCCATCCTGTTCAATATGCTGGCGCTCGGCTCGCTCAAGCCATTTCTCATCAGCGGCGAGCGGCTCTCTCCCGATGACCGGGGGGGCCATCTCGACCTGGCGCTCCACCTGATGCTCCATGGCTGTCTCGGGCCGCCCCCTGCCCCGGCAGCCCCGACCGAATGACTCCATCGACGGCGCGGTCGGCAGTCGACGGCGCCGTCCCGGTTCTCGTCAACCGCCAGGCGGGCGCCGTCGCCACGCTGGGGCGAACGGCGGCGGGCGTGATCGGCGCGGCCTTCGATGCCGCCGGACTGAGGACGCGCATTATCCTGCTGGATGGGGCGGCGATCGCCGATGCGGTTCGGACTCATGCTGCCGCCCCGCTGTTGGTGATCGGCGGCGGCGACGGCACGCTCGGCGCCGGTCTGGCGGGGCGACGCGGTCATGGCACAACGGGTTTGCTGCCTCTCGGAACGCGCAATCACCTCGCCCGCGACCTTGGCGTGGCGACCGACTTGCATGCCGCCGCACGGGTCATCGCCGCCGGCCACACGCGGACGATCGATCTGGCGTCGGTCAACGGGCATGGGTTCGTCAACAACGCCTCGGTCGGCCTCTATCCGTTGATGGTGCGCCGGCGCGAGGCCCGCACGCGGGGCGGGCTGCCGAAATGGCTGGCGACGCTGCCCGCTGCCTGGGCGGCGCTTGCCAGGCTGCCGCATCACCGCTTGCATCTCCATGGCCCCGTCGCCTGTGCGCACGACGTGCGGACGCCGCTGCTGTTCGTCGGCAACAATCGCTACGGGCTGGAGCGTGGCCGACTCGGCAACCGGCTCGCACTGGATGACGGCCTGCTTTCGGTGCTGGCTGTGGCGACGAACACCCGCACGGGCCTGATATGGCTGGCGGTGCGCGCCCTGACCGGCCGGATCGACCCGGCCCGCGACTTCACCGTGATCGGCGACTGCACCCGGCTTCTGGTTCGATCGCGCGCCGGTACAATCGACGTCGCCCTCGATGGCGAAGTCATTCGCCTCGCCCCGCCGTTGCGGTTCACCGTGTCGCCCGGCGCCTTGCGGATATGCGTGCCGCTGCCCGCCTAGTCGCCCTCAAACGCCACGAGAGCGTGCGCGGCCACACCTGCCTCTGCGATGCGCGCGGCGCCCCCCAGATCGGGCAGATCGATCACGAAGGCCGCTGCGACGACCTCCCCCTTTGCCTGACGGACGAGGCGGATCGCCGCGAGCGCGGTGCCGCCGGTCGCGATCAGATCGTCGATCAGCAGCACGCGAGCGCCGGGCACCATCGCGTCCTCGTGCATCTCCACACGGTCGGTGCCGTATTCCAGCGCATAGTCCACCCCCACGGTGACCCCGGGCAGCTTGCCGTCCTTACGGATCAGCACAAGCCCTACCCCCAGCGCCTGCGCCACCGCCGCACCGAAGATGAAACCCCGCGCCTCTATCGCAGCGACAAGGTCGACGGTGCCGACATATGGCGCCGCCAGTCGATCGACCGTCGCGGCGAAACCGGTCGGGTCGAGCAGAAGCGTCGTGATGTCGCGGAACTGGATGCCGGGCTTCGGGAAGTCCGGGATGGTGCGGATCAGCGCCGCGATATCGTGATTGTCGGTCATCGCGTCACTCCGCTGAAAACGAGATCGGCGGAAGCAGCATCCCGAAGGAGGCCGCTTCCGCCGACGAATGCCGTGGGACGATCGCTGCCGATCACCCCGAGCAGCGTTGGCTCAATGCTTACGGCCCGCCCAGATGTTCTGGTACGAGAAGTAGGCCAGCGTCGTCGCGATCAGCAGGAAGATCACCACGGCCACGCCGGTACGGTGACGGTTCTCCAGCTTCGGTTCGGCCGTCCAGACGAGGAACGCGGAGACGTCCTGCGCCATCTGATCGACCGAGGCCTTGGTGCCGTCGGCGTAGCTTACCTGACCGTCGGCCACGAGGGGCGGCGGCATCGCGAAGTTGAGGTTGGCGTAATAGGGATTGAAGTGCAGGTTCGCCGATGGCTTCGCGTCGGCCGGCAGCGCTTCGCCCTTCTCGTTGCGATAGGTGTTCGGGTCGCGATAGCCGGTCAGCAGCGAGTGCACATAGGGCGCGCCGCCCTCACGCGCCTTGGTGATGAGCGAGAGATCCGGCGGCAGCGCATTGTTGTTCGCGGCCCGCGCGGCGGTCTCGTTGGCATAAGGCGACGGAATGTAGTCGGACGGCAGCGCCTTTCGCGTCGCCGGCTCGCCCGTCTCCGGGTTCACCGAGGGCACCTCGGTCGCCCAGTTCTTGGCGATTGCCTTCACTTCCGGCACGGTGAAGCCGATCTCGCTCAGGTCGCGGAAGGCGACGAGACGGGCCGAGTGGCAGGCCGAGCAGACTTCCTTGTAGACCTGAAAGCCGCGCTGGAGCTGCTGACGATCGAACTTGCCGAGCATCCCGTCGCTGGCCAGATGCAGCGGCTTGGGGTGCAGGTGGAACTCGTGCGCGGCGGTCGCGGGCTCGGATTCATACGATGCGGTGATGATCGCGAGGATCAGCGCGGCGATGAAGCCCAAGCCCACGATCGGGGCGATGAGGGGTCCGAATAAGCGGAGCATGGTCTGTCTTTCCCCTGAGCTCAGGCCGTCTGCGTGCCAAACGGCGCGGCTTCAGCCTTTTCGCCATGCAGCACGGATTCCGTGATCGAATTCGGCAGCGGCAGCGGACGCTCGATGCGCGAGATGATCGGCAGGATGATGAGGAAGTGCGCGAAGTAGTAAGCGGCGCACACCTGGCTGCCGAGCACCACCAGCACGGTGGGCTCTGCTTGGCCGAGATAGCCCAGCACGAGCACGTCCACCACGAGCATCCAGAAGAACCACTTGTACTTCGGCCGGTAGTTGGCCGAGCGCACCGGCGACCGATCGATCCACGGCAAGAAGAACAGCAGCAGGATCGAGCCGAACATGGCCATCACGCCCCACAGCTTCGCCGGGATCCACAGGAAGTTGAAGGTGAACGCCTTCAGGATCGCGTAGAACGGCAGGAAGTACCACTCGGGCACGATGTGCGCCGGGGTGGAGAGCGGGTTGGCGGGGATGTAGTTGTCCGGATGGCCAAGCGCGTTCGGCGCGAAGAACAGCACCAGCGCGAAGAGCGTGAGGAACACGCCGAGGCCGAAGCCGTCCTTGGCGGTGTAATAGGGGTGGAACGGCACCGTATCCTGCGGCCCCTTCACGTCCACGCCGGTCGGGTTGTTCGAGCCGGGGATGTGCAGTGCCCAGATGTGGAGGATGATGACCCCCGCGATCACGAACGGCAGCAGATAGTGGAGCGAGAAGAAGCGGTTCAGCGCGGCGTTGTCCGGCGCGAAGCCGCCCAGCAGCCAGATGCGGATCGGATCGCCGACGACCGGGATGGCCGAGAAGAAGCCGGTGATGACCTGCGCGCCCCAGAAGCTCATCTGGCCCCACGGCAGCACGTAGCCCATGAAAGCGGTCGCCATCATCAGCAGGAAGATGACCACGCCCAGCAGCCACACCATTTCGCGCGGCGCCTTGTACGAGCCGTAGAACAGCCCGCGGAAGATGTGGATATAGACGACGATGAAGAAGAAGCTGGCCCCGTTGGCGTGCGCATAACGGAGCAGCCAGCCAGAGTTCACGTCACGCATGATCTGCTCGACGGAGTCGAACGCGATCGCGCCGTTGGCGGCATAGTGCATCGCCAGCACGATGCCGGTGATGATCTGGATGCCGAGCGCGGCCCCGGCGAGGACGCCGAAGTTCCAGAAATAGTTCAGGTTGCGCGGCACCGGATAACCGGCGCCCACCGCGTTGTACACCAGTCGCGGAACCGGCAGCCGCTGATCCAGCCACTGCATGACGGGATGTTTCGGCGCATAATGCTGTGCCCAGGGAAAGCTCATCGTCGGTTACCCCTCAGCCGATCTGCACGACGGTATCGGATTTGAATGCGTAGTCCGGCACGTGCAGGTTCAGCGGTGCCGGACCTTTGCGGATGCGCGCGGCCGTATCGTAGTGCGAGCCATGGCACGGGCAGAAATATCCGCCGAAGTCGCCCCGCGCCTCACCCTCGCCGGCGCCGAGCGGCACGCAGCCCAGATGGGTGCAGACGCCCATCGTGATGAGCCAGTTGTTGTGGCCTTCCTTGGTGCGCTCGGCCAGCGTGGCCGGGTCGCGCAACGAGGAGGCGTCGACCGCATTGGCCTCAGCGATTTCCTTGGGCATCAGGTTGCGGATGAACACCGGCTGCTTGCGCCACGATGTCTTGATCGCCTGCCCCGGCTTGATCGCCGCGAGATCCACCTCGATCGAGGCGAGCGCGAGCACGTCCGCCGAAGGGTTCATCTGGTTGACCAGCGGGATCAGCACGGTGGCCGCGCCGATACCGGCAAAGCTGACCGCCGCGATGTTGATGAAGTCGCGCCGGCGTGTGCCGTCGCCCGAATGCCCGTCTGCCGGACCATCTGTCTGTTCGAGCGTCGCCATGTACCGGACCCTATCGCTGCCACGAAACGCGCGACGCCGGCCAAGCCATTCCGTTACCGGCGACCCCCAGACATCACGCCACCGCCTTTGCACCCCCGGCGGTTGCGGCGCTGATAGCCCCGCGTCCGCTGTTTTGCCAACTGGTAATCGTTCCATATGGTACTTTGAGAATCGTTCGCATAACTATGACGTCATGCGTATCGCCCTCTATCAGCCCGATATCGCCGGCAATGTCGGCACGATCATGCGGACCGCGGCCTGCTTCTCGGTCGGGCTGGACGTGATCGAGCCGTGCGGCTTCCCCTTCGCGCCGGACCGGCCGGAGCGCGGCCTGCGGCGTGCCGCGATGGATTATGGCGCCCGGGCCGACGTGCGCCGCCATGCCGACTGGGCCGCGTTTCGCGGAGCCACGCCGGGGCGACTCGTGCTGTTCACCACCCGCGCCGCGATCCGCCTGCCGGACGCGCGTTTCACGGCGGACGACGTGCTGCTGTTCGGTTCGGAAGGGGCCGGCGTGCCGGACGCGGTGCACGAGGCGAGCGCCGTGCGCGTGCGCATCCCGCTGGCGCCGGGTGCGCGCTCCTTGAATGTCGCCGTCTCGGCTGGCATCGCGCTGGCCGAGGCACTGAGACAGACGGGACTGTATCCGGCATGATCGCGATGGACGAACAGCAACAGGCGGCGCGAAGCTGGTTCGAGGCGTTGCGCACGCGCATCTGCGCCGCCTTCGAGGCGATCGAACGCGAGGCCGGCAGCGACGCGACCTTCGACTATCTGGCCTGGACCCGCCCGCCTGACGGGGACGCTGAGAGCGGCGGCGGCGGCGTGCGCGGGCTGATGAAGGGCAGCGTGTTCGAGAAGGGGGGCGTCAACGTCTCCACCGTGGGCGGCGCGCTGCAAGGCGACTTCGCAAAGACGATCCACGGCGCGGCGGAGAACCCGGCGTTCTTCGCCACCGGCATCAGCCTGGTGGCGCACATGGCCAATCCACACGTCCCGGCGGTCCACATGAACACGCGGTTCCTCGCCACCACCAAGCGCTGGTTCGGCGGCGGGGCGGACCTGAACCCGCCGATCCCCTATGACGAGGACACCGCCGACTTCCACGCCGCGCTGGCAGCGGCGTGCGAGGCGAACAGCCCGCCCGGCGACTATCCGCGCTTCGCCAAATGGGCCGAGGACTATTTCTGGATCCCGCACCGCAACGTCTCGCGCGGGGTGGGCGGCATCTTTTACGACCATCTCGAATGTGGCGACGAGGCCGCGTTCGATGCCACCTTCGCGCTCACCCGCGCGGTGGGCGAGGCGTTCCTCGCCAGCTTCCCCGCCATCGTGCGGCGGCGAATGGGGATGGCTGCCAGCGAGGCGGACCGCGAGACGATGCTCGCCTATCGCGGCCGCTATGCCGAGTTCAACCTCGTCTATGATCGCGGCACCTCGTTCGGCCTCAAGACCGGCGGCAACATCGATGCGATCCTGATGAGCCTGCCGCCCGTCGCCACATGGTCCTGAGCGGACGCCGGGCATGACGCTGACGCCGGTGCCGCCCGGCCAGCTCGCCACGATCGTCACCTCGCTGGAGATGACGACCGCGCCGCGCCCGCGCCCGCTGCCGCCCGCCCCGTTCCGCCTCGTCCGCTGGCCGGCGCCACAGCCCGATCGCTACCGCGCGCTGTTCCGCCGGATCGGGACGCGCTGGCTGTGGTTCTCGCGGCTGGCGATGGACGATGCAGCAGTGCTGGCGATCGTCGGTGATCCGGCGGTGGAGGTGTTCGCGATGGTCGACCGGCAGGGCATCGAGATCGGGATGCTCGAACTCGATTTCCGGGAGGCCGGCACCTGCACGCTCGCCTATGTTGGGCTGATCCCGGAACTGGCGGGCAAGGGGCATGGCGGCTGGCTGATGGCGCAGGCGCTGGGCCTCGGCTGGCGCAAGGGGATCACGCGGTTGCAGGTGAACACCTGCACGCTCGATCACCCCGCCGCGCTGCCGTTCTACCTGAAAAGCGGGTTTCGTGCCGTTGCGCGGACGGTCGAGACGTTCGTCGATCCGCGCCTCGCCGGCCTGCTGCCGCGCGAGGCGGCGCCTCAGATCCCCCTGTTCGAGCCGGTTCTGGCCGGACCGGCGACAAGCTGACGATAGACACAGGCGAGCATCAAATAGAGCCACGTCACGAAGCCCGCGTTCACCGTGGCCGCGAGGATGGACAGCAGCAACCGCCCGAGATCCGGATCGCCGAGCAGCCGGCCCAGACCCAGCAGCACCGTGCCGCCCGCCGCCACCACCGCCACGCTGGCGACGACGCTGGCGGCGAAGAACGCCGCGATCACTCCCAGCAGCCGCCAGAACATCCCCTGGGTCAGCGCCCACGATCGCCTCACCGTGGCGATCACCCCCAGCGGCTCGGCCGCCGCCACGGTGTTGAGCAGCAGCAGCCTTACCAGCATGAACAGCAGCGCGATCATGACGGCGATACAATAGAGCAGCAGCAACAGGGCGAGCGCGGGATTGAGTTTCTGCACCGCCGCCTCGCCCCCCACCAGCAGCGGCATCGCCGGCAGCGCCAGCATGGCGAAGCCAAGGCCCAGCAACACCGACGCGCCCACCGCAACCGCCAGCCGCCGTGCAGCAGCGCGGAACGCCTCGCCGACGCTGATCCCCCGCCCCAACGCCAGCAGCGAGATGACGAGCGAGGCGAACAACGTGGCCAGCAGGCTGACCGGATTGGCGAGCACGCCCGGATCGACTCCCGTCGCCGCCGCCCCGGCCGTCGCCACGGGGCGCAACTGGTCCATCAGCACCGTCGGCAGCACGATCAGCGCGAGCGCGACCGGCGCCAGCAGACCCGCCTCGCGCCGCGCGAGCGCATTGGCCTCTTCCCATGCGGCGGAAATCGATATGGACGCCATTTATTCTCCGTTCGGCGCGCTTGTAGGCCGCGTCGGGCCGGCCGCGCAATCGCGATGGCGGCTTGATCGCAGGGTCCGCCCGCGTCATCAGGCGGCATGAACGGCAGTGATTACGACGGGATAGAATGGCGCGTCTCGGCCGGGCTCACGCCCTACCCCGAGGCGCTGGCCGAAATGGAGGCGCGCGCCGCCGCCATCCGCGAGGGCACCGCGGGCGAACTGATCTGGCTGCTCGAGCATCCGCCGCTCTACACCGCCGGCACCAGCGCGGTGGCGGGCGAACTGCTCTCCCCCACCCGCTTCCCGGTCTATCGCGCCGGGCGCGGCGGGCGCTATACTTACCACGGGCCGGGCCAGCGCGTCGGCTACGTGCTGCTGGATCTGGAAAAGCGCGGGCGCGACGTGCGTCGCTTCGTCCATGCGCTCGAAGGCTGGGTGATCGCCACGCTGGGCGAACTCGGGATCGCGGCGCGTTCCGAGGAGGGGCGTGTCGGCATCTGGGTGGGCCACGGGGCGGCGGAGGCGAAGATCGGCGCGATCGGGGTACGCGTGCGCCGTTGGGTTACGCTACACGGATTCGCGCTGAACGTCTCACCCGACCTGTCGCACTTCGGCGGCATCGTGCCGTGCGGCCTGCCCGACTTTGCCGTCACCAGCCTTTCCGCGCTCGGCCATCCGGCGGACATGGCGGCAGTCGATGCCGCATTGCACGCAAATCTGCCCGCCTTCACCGCTTCTTTGATGCAGTGCACCGAGAAGCCTTGAGGAAGACGGCGTTTTATGGGAAATGTCCGTCGCGTTCTGGATACTCGGGCCGTCGAGAGCCGACCCAGATCGACTATCTAGGGAGTCTGATATGCGTGGTACTTTTTCCAAGACGATGACCGCCGTGATGGTCGCGGGTGCGGCTCTGCTCGTGTCCGCGTGCGGCAGCAGCGAGACGAACACCGTGGAGACCAACTCCATGGAGATGAACAGCATGGAGCCCGCCATGGAGGGTTCGATGAACGACGTGACCGCCGTCGATGCGACGATGGGTGCGGACGCCAACATGATGGGCGACAACTCGATGGCGATGGGCAACGCCATGGAGTCCAACATGATGGACAACACCAGCATGGGCAACGCGATGTAATACGCCGACCGGCGTATTCCTTTCGTATTGCGGAGGGCCGCCCGGGCAATCGGGCGGCCCTTTCGATTCCACCCTTTGCCGAATGGTTACTCCGATCGCCGCATATCCGCAGGGATGCGGTCGATTCGGTTGCATCGCGGGCGGCGCTTGCGGCATAAGCGGGGCACCGCGCGGATGGCCGGTAGCATCCCGCCGGTCACTGCATCAGGGCCGGGGGACAGGCCGGTCCCGTTGTTCGGGCCGGTTCGGGGAGTGTGGATATGTCGTTTCGTTCGCGTCGGCTGATTGCCGCTACGGCGTTGTTGAGCCTGGGCACCAGCTTCAGCGCGGAGGCTGCCGCCTATCTGTTCTGGCGCCCCCCCGTCTTCACCGGCACGCCGGTGAAGGGCGACGAGCCGGGCCTCGGCCTGCCGATGCCCAAGGCGACCGCGAAGGAAACCGCGGCGCATCTGCTGTGGAACATGCGCGCCGGCCTCAACGTCGCCGCGCTGCAATGCCAGTTCGCGCCCGCGCTGATGACGGTGCGCAACTATAACGAGATCCTGCGTCAGCACGGCGAGGAGCTGAACGGCGCCTACCAGTCGATCAGCGGCTACTTCAAGCGCACCGGCGGCAAGGCGTGGCAGACCGCGCTCGATCAATACACCACGCGCACCTACAACGGCTTCTCGACGCTCTATGCCCAGATGGGCTTCTGCGAGACGGCCGGCTCGATCGGTCGCGACGCGCTCGACCGCCGCAAGGGCGATCTGCACACCACCGCCGAAACGCGGATGCGCGAATTCCGCAACAGCCTCGTACCCGCCGGCGACGGCCTCTATGCGCTGCGGCTCTCCTACATCCAGACGAACATGCAACTCCCCTCACTCGACGCGAAATGCTGGGACAAGAAGGATCGTCTTCGCAAGGCCTGCGGCGGCACGGCCTGACCGCTGCCTGACTGACACCCCGCCCCGCCGGGCCTGCCTCAGCGCAGGCCCAGCGTCTTGTGCGTCTGGGTGGACAATCGCCAGCGCGGGTGGCCGATCACGAACCTGATCGCCGCCGTCTGGGTATCGGCGTGCGAGGTGCCGTCCATCGGCGAGACAAGATGATGGGTGAAGTCCCACGACTCCATCGCCTTGTAGTCCAGCCCCGGCTGCGGCCACACGATCTTCAGTTCGTCACCGGCCCGCAGCACCACCTCGGTGCCGGCCTTGGGGCTGACGCACAGCCAGTCCACCCCGGGCGGGCGGGGCTGCGTGCCGTTCGTCTCGACCGCAATCTCGAACCCGCGCGCCGCCAGCGCGACGGTCAGCGCGGCATCCACTTGCAACAGCGGCTCGCCGCCGGTCAGCACCACGAAGCCGCGGCCGCTGTCGTCCTCGAGCCCCTCGGCCCACATGGTCGCGGCCCGTTCCACCAGCGCCGCCGCATCGGCATAGCGCCCGCCATGATCGCCCGAGAAGCCGACGAAATCGGTATCGCAGAAACGACAGTCGGCCGTGGCGCGATCCGCTTCGCGGCCGGACCACAGATTGCAGCCGGTAAAGCGGATGAACAGCGCGCGGCGGCCGGCGTTCATCCCCTCGCCCTGCAACGTCAGGAACATCTCCTTGACGGCATAGCCCGCCATCAGGGCACCACCGCATAACGGGTCGGGTCCGGCAGCCCGGCCTCGATATAGCCCTTCGCGCGCAGCCGGCAGCTGTCGCACAGGCCGCAATGCAACGCGCCGGGCGCGGGATCGTAGCAGGACCAACTCATCCCCGCGTCCATGCCCAGCCGGGCCGCCTCGCGCGCGATATCGGCCTTCGTCATCGCCAGCAGCGGCGTGTGGATGGTGAAGCGATCGCCCTCCACCCCCGCCTTGGTGGCGACGTCCGCCAGCGCCTGAAACGCCTCGACGAACTCCGGCCGGCAGTCGGGATAGCCCGAGTAATCGAGCGCGTTCACCCCGATGAAGATATCGCGCGCGCCCGTCGCCTCGGCGAAACCGAGCGCCAGCGACAGGAAGATCGTATTGCGCGCGGGCACGTAGGTGGAAGGGATGCTCTCCCCCACCCCGCTTTTGGGCACCGGGGCGTCGCTGGTGAGCGAGGAGCCACCGAACAGCGTGAGATCGAGCGGCATGACGATATGGCGCCGCGCCGGCAGTGCCGAGGCGATCCGCCGCGCTGCCGCCAGCTCGACCAGATGGCGCTGGTTGTAGTTGATCGTCAGCGCCTCGACGGCAAAGCCGCGCTCGCGCGCGATGCCGGCCGCCACCATCGAGTCGAGCCCGCCCGAGAGCAGCACCACCGCGCCGCGCTTTCCTTCGTCCTGGGGTATCTGCATGGCACGGCGGCTACCGGATTTCCCGCCGCGGCGAAAGTGCGCGTGCCGCAATCGGTGCCGACGACCGCCGATAAAATACGGGCCGCCCGTTTTATCGGACGGCCCAGTATAGGCATTTCAGCCTGCTAGGGAGGACGTCGCGCCGAACCGGCACCACGAATGCCGGCATAGGCGCCTTTATCTAAACCGCTGCTTAACGGCTTGCACTGCGGGCCGGGCAATCGCCGATGCGGCGGGCCTGCGCGGTAAAGTCGAACGGGGCATTGTCGGCGATGCCCTGCGTGGCGATGCGGACGGAGGCCGGGGTGGAGACGCGCACGGTGGTGCGGCCCCAGCCCGTGCCGGGGCAGCTGTAATGCATCGTGGCGCTCGCCTTCTCGTCGGCGATCACCAGCCGCGTACAGGCGCCGGCCCGGTGGCGGATCTGGAACAGCGCCTCCGGATTGGCCACGCACATCGTGCGCGCCGGCTCCCCGGGCACCTGAAGCTGCCACTGGCCGGGGGTGATCGCCGTCATCGCGTTCAGCACCGGCTGGGCGTGCGCCACCGATGCGACGGCGAACAGAAGCGGGATGAGGCACAGCGCGCGGGTGATCGACATGGCATTCCTCCTGCGAAGCGCCCGCCCCGACGGGGAGGGCGCCGATCGCCGGCGACGCCCGGACCAGCCCGTGGCCGATCCGCCGCGACGCGCTCGCCGGATACAGGGGGCATAGTCGAATGGCTGTCATGCGCCTGTGACGGTCATCACCGGCCCGCCGCCGACAAGACGAAGCCGTCGGATCGCACGACGAAGACGTTACTCGACGAGAATATCCGCCAGCGCGATCGAGAAACGGCGTGAACAGAATTCGCAATCGACGTGGATCAGCCCGTCCTCGTCCGCCATGGCGCGCTGCTCGTCCGCCGGGAAGCGGGCGATCACGTCGCGCGTGTGCACCGGGTTGCAGCGACACCCGCGCGACAGCGACACGCCCGGCAGCACGCGCACCTCGTCCGCCTCGTTGAACAGCCGCCACGCGATCTGCTCCAGCTTCAACGACGAATCGGTCAGTTCGCCCGGCGTGATCGTGCTGGCGAGCGCATGGACCTGCTCCCACTCCGGGTGATCGAGCCGGGTGTGCAGCCGCTCACGCCCCTCCTCGCCCTCCGGCAGATGCTGGAGCATCAGGCCGCCGGCGATATGTCCCTCCGGCCCCTTCGCGACGGATGCCAGCCGCACCAGGCTGGGTATCTGTTCGGACTGGCTGAAATAGCTTTCCGCCGCCTCCGCCAGCGATCCGCCCTCGAGCGGCACGATGCCCTGATAGCGTTCGCCAGACACCGCCTGATCGAAGGTGATCGCCAGATAGCCCTTGCCGAACAGCGCGAAGAGCGAGGGCGTGACCGGCATCTCGGCCAGCCGGACCGGATCGTGGCGCACGTAGCCGCGCATCTCGCCACCGCGATAGTCGCACACCAGCAGGTCCACCACGCCGCCCTCGGTCTGCGCCTGCACGGTAAGCTGGCCCTCCTTGTGCTTGAGGGTGGAGCCGAGCAGCGCGGTGAGGGTCAGCGCCTCGGCCAGCAACTGGCCGATCGCGGGGGGATAATCATGCGCGGCGAGGATGGAATCAAGCACCGGCCCCAGCCGCACCAGCCGTCCGCGCGCGTGGCGCGAGGGGATGGTGAAGCCCAATACCGTGTCGATCGTCCCCGAAACGCTCAAGGCCCGGCCCGCGCCGTCGCCGTCTGGTCGTATGCTCGCCAACTTCCGTATCCCGCCTGGCGCCGGCAGGGCCGGCTCGTTCAGCGAACTATGTCGGGAGCAGGAGCGCGAATGACAAGCAGGCGATGGCCTGCGGGGTGTTACCCCACCAGGCCGAAGCACCAGAGCAGCACCGCCTTCTGCGCGTGCAGGCGGTTCTCGGCCTCGTCCCAGATCGCCGACTGCGCGCCGTCGATCACCGCGTCCGTCACTTCCTCGCCACGATGCGCGGGCAGGCAGTGGAGGAAGGTGGCGTCGGGTGCCGCCGCCGCCATCACCGCCGGGGTCACCTGAAACGGCATCATCGCCGCCAGCTTCGCCTCGGCATGATCCTGCCCCATCGAGATCCACGTATCGGTAACGACCACGTCGGCCCCCGCCACCGCCGCCAGTGGATCGCGCGTGATCGCGATGCGCGCCGCCGAGTCGCCCAGACGGTCGTGCGCCGCCGCCAGCAGGGCGGGGTCCGGCTCATATCCCTCGGGGCAGGCGATGCGCACGTCGAAGTGCAGCAGGCTGCCCGCCTCGATGATGGAGTGGAGCACGTTGTTGCCGTCGCCCAGCCACGCCCACGTCGTGCCGGCCAGCTTTGCCTTGCGGTCGAGCACGGTCAGCATGTCGGCCATGATCTGGCACGGGTGCGAATGATCGGTCAGGCCGTTGATGACGGGCACGGTGGCATGCCGCGCCATCTCCTCCACCTTGGCGTGGTCGTCGGTGCGGATCATGATCGCATCGACGTAGCGCGACAGCACCCGCGCCGTATCCGCCACCGATTCGCCCCGGCCCAGCTGCATCGAGCCGGCGTCCATCACGATCGTGGTGCCGCCAAGCTGGCGCATCGCCATGTCGAACGACACACGGGTGCGCGTGCTGTTCTTCTCGAAGATCATCGCCAGCGTGTGCCCGGCCAGCGGCGCATCGGCATCCGGGCGCCCCTTCGGCCAGCCAGCACGCGCCTGCTTGCGGTCGAGCGCGTCGGCCAGCATCGCGGCGATACCGTCGCCGCCGGCATCGACCAGATCGAGGAAGTGCCGGCTCATGCCGCCGCTCCGTAATCCCGTGCGGCGGCCGACAGCTTCTCGACGAACTCGGCGATGTGCGCGTCCTCGATCACCAGCGGCGGGAGGATGCGGACGACGTTCTCGCCGGCGCCCACCGTCAGCAGCCCGTGATTGTCGCGCAGGTGCGCCACGAAATCGCGTGCCTCCACCTTGTCGGTCAGCTTCAGCCCCAGCATCAGGCCCATGCCCCGCACGCTGTGGAACAGGCCGTCGTGGTTGGGGATCAGCTGCTCCAGCGCCTGCCGCAGCCGCGTGCCCTTGGCCTTCACCCCGTCGAGGAAGGCATCGTTGACCACCACGTCCATGATCGCGGAGGCCGCCGCCATCGCCAGCGGGTTGCCGCCGTAGGTGGAACCGTGCGTGCCCGGCACCATGCCCTTGGCCGCCTCTTCGGTGGCAAGGCACGCGCCGAGCGGAAAGCCACCGCCGATGCCCTTGGCCACCGCCATGATGTCCGGCACGATGCCGTATTGTTCGTGCGCGAAGAAGGTGCCGGTCCGGGCATAGCCGCACTGCACCTCGTCGAGGATCAACAGCAGGCCGTGTTCGTCCGCCAGCCGGCGCAGGCCGGTGAGGAACTCGGTAGTGGCCGGCGTCACCCCGCCCTCGCCCTGAATCGGCTCGACAAGGAAACCGGCGGTGCTGTCGTCGATCGCGGCCTCGGCGGCGGCAAGTTCGTTGAACGGCACCACCTCGAACCCGGGCAGCAGCGGCTCGAACCCGTCGCGCATCTTGGGCTGGTTGGTCGCCGAGATCGTCCCCAGCGTCCGCCCGTGGAAGGCGTTGTTGAACGAGATCAGCTTGTGCCGCTGCGGCTGGCCGTTGGCGAAGTGATAGCGCCGCGCCGTCTTAATCGCGCACTCCACCGCCTCGGCGCCGGAGTTGGTGAAGAACACCGTGTCGGCGAAGGTGGCATCCACCAGCCGCTGCGCCAGCGCCTCGCCCTGCGGGCTGCCGTACAGGTTGGAGACGTGGACGAGCGTGGCGGCCTGATCCTGGATCGCCTTCGTCAGCACCGGATGGCCGTGACCGAGGATGTTCACCGCGATGCCGCTGGCGAAATCCAGGAAACGCCGGCCGTCCTCGCTGACCAGATGGCACCCCTCGCCGCGCACCGGACGCACGCCGCACCGCGGATAGACGGGCATGAGCGGCGTGATGGTCATCGTGCGGACTCCTTCGGGGCAAAGAACGTCGGGGAAACTCCGGAAACGCAAAAAGGCGACCCGTGCCGGCCGCCTGATCGAGTCGCTCCTTTAGAAGCGCGTCGCGCGGGGAACAACCCCGCGCGCGATTAATGATGAAGGGGTCGCCGTTCTCGCCTCACGCCTTCAGCTTCCACCCCCGCTCGATCGCGGCGTAGCAGACCGCCGCCAGCGCGACGTTCACCACGAGCAGCAGGATCGAACCGACCAGCAGCGGCGAGTCCGAGACACCGAGGAAGCCGTAGCGAAAGCCCGAGATCACGTAGAAGAACGGGTTGGCGTGGCTGATCGTGTGGAACACCCCGTGCAGCCGGTCGACCGAATAGAAAGTGCCCGACAGCAGCGACAGCGGCTGCACGACGAAGTTGGTCACCGCCGCCGCATGATCGAACTTGTCCGCCCAGATCGAGGTCAGCACGCCCAGCAGCGCCAGCATCGCCGAGCCCATCAGGCCGAACCACGCGACCGCCCAGAAATGCTGGGGCAGCACGCTCACCCCCGGCCAGAAGCACATCGCGAGCCACACAGCGCAGCCCACCAGAACCGCCCGCGTGACCGAGGCGCCCACCAGCGCGACGAGCAGTTCCGCAGTGGAGAGCGGCGGCATCAGATAGTCGATGATCGTCCCCTGGATCTTGCCGGACAGGAACGAGAAGCTGGCGTTGGCGAACGCGTTCTGCATCATGCCCATCACGATCAGGCCGGGGGCGATGAAGTTGGCGAACGGCTCGCCCATCACCACGCGCCCGCCGCCGCCCAGCGCCACCGTGAAGATCACGAGGAAAAGCAGGGTGGTGATCGCCGGCGCCCAGATCGTCTGAAGCTGCACCTTGAAGAAACGGCGCACCTCCTTCACATAGAGCGCGCGCATTCCGCCCCAGTTGACCATTGGGATCACCGGCACGCCGGGGGTGGGAAGCACTCTGTTCGATGGCTGGTCGGTCATAGGCTCATCGCCTATCGCCTGCCGGCCGGGGCCGCAAGCGGCGCCGCCGACGCGGCCCGATCTCTTGGGCCCGTAGCTTGGGAAGACGTATGACCTGGACCGACGAACGCATCGAGCAGCTGAGGCGGCTGTGGGAGCAGGGGATGACGGCCAGCCAGATCGCCGAGGAACTCGGCGGCGTCAGCCGCAACGCGGTGATCGGCAAGGCGCATCGCCTGGGCCTGCAGTCGCGCCCGTCCCCCGTGCGCAGCGCCGAAACGCCGGTCGCAGCCGAGGCACCCGCCCCGGCCCCGGCCGAGCCGGTCGAGGCACCCGTAGCGGCAAAGCCGGCACCCGCGCCGGTAGCGCCCGCCGTCGAGGAAGAGGAAGCCGAGCCGGCAGTCGCCACGCCCGTCGCCCCCGTCACCATCACGGAGCAGCCGCCGATCGTCACCACGCTACCGCCCCCTCCGGCGCCGCCGCAGCAGATGGTGCGGTCGATCGGCCCGGGCGGCTTCCAGCGCCAGGGGCCGGGCGACCAGCATCCGCCGGCCACCCCCGCCCCGCCCCGCCGGCTGGTGCCGGCCAAGCCTTCCGCCGAGATGGCGGGCAAGACAAGCCTGCTGGAACTCAACGACAAGATCTGCAAATGGCCGCTCGGCCATCCGGGCGAGCCGGACTTCCATTTCTGCGGGCAGCCGAACAACCCCGGCTTCCCTTATTGCCTCGATCATTGCTCTGTCGCCTACCAGGCGCAACTGCCGCGCCGCGATCGCCGGCCACCACCGCCGCTGCCGTTCGGCGGGCCGCGCGTTCGCTAAGAGGGTTCGACGCGGGGGGAGGCAACGGCCGCCCCCCGTTTTTTGTGGGGAAATCAATACGATGTCAGGCGAGGATGTTTTCGGGCTGCTTATCCGCAAGCTCGCCAAACTCTATCCGCTCTCGCCGGAAGACGAGGCCGCGATCGTCGCGCTGCCGCACCGGCTGGAGGATCTCGACGCGCGCTCGTTCATCATCCGGCAGGGTGACCGGGCGACGCACAGTTGCCTGTTGCTGACCGGTTTCGCCTGTCGCAGCAAGAAGACCGGGCGCGCGGCACGACAGATCCTGTCGATCCACATTCCGGGCGACATGGTCGATCTGCACAATTCGATGCTGCACTTCGCCGATCACAGCGTGCAGATGCTCACGCGCGGCTCGGTCGCCTACATCCCGCGTGAGGCGATATCCGCGCTGGCGTTCGACCGACCGGCGGTGGGCCGCGCGATGTGGATCGAGACGCTGCTGGACGGGTCCATTTTTCGCGAGTGGTTGCTCAACAACGGTCGCCGCGACGCGCGCAGCCGGATTGCCCATATGCTCTGCGAATTCGCCCTGCGGCTCACCGACGCCGGCCTCACCAGCGGCGGCGGCTTCATACTGCCGATGACGCAGGTGGAACTGGCCGACGCGACCGGCCTCACCCCGATCCACGTCAACCGCCGCCTGCGCGAGCTGCATGCCGAGGGCATCATCCGCAGCGACAACCGCACCGTCTCCATCGTGGAGTGGGATCGGTTGCGTGAAATAGGCGACTTCGACCCCGCTTATCTGCACTACCCGCCCGGCCAGATTCCCCGCGTGCGGCTCGACTGACCTCGCGTCGCTCTGGTCGCCGCCCCGGCTGCGTTCTATAGGTGTTCCATGGCAGACGATCTCTTCGCATCCGGCCCTTCGCCCGTTTCCGGCACCTATGACGCCTCCTCGATCGAGGTGCTCGAGGGGCTGGAGCCGGTGCGCCGTCGCCCGGGCATGTACATCGGCGGCGTGGACGAGCGCGCCTACCACCATCTCGCCGCCGAGGTGCTGGACAATGCGATGGACGAGGCGGTCGCGGGCCATGCCAGCCGCATCGACGTGACGCTCGGCGCGGGCGACCGGCTGACGATCGTCGACAACGGCCGCGGCATTCCGGTCGATCCGCATCCCAAATATCCCGGCAAGTCCGCGCTGGAGGTGATCCTCACCACGCTGCACTCGGGCGGCAAGTTCAGCGACAAGGCCTACGCCACGTCGGGCGGCCTGCACGGCGTCGGCGTCAGCGTGGTCAACGCGCTCTCATCGGATACGGTGATCGAGGTAGCGCGCGGCAAGGAACTGTATCGCCAGACTTTCGCCAGGGGGCATCCGACCGCGCCGCTGGAAAAGATCGGCCCCGCGCCCAACCGGCGCGGCACCAGCGTGGCCTTTACCCCCGATATCGAGATCTTCGGCACGGCCGCGCACTTCAAGCCGGGCCGGCTCTACCGCCTCGCCCGCTCCAAGGCCTATCTGTAC
Organism: Alterirhizorhabdus solaris; assembly: GCF_007785815.1. Classification (GTDB taxonomy): domain Bacteria; phylum Pseudomonadota; class Alphaproteobacteria; order Sphingomonadales; family Sphingomonadaceae; genus Alterirhizorhabdus; species Alterirhizorhabdus solaris. The sequence continues at coordinate 2,136 of NZ_VNIM01000025.1, read as the reverse complement.
GCCGGAGTGGAGATCCGCTGGCGCTGCGACCCCTCGGTCATCGGCGACGATACGCCGGCCGAGGCGGTGTTCCAGTTCCCCGGCGGCCTTTCCGATCATCTGCGCGAACAGGTAGGCGCGCGCGAATGCGCCACTGCCGATTTCTTTTCCGGCCGGCAGGATTTCCCGAACGGCCAGGGTTCGGTCGAGTGGGCGGTGGCGTGGCCCCTGTGGTCGGACGGCAGCTACAGCTATTACTGCAACACCATCCCCACCCCGGATGGCGGCACCCACGAACACGGCCTGCGCGGCGCGATCGTGAAGGGGCTGCGCGGATTCGCCGACCTGATCGGGCAGAAGAAGGCGAAGGATCTGGCACCGGAGGATGTGATGACCGGCAGCGAGTTGATGCTCTCCGTTTTCATCCGCGATCCGCAGTTCCAGAGCCAGACGAAGGACCGCCTCACCAGCCCGGAAGCGGCCGCACTCGTCGAGAAGGCCGTGCGCGATTATTTCGACCATTTCCTCAGCGACAACATGGATCGCGGGAAGGCATTGCTCGGCTACGTCCTCGACCGGATGGACGAACGGCTGCGGCGCAAGGCGGAGCGCGAGGTTAAGCGCAAGACCGCGACCTCCGCACGCAAGCTGCGCCTGCCCGGCAAGCTCACGGATTGTGCGAACGACGACCCCAAGGGCACTGAAATCTTTATCGTCGAGGGCGACAGCGCCGGTGGGTCGGCCAAGCAGGCACGTGACCGCAAGACGCAGGCGATCCTTCCGATCCGTGGCAAGATCCTCAACGTCGCCTCGGCGAACGCGGCGAAGATCGCGGGCAACAGCGAGATCGCCGACCTGATCCAGGCGCTCGGCTGCGGCACGCGGGATCGCTGCATCCCCGACAACCTGCGCTACGAGCGTGTCGTCATCATGACCGACGCCGACGTGGACGGCGCACATATCGCCACGCTGCTGATGACGTTCTTCTTCCAGGAGATGCCGGAACTGGTGAAGCGCGGCCACCTCTACCTCGCCCAGCCGCCGCTCTACCGCCTCGTGGCCGGCGCCAAGAGCGCCTATGCGCGCGACGACGCTCACCGCAAGCAACTGGAGCGCACCACCTTCAAGGGCAAGAAGGTGGAGGTCAGCCGCTTCAAGGGCCTTGGCGAGATGAACCCGCAGCAGTTGCGCGAAACCACGATGGACCCGAAGACGCGCGGCATGCTGCGCGTGACGCTGCCGCAGGAATATGAGGAGCGTGCCAGCGTCCGCGATCTGGTCGAGCGGCTGATGGGCAAACACCCCGAGCACCGCTTCGCCTTCATTCAGGCCAATGCCGCGCAGGTCGAGGAGGACGCGATCGACGCGTAGGGCTATGCCGCCCCCTGCGCCAGCACCGGGCGCGCCGCCTGCATCGTCACCGCCGGCAGCCTCTCGAACGCCGGTCGTGCGAAATAATAGCCCTGAACGTAGCGCACGCCGATCGCTCGCAGCGCATCCAGCTCGGCCTCGGTCTCGATCCCCTCGGCGATGACCGTCACGCCAAGCGCGGTCGCCATCCTCGTCACACCGTCCACGATCAGCCGGCGCGGCAGGCTCGAATCGACCCCCCGGATCAGCTCCATGTCCAGCTTGATGATATCCGGCTGGAACCGCGCCAGCAGGTTCAGCCCGGCGTGGCCCGCCCCGAAATCGTCGAGCGCGGTGCCGAACCCCATCTTCTGGTAGGTGGCGATGATGTTGGCGACATGCGCCGGATCGACCATCTCCTCGTTCTCGGTGAACTCGAAGATCAGCCGATCGGTGGGAAAATCGATCGCCCGCGCCGTCTTCAGCGTCAACTGGATGCAGGCGGCGGGCGAATAGACCGCGTTGGGCAGGAAGTTGATCGACAACCGCGCCGGCCCGTCGAGCAACCCCGCCTTGGCCGCCGTCTCGATCGCCTTCACCCGGCACCGCTGGTCGAAGGCATAGCGGTTCGTGCCGTTCACCTGCGACAGGACGCTGAGCGCACCCTCCCCGTTCGGCCCTCGCACCAGCGCCTCGTAGGCGAAGGGCGTGCCCGTCTCGAGGTCCATGATCGGCTGGAACGCCATGGCAAAATCGAAGTCGAGCGCCGCGCCGTCGCGGCAGCCATTGCAGGCATCTGCCTTGGGA
>NZ_VNIM01000229.1 GCF_007785815.1 Alterirhizorhabdus solaris | reverse complement strand
CGCCGAGCGCACCATTCACGGCCTGTGGAACGCCATCGGCCGCATCCTCGACCTTTACCCGCCGCAGGAATGCGCCAACTACTTCGCCAACGCCGGTTACGATGCAGACTGATAGGAAACCGCTCTAAGAGCGCGTTTGAGAAGGATTCCCAAAGCGGCTTTGGCGTGATTCATAGGGCGTCGCACCCACGATGCGAGCCGATGCCCGATGCCGAAGAGGAAGCCGCAAGCGAGGCGGCGCTACGACACTGACCTGACGGACATCCAGTGGGAGTTGATTGCGCCCTTGATCCCGGATGCGCGGGCTGGCG
>NZ_VNIM01000228.1 GCF_007785815.1 Alterirhizorhabdus solaris | reverse complement strand
CATACTCGCCCGACTTCAATCCGATCGAGAACGCCTTCGCCAAGCTCAAGACGCTGCTGCGTAAAGCAGCCGCACGCACCGTCGAACAGCTCTGGCGGGTCATCGGCGAAAGCCTCGATGCCTTCACGCCAAACGAGTGCGCCAACTACTTCGCCGCAACCGGCTATGATGCATACTGATCGAAAAACGCTCTAGGATGTGGCGCTTGCGTCCAGTGATCTTCTTGCCCGCGTCATAGCCCTTTTCGCCCCCTTTTGATCAGCGGTGCGGACGGACTGGCTGTCGAGGATCGCCGCCGAGGGCGAGGCTTCTCGGCCGC
>NZ_VNIM01000227.1 GCF_007785815.1 Alterirhizorhabdus solaris | reverse complement strand
GATCGGTCCGTCGAGCACCATCGGCGCGACCATGCCGGTGCGGCGCAGCCCGGCGACGAGGGTGGTGGTCTTCCAGTGTCCATGAGGTACGCCCGAGCGCAGGCGTTCGCCGCGCCGGCAGCGACCATGCCGCCGCGCCATGTTGGTGGACGCCCAGGTCTCGTCGATGAAGACCAGCCGCTCGGGATCGAGGTCGAGCTGGCCGTCGAACCACTCCTCCCGGCGCTTCAGGACGTCGGGGCGGTCCTGCTCGGTGGCGTGCGCGGTCTTTTTTTGCGCGTGATCCGGTGCCGGTCGAAGAACCGCCACAGCGTGCCGATCCCGACCGGCGTACCGCGCCCGGCAAGCAGCGCCTGCAACTCGACCAGCGTGATGTCGTCCTTC
>NZ_VNIM01000024.1 GCF_007785815.1 Alterirhizorhabdus solaris | reverse complement strand
CGGCATGGGCACCGATATAGGCCCGCGCAGAAAAATCGTCACGGCCGACCAGATCACTCTTGCAATCCAGAACAGCCAAGATATATCTCAGACATGTTGAAACATAGAGAGACACAAAGAACCATGCGATTTTCCCAGCACCAGGGTCACCCCCGTCGTTTCGCCCAGGGCGAGTTCGGTGGCGGACGCGGCGGCGACTTCTTCGGCGGCGGGCGCGGAATGCGGGGTGGTCCGGGCGGCCCCGGCGGCCCGCGCGGCGGCGGCGGGCGGCGGCGCGTGTTCGACGCGGGCGAGCTCCGGCTCGTGCTGCTGCGCCTGATCGCCGATCAGCCCCGCCACGGCTACGATCTGATCCGCGCGATCGAGGACCGTACCGGCGGCGCCTACGCCCCCAGCCCCGGCGTGATCTACCCGACCATCACCATGTTGCAGGACATGGGCCATATCGACGAGGTGAAGGCCGAAGGCGCGCGCAAGGCGTTCGCCATCAGCACCGAAGGCAGCGCCCATCTGGCCGAGCGCCAGGCCGAGGCCGAGGCGCTGCTCGAACGGCTCGACCAGCTCGGCACCGTCGCCCGCAAGACGGACGGCGGGCCGGTGAAGCGCGCGACGATGAACCTGCGCGCGGTGCTGCACCAGCGGCTGCATCGGGAAGACGTGCCCGACGACATGCTGCACGACATCGCCGCGATCATCGACGAGGCCGCGCGCCGGATCGAGCGGCTGAAGCAGGGAGGCGACGCATGAACACGCTCGTGGCCCCCGTGCTCGTCGCCCAAGTGCCGACGCAGAGCGGCAGTCGCTATCTCCAGCAGCTGTGCAAGCACTGGAGCCACAAGTTCGCGGTGGATTTCACCCCCGAGCAGGGCATGGTGCCGCTGCCCTTCGGCCGGCTGGACCTGATCGCCCATCCCGACACGCTTGAGGTGCGGATCGCGCCGACATCGCCCGACGTGGTGGACAAGGCGAAGGAGGTGGTCGCCAGCCACCTCGACCGCTTCGCCTTCCGCGAGGCACCGCTGGCGTTCGACTGGCGCGAGGAGGGGTAAGGGGCGGGGGCGTCGGTCTTTGACCGGCGAGCCTGTCCTGTCCTCTCGCCCCTTACGTGATCCCGGCGAACGCCGGGATCACGCGGTCGCCGGAATGACGCGCTCGTCAGCGTGACGGGCTGGATCGGGACAACGGCGGTGTCGCGGCACCGCTCGCGTCGCGGGTTTCAGTCGGGCACCGCCCTCACGGGTTCGGCCCCATCCGGGGCGCGCGCCCGCCGGCCGCGCGCTGGCGGGCGATGCGCAGGTAGGTGTCGACCAGTTCCTGATTGACCTGATCCCAGCCGTAGCGCCGGCTCGCCTCGCGCCCTGCCGCGCCTGCCGTGCGACGGGCATCGGGATCGTCGCAATATTGCTGGATCGCATCGGCGAAGGCGGCGATGCCGCCGGGGCGGACCAGCCGCCCGGTCAGCCCGTCCGTCACGAGACTCTGGCTGCCGGTGGCGCGCGCGGCGATCACCGGCAGGCCCACCGCCATAGCCTCCAGCGTCACGTTGCCGAACGTCTCGGTGACGGACGGGTTGAACAGCATGTCGGCCGAGGCGACCGCGCGGCCGAGATCCTCGCCCTTCTGGAAGCCGGCGAACACCGCCTGCGGCAACCGCCGCTCGAACCATTCGCGCGCCGGCCCCTCGCCGATCACCAGCACGCGGTGGCGAACGCCACGCTTCTGCAACTGGTCGATCGTGTCGGAGAACACGTCGAGGCCCTTTTCCATCACCAGCCGGCCTACGAAGCCCACCACGACCTCATCGTCGGCAATGCCCAGCGAGCGCCGCCACTCCATGCTGCGGCGGGCGGGATTGAAGGTGTCCTCGTCCACCCCGCGCGTCCAGATGCCGACGTCGTAGCTCATCCGCTGCTCGCGCAGCAGTTGCGCCATCGACTCGCTCGGCGCCACGATCGCGTCGCAGCGGCGGTAGAAGCGGCGCAACGCCGCCAGCACCAGCGGCTCGAGAAAGGCGACGCCGTAATAGCGCGGATACGTCTCGAACCGGGTGTGGACCGAGGCGACGACCGGCCGCCCGTGCGCGCGCGCCAGCGAGACGGCGCGGTGGCCGAGAATCTCGGGGCTGGCGACGTGGAAGATCGTCGGATCGAATGCCGCGATGTCGCGCCGAACGCGCGGCGGGATCATGATCGGCGCGCGATATTCGCCGCGCCCGGGCAGCGCCAGCGCCGGCACGCCGACGACCTTGCCGACCGACGGGAAGGCCGGCTTGTCGGTGCGCGGTGAATAGATCCGCACCGCTGCGCCCTGCTTCAGCAGATAACCCACCAGCCTGTTCAGCGCCTGGTTCGCACCGTCGCGCACATAATTGTAATTGCCCGTGAACAGGGCAACGCGAAGTTCGGTAACGTCCATCGCCGCGCTCCTAGCCGCGTGTCCGGGAAAACGCCACCGGAACGGTGCCCGCCCGGTGCGGGTTGATGCCCGCGCAAGATGGAGGCGGCGATGGCGAACAGTTTCAAGGTCGGGCAGGCGGTGTCTTGGCAGTGGTCGGGCAACAAGGCCGAGGGTAAGGTGGCCGAACGGTTCGAGCGCAAGGTGCAGCGCACGTTCAAGGGATCGAAGATCGTCCGCAAGGGGACGAAGGATGACCCCGCCTATCTGGTCGAGCAAGAGGATGGGGCCAAGGCGCTGAAGCTGGGATCGGAACTGACGGCGGGGTAGGCCCGCCCGCCCGGCGGTATCCCGCTTCACCCGCGTCGATCGGGGCAGTAGATCGGGGCAAGGGCACCCTGTGCCAGCGGCGTTTCCCACCCGATGCCGAATGGTTGGCCCGCATGGTAAGGGGCGGGATCTCAGTCCTCGTTGTCGTTCGCCTTGTCCGAAGCGGCCGGATCGTCCGGGCGGGTCGGCGGCAGATGCCTGATCCGGCGGAGGCCCGCATACATCGGCAGCAGCAGCACCACGAGCAGCATCAGCGCGAAGAAGCCCTTGTTCACATCGTCCTCCCCTTAAATCGAAAACGCCGCCGCCCCCTTGGGGACGACGGCGCTTCGGGCATCACCGCAGTCGCGGATCAGCTGTTCAGATAGTCACCCGCATCGGCATCGGTGCCGTGCGTCTCGCCGACGACATCACCGAGCGGATCGTTGCCGGTATCGTCCTCCACCGGGCGGCGAAGCTCGGCGTCATGCTCCTCCTTGGCCGAGACGGGGGCCGCGATCGCCGCCGCGAACGACCGCTGCGAGGCCCGCAGCGCTGCATCGCGGCTGGAGGCGGTGACGCGCAGGCGGTTCATGCCCGCCCCGGTGCCCGCCGGGATGAGCCGGCCGACGATCACGTTCTCCTTCAACCCGTTCAGGTTGTCGATCTTGCCCTGCACCGATGCCTCGGTGAGCACGCGCGTCGTCTCCTGGAAGGACGCCGCCGAGATGAAGCTGCGGGTCTGCAGCGACGCCTTGGTGATGCCCAGCAGGATCGGCTTGCCCTCGGCCGGTGCGCGGTTTTCGAGCACCAGCTTGGCGTTCGCCTCGTCCATCTCCTCACGGTCGAGCTGTTCGCCCGGCAGGAAGGTGCTGTCGCCGGCCGCCGTGATCTCGACCTTCTGCAGCATCTGGCGAACGATCGTCTCGATGTGCTTGTCGTTGATCTTCACGCCCTGCAGACGATAGACCTCCTGGATTTCCGACACGAGATATTCCGCGAGCGGCTCGATGCCGAGCACCTCCAGAATATCGTGCGGATCGGGCGAGCCGCCGATCAGGTTGTCGCCACGCTTGACGTGATCGCCTTCCTGAACGTCGATCACCTTGGACTTCGGGATCAGGTAGTCGATCGGATCGCTGCCGTCGTCCGGACGGATGCTGATCTTGCGCTTGGCCTTGTAGTCCTTGCCGAATTCGACACGGCCCGAAACCTTGGCAATGATCGCATTCTCCTTCGGCTTGCGCGCCTCGAACAGCTCCGCCACGCGCGGCAGACCGCCCGTGATGTCGCGGGTCTTGGCGGCTTCGCGCGGCACGCGGGCAAGCACGTCGCCCGCCTGCACCGACTGGCCGTCCTCGACCGCCACGATCGAGCCGGGGATCAGCCGCGAGACACCCGCCTCACCGCTGTTCTCGTCGAGCAGGGTGATGCGCGGACGGAAATCGTCCTTCTTGGCCTTCAGGTGATCCTCGGTGATGACACGCTGCGAGATACCCGTCGCATCGTCCGTCTCCTCGCGAACCGTGCGGTTCTCGATCATGTCCTGGAAGCGGACGGTGCCCTTCTTCTCGGTGATGACGGGCATGAACGACGGATCCCACTCGGCGATGCGATCGCCCTTGGAGACGATCGCGCCGTCGGCGATCAGCAGGCTGGCGCCGTAGGGCAGGCGATGCGTCGCCCGCTCGCGGCCATCCAGATCGACGATCGCGATCTCGCCGTTGCGGGCGAGCGTGACGCGACGGCCACGGGTATCCACGATCGTCGGGATGTCGCGATACTGGAGCGTACCGTCGGCCACCGCGTCGAGGTTCGACACCTGGTTGAGCTGCGCCGCGCCGCCGATGTGGAACGTCCGCATCGTCAGCTGGGTGCCCGGCTCGCCGATCGACTGCGCCGCGATGACGCCGACGGCCTCGCCGATGTTCACCGGCGTGCCGCGGGCCAGATCGCGCCCGTAGCAGGTGGCGCACACGCCGCCCTTGGATTCACAGACCAGCGGGCTGCGGATCTGCACGGACTGCGGGCCGATCGCCTCGATCGTGGTGATCATCGCCTCGTCGAGCAGGGTGCCCTGCGGGACGACGATCTCGTTGGTCTTGCTGTCGACGATGTCCTCCGCCGTGGTGCGGCCGAGGATGCGCTCGCCCAGCGAGGCGATGGTGGTGCCGCCCTGGACGATCGCCTTCATCTCCAGCGACCGCTCGGTGCCGCAATCGATCTCGACGATCACGCAATCCTGCGACACGTCGACCAGACGACGAGTGAGGTAGCCCGAGTTCGCCGTCTTCAACGCCGTATCCGCGAGGCCCTTGCGGGCGCCGTGGGTGGAGTTGAAGTATTCGAGGACGGTCAGGCCTTCCTTGAAGTTCGAGATGATCGGCGTCTCGATGATCTCGCCCGACGGCTTGGCCATCAGGCCGCGCATGCCGGCGAGCTGCTTGATCTGCGCGGCCGAACCACGGGCACCGGAGTGCGCCATCATGTAGATCGCGTTGATCGGCGCCTCGCGGCCGTCCGGCAGGCGCTTGACCGCCTGGATCTCCTTCATCATCTCGCCGGCCACGCGGTCACCGCAGCGCGACCACGCATCGACGACCTTGTTGTACTTCTCCTGCTGGGTGATGAGGCCGTCCTGATACTGCTGCTCGTAATCCTTCACGAGCGCGCGCGTCTCCTCGACCAGCGGCACCTTGGCGTCCGGGATGATCATGTCGTCCTTGCCGAACGAGATGCCGGCCTGGAACGCGTGCTTGAAGCCCAGCGCCATGATGGCGTCGGCGAACAGCACCGTCTCCTTCTGGCCGGTGTGCCGGTACACCTCGTCGATCACGTCGCCCACGTCCTTCTTGGTAAGGAGGCGGTTGACGGTCTCGAACGGCACCTTGGCGGATTTCGGCAGCGTCTCGCCGAGCAGCATCCGGCCCGGCGTCGTCTCGACGCGCTTCATGTAGGTGGCGCCAGCCTCGTCTGTCTGCGGCACGCGGCTGATGATCTTGGTGTGCAGCGTCACCGCCTTGGCGTTGAGCGCCTGATGCACCTCGCTCATGTCGGCGATCATCATGCCCTCGCCCGGCTCGGCGGTCTTCTCCATCGAGAGATAATAGAGACCCAGCACCATATCCTGCGACGGCACGATGATCGGCTTGCCGTTGGCGGGCGACAGGATGTTGTTGGTCGACATCATCAGCACGCGCGCCTCGAGCTGGGCTTCCAGCGAGAGGGGAACGTGGACGGCCATCTGGTCGCCGTCGAAGTCGGCGTTAAACGCGGAGCAGACGAGCGGGTGCAGCTGGATCGCCTTGCCCTCGATCAGCACAGGCTCGAACGCCTGGATGCCCAGACGATGGAGCGTGGGCGCGCGGTTCAGCAGCACGGGATGCTCGCGGATCACCTCGTCGAGGATGTCCCAGACCTCCTTGCGCTCCTTCTCCACCCACTTCTTCGCCTGCTTGAGCGTCATGCTCAGGCCCTTGGCGTCGAGGCGCGCGTAGATGAACGGCTTGAACAGCTCGAGCGCCATCTTCTTGGGCAGGCCGCACTGATGCAGCTTCAGCTCCGGCCCGGTCACGATGACCGAACGGCCCGAATAATCGACGCGCTTGCCGAGCAGGTTCTGGCGGAAGCGGCCCTGCTTGCCCTTGAGCATGTCGGACAGCGACTTGAGCGGACGCTTGTTGGCGCCCGTGATCGTGCGGCCGCGACGGCCGTTGTCGAACAGCGCGTCGACCGACTCCTGCAACATGCGCTTCTCGTTGCGGACGATGATGTCCGGCGCGCGCAGTTCCATCAGCCGCTTGAGGCGGTTGTTGCGGTTGATGACGCGGCGGTACAGATCGTTGAGATCGGACGTCGCGAAACGGCCGCCGTCAAGCGGCACCAGCGGGCGCAGCTCGGGCGGGATAACCGGCACGACCTCGAGGATCATCCACTCCGGGCGGTTGCCGGATTCGAGGAAGCTCTCGACGACCTTCAATCGCTTGATGATCTTCTTCGGCTTCAGCTCGGACTTGGTGACGGCCAGCTCTTCGAGCAGCTGGGTCTTCTCGCCCTCGAGGTCGAGTTCCTCCAGCATCCGGCGCACGGCCTCGGCGCCGATCCCGGCGGAGAAGGCGTCCTCGCCATACTGGTCCTGCGCTTCGAGGAGTTCGTCCTCGGTCATCAGCGAGTATTTCTCGAGCGGGGTCAGGCCCGGCTCGATGACGATGTACGCCTCGAAGTACAGCACCCGCTCAAGCTGCTTGAGCTGCATGTCGAGCAGCAGGCCGATGCGCGACGGCAGCGACTTCAGGAACCAGATGTGCGCGACCGGGGCGGCCAGCTCGATATGGCCCATCCGCTCGCGGCGGACTTTCGAGACGGTGACCTCGACGCCGCACTTCTCGCAGACGATGCCCTTGTACTTCATGCGCTTGTACTTGCCGCACAGGCACTCGTAATCCTTGATCGGACCGAAGATGCGCGCGCAGAACAGGCCGTCACGCTCGGGCTTGAACGTGCGGTAGTTGATGGTCTCGGGCTTCTTGATCTCGCCGAAGGACCACGACCGGATCCGCTCGGGGGAAGCGATGCCGATCTGGATCTGGTCGAAGGTCTCTGCCTTGACGATCGGATTGGCGAAGTTGGTCAGTTCGTTCATGTTTTCGTCCCTCTAGAGGGTAAAAATGGATCGCGCGGAACCGGCCCCTGCCCGCCGAAGGCAGGGGCCAGGCCTGTTACTCCGCGGCGATGGCCGTGCCGTTCTCGTCGAGCTGCTCGACGGTGTTCAGCTCCACGTTCAGGCCCAGCGAGCGCATTTCCTTGACGAGCACGTTGAAGCTCTCCGGGATGCCCGCCTCGAACGTGTCGTCGCCCTTGACGATCGCCTCGTACACCTTGGTGCGGCCGACGACGTCGTCCGACTTCACCGTCAGCATTTCCTGCAACGTGTACGCCGCGCCGTAGGCTTGGAGCGCCCAGACCTCCATCTCGCCGAACCGCTGGCCGCCGAACTGGGCCTTGCCGCCCAGCGGCTGCTGGGTGACGAGGCTGTACGGCCCGATCGAGCGCGCGTGGATCTTGTCGTCGACCAGATGGTGCAGCTTGAGCATGTAGATGTATCCGACCGTCACCTTGCGATCGAACATCTCGCCGGTGCGACCGTCGAACAGATCGCTCTGTCCGCTCTCGTCCAGCCCGGCGCGGCGCAGCATCTCGGCCACGTCGGCCTCGCGGGCGCCGTCGAACACCGGCGTCGCCATCGGCACGCCGTTCTTCAGCACGCGCGCCATCTCGATGATCTGCTCGGCCGAACGGGCCTCGATCTCATCGTGATACTGCTCGCCGTACACCGTCTTCAGCCGCTCCACGACGGGGGTGGGCATGTCGCCCGCCACCGCGTTCGGATTGGCCTCGCGCCACTCCTCCAGCGCCTGCGTCACCTGCTGGCCGAGGCCGCGCGCGGCCCAGCCGAGGTGCGTCTCGAAGATCTGCCCCACGTTCATCCGCGACGGCACGCCGAGCGGGTTGAGCACGATATCCACCGGCGTCCCGTCGGCGAGGAACGGCATGTCCTCGTTCGGCAGGATGCGGCTGATGACGCCCTTGTTGCCGTGGCGCCCGGCCATCTTGTCGCCCGGCTGCAGCTTGCGCTTCACCGCGACGAACACCTTGACCATCTTGAGCACGCCCGGCGGCAGCTCGTCGCCGCGCTGCAGCTTCTCGACGCGATCCTCGAACCGCTTGACGATGACGTTGACCGCCTCGTCATACTGGCCCTTCACCGCTTCGAGATCGGCCTGGCGCGCGTCGTCCTGCACGGCGAACTTCCACCATTCGCGCTTGTCGATCGAGGTCAGCAGTTCCTCGTCGATCAGGCTGCCCTTGCGGACGCCCTTCGGCGCGGCGGTGGCCGTCTGGCCGAGCAGCATGTCCTTGAGGCGCGAGTAGTTCGCCCGGTTGAGGATGCCGCGCTCGTCTTCGCGGTCCTTGGTCAGCCGGTCGATCTCCTCGCGCTCGATCGCCATCGCGCGCTCGTCCTTGTCGATGCCGTGACGGTTGAAGACGCGCACGTCCACCACCGTGCCGGCCACGCCCGGCGGCAGGCGCAGCGACGTATCGCGCACGTCCGACGCCTTCTCGCCGAAGATGGCGCGGAGGAGCTTTTCCTCCGGCGTCATCGGGCTTTCGCCCTTCGGCGTGATCTTGCCGCACAGGATGTCGCCCGGCTCGACCTCGGCGCCGATGTAGACGATGCCCGCCTCGTCGAGGTTGCGCAGGGCCTCCTCGCCGACGTTCGGGATATCGCGGGTGATGTCCTCCGGCCCCAGCTTGGTGTCGCGGGCCATCACCTCGAACTCGTCGATATGGATCGACGTGAAGACGTCGTCCTTCACGATCCGCTCGGAAATGAGGATGGAATCCTCATAGTTGTAGCCGTTCCACGGCATGAACGCGACGAGGGTGTTGCGACCCAGCGCCAGCTCGCCGAACTCCGTCGACGGGCCGTCGGCGAGGATGTCGCCGGCCTGCACCACGTCGCCCACCTTCACCAGCGGGCGCTGGTTGATGCAGGTCGACTGGTTGGAGCGCTGGAACTTCATCAGCGTGTAGATATCCACGCCCGACTTGCCCGCGTCCGTCTCGCCGATCGCGCGGATCACGATGCGCGCGGCATCGACCTGATCGACGATACCTGCACGACGCGCGCCGATCGCGGCGCCGGAATCGCGCGCCACGGTCTCTTCCATGCCGGTGCCGACGAACGGCGCCTCGGCACGGACGAGCGGCACGGCCTGACGCTGCATGTTCGAGCCCATCAGCGCGCGGTTCGCGTCATCGTTCTCCAGGAACGGGATCAGCGAGGCGGCGACGGACACCAGCTGCTTGGGGCTGACGTCCATCAGCGTGATGTGCTCGCGCGGGGCGATCAGGAACTCGCCGGCCTCGCGGCTGGAGATCAGCTCCTCGACGAAGTGGCCCTCTGCATCCAGCTCGGCGTTGGCCTGCGCGATCGTGTGCTTGGCCTCCTCCATCGCCGACAGATAGACGACGTCCTGCGTCACCTTGTGGTCGATCACCTTGCGGTACGGCGTCTCGATGAAGCCGTACTTGTTCACCCGGCTGAACGACGCCAGCGAGTTGATGAGGCCGATGTTCGGGCCTTCCGGCGTCTCGATCGGGCAGATGCGGCCGTAATGCGTCGGGTGGACGTCGCGGACCTCGAAGCCCGCGCGCTCCCGCGTCAGGCCGCCCGGCCCGAGCGCCGACACGCGACGCTTGTGCGTCACTTCGGAGAGCGGATTGGTCTGATCCATGAACTGCGACAGCTGCGAGGAGCCGAAGAATTCACGCACCGCGGCCACCGCCGGCTTGGCGTTGATGAGGTCGTTCGGCATCACGGTGGAGACATCCACCGACGACATCCGCTCCTTCACCGCGCGCTCCATGCGAAGCAGGCCGACGCGGTACTGGTTCTCCAGCAACTCGCCCACCGAACGCACGCGGCGGTTGCCGAGATTGTCGATGTCGTCGATCTCGCCCTTGCCGTCCTTCAGGTTCACCAGCGTCTTGACGACCTCGAGGATGTCCTCGGCGCGCAGCGTGGTGACGGTGTCCTCGACGTCGAGGTCGAGGCGCATGTTCAGCTTCACGCGGCCCACGGCCGACAGGTCGTAGCGTTCCGGATCGAAGAACAGGCCGCCGAACAGCGCCTCGGCCGTCTCCTTCGTCGGCGGCTCGCCCGGGCGCATGACGCGGTAGATCTCGGACAGCGCGTGATCGCGGTCCTCCACCTTGTCCGCCTTCAGCGTGTTGCGGATCCACGGGCCGGTCGAGATGTGGTCGATGTCGAGCAGGTCGATCGACTCGATCCCGGCCTGGTCCAACGCCTCGAGGTTCTCGGGCGTCACTTCGTCGCCCGCCTCGATGTAGATGCGGCCCGTCGTCTCGTCGATCAGGTCGAACGCGGAATAGCGGCCGAAGATCTCCTCGGTGGGGATCAGCAGTGTCGACAGGCCGTCCTTGCCGGCCTTGTTGGCGGCACGGGGGCTGATCTTCTGGCCGGAGGCGAACACGACCTCGCCGCTCTCGCCGTTCACCACGTCGAAGCTGGGCTTCTGGCCACGCCAGTTCTCGGGGAGGAAGGGCACCTTCCAGCCGCCGTCGCCGCGCACGTAGGTGGCGGTCTTGTAGAACTGGTTGAGGATGTCCTCGCCGTTCAGGCCCAGCGCGTACAGCAGCGACGTGACCGGCAGCTTGCGCTTGCGATCGATGCGGACGTTGACGATGTCCTTGGCGTCGAACTCGAAATCGAGCCACGAGCCGCGATACGGAATCACGCGGGCGGCGAACAGATACTTGCCAGACGCATGGGTCTTGCCGCGATCATGATCGAACAGCACGCCCGGCGAGCGGTGCATCTGGCTGACGATCACGCGCTCGGTGCCGTTGACGATGAACGTGCCGTTCCCCGTCATCAGCGGCATGTCGCCCATGTAGACGTCCTGCTCCTTGATATCGAGCACGGAGCGGGTCTCGGTATCCTGATCGACTTCGAACACGATCAGGCGCAGCGTCACGCGCATCGGCGCCGCATAGGTGATGCCGCGCTGGCGGCACTCGTCGATGTCGTACTTCGGCTGTTCCAGCTCGTAGTTCACGAAATCAAGCTCGGCGGTGCCGGCGAAATCGCGGATCGGGAACACCGAGCGCAGGGTCTTCTCGAGGCCCGAGATATAGTCGTCCTCGGGCCGCGAGCGCAGGAACTGCTCGTAGCTTTCGCGCTGCACCTCAATCAGGTTCGGCATTTGCACGACTTCGTGGATGTTGCCGAAGACCTTGCGGATACGCTTCTTCGCGGTGCCGGCCCGGACGGGGGCCTGCTGTACGGGCTGGGACGCCATGCTTATTACCTCGCGCTCGTCAAATCCGTGCCGCCTCGCTGCGACGTGGGGCCTGTCCGCAAACTCTCGTCCACGAAAAAAAGTGCGGGTCCGGGCCATCGGAACCGCACTGCCTGCGCTGGGGTTTACCCGCCGTCGCCTTCAATTCGTCGCGATCCGAGCGCAACCCGGATCGTGTCCCGAAGGCGGGACGGGTGATTTCCGGTGCCTTTGGGGCATCACGGGAACCGTTTCGTATCTGCCATATAGGCCGACTGTTGGAGATTGGGAAGGGGCTTGACGCGGCCGCCCGTGCCGCCAGCCTGTCGGTGGCCGTCATGCCGGCGGCAGCCATGCGGTGGAGCTGCGAATGGATGTACACCGCCCGCTCCCGATGTCGGCCCCGGCATGAGCCGGATCTCGTGCATCATGGCCTCGCGCGGGGCTGCGTTTCCCGCCCGTCTCGCGATCGAATGCTATCGGCGGCAGAGCTGGGCCGATCGCGAGCTGATCGTCGTGTCGGCTGATCGCAATGCGGCGGTGGCGGGGCTGGTCGCCGCGCTGGGCGATCCCTCGATCCGCTTCATCGCCGCCCCGCCCGACACGCCCGTCGGTCCTCTGCGCAATCTCGGCATCGCGGCGGCGACGGGCGAGCTGATCGCGGTGTGGGACGATGACGACCTTTGCCATCCCGAACGGCTGGCATGGCAGCATGAGGCGATGGCGGCGCGGGATGCCGTCGCGTGCATGATCGGCCGGGTGCTGCTGTGGTGGCCCGAACGGCGACGGCTGGCGGCGGGCGCGTGGCGGACGTGGGAGAACAGCCTGCTCGCCCGGCGTGACGCGATGCCGGCCTATTCGGCCCGCCCGCGTGGCAGCGATACCGAGGTGGTCGATACGCTGCGGGCGCTGGGGCCGCCGGCGCTGGTGGAACGGCTGGACGCCTATCTCTACGTCGTCCACGGCGGCAACCTGTGGGGCGCGGACCATTTCGAGATGCTGTTCGCCAACGCCGCCGAGCTGGCCCCGGCCGATTATGACGCCGCGATCGCCGCGCTGGGCCGGCACATGCCGCTCACCGCCTGCCTGCGTGGTTACGGCCTGTCGGCACCCGCCTAGTGCGCGAGCAGCGTGGGGGCGTCGACGGTGAACTTGAAGCCCAGCACCAGCGCATCGCGCGCGTTGCGGCGGCGGAACGGATCGCCCAGCTGATCCGGGTTCACGATATACTGCACGTTGGGCGATATCCGCAGCGCGGGGGCGATCTGCGCGCCATAGGCCAGCTCCATCATATACTGGTGGCGCGGCAGATCGTCCGTCCGCGCACCGACCGAGGCCCGCGCCGCGCGCAGCCCGCGCAGGGCCAGATCGCTGAACCGCTGGTCGTTGACCATGAAGCCGATCGTATCCCGGTCCCGCCCGCGGAACGTGCCCGTCTGCAACAGCCCAAGTTCGAGGAAGCGCGTCTCGATCACCCGGCCGGACAGGTTCTTCATCGCCACGCCGAAGAGCGTGAGCCCGCGCTGCGAGTGGTCGTCCGGCCGCCAGACCATCTGGTCGAAGCGGACGAAGCCGCCGGCCCGGCCATGCCGCGTGAGGGCGGGCTGCCCGCTCAGCAGCGCGATGGCACCGGCCGCATCCACCAGCGGATCGGCATAGTCGCCGCGATCGATCCAGCCGCCGGCCTGATAATGGCGTGGCAGGCGATCGTTGGCGAAGTCGGTGCCGTAGCCCAGCTCGAACGGCACGATCACGCCGGTGGTGCCCTTGAAGCTGGCGGTGAAGCCGCTGTCGTTCGCCCGCTTGCGGCGCGGGTTCACCTCGTAGGCGCCGACGTGGAGATACAGCTTGTCGGTGAGATGCGCGGTCGCGTGCGCGCCCCAGCTGGAGGCGGGGAAGTAGGTGAAGTTGCTGGTCTTGAACACGAAGGTGGGGTTGCCGCACGCCGAGTTCGACTGGAAATGGCAATAGATCGGGGAGTTGAGGAAGGCGATGTTCGCCACCGTCTTGCCGGCCTCGATCTCCAGCCGGCCGCCCGCCAGTTTCTGCTGCCAGGTGAGGATGGCGAGGTGGGTGTTCTGCGTGCCGAACACCTCCTGCACCGAGGTGCTGGTGCCGATGCGGGTGGCGGCGAGGTTCTGCCCGTGGCGGTTGGTGACCGCCAGATGCACGGTGCCGCCCGCCACCCCGGCGATCCGCGCCATGTCCAGATCGGCGCCGAGGAACACCTGCCCGGTATAGGCCGCGCCCTGCCGCACCCCGCCGCTGGGGTTGGCCGCCGCCTCGCCGGTATAGTTCAGCAGCAGCGTGACGCCGTCCTTCTCGAACGGTTGAAACGGGCGCCGCGCCGGCGCGGCGGGAAGGATGCCGAGCGTGGTCGCGGCATCTTCGGCGCTGCCGGCGGACTGGTCCTGCGCCAACGCCGGGCCGGCCGCCAGCAAGGCCAGGGCGCAGGCCGCGCCATGCGTGATCGGGTGCATCGCCATCGCCCCGGTCAGGCCGTCGCCGGCAGCGGCTTCTTCACCAGCGCCAGCAGCAGCGCGCTCACGATCGTGCCCGCCACCAGCGCCACGACGTAGCCGAGCAGGTGGGTGACGGCGCCCGGGATCGGCAGCACGAACGCGCCGCCGTGCGGCACCTTCAGCTCGGCCCCCACCATCATCGAGATCGCGCCCGCCAGCCCCGATCCCGCCATCAGCGCCGGGATCACCCGTAACGGATCGCGCGCGGCGAAGGGGATCGCGCCTTCGCTCACGAAGGCGAGGCCCAGCACGGCGGCGGCGTTGCCCGCCTCTCGCTCGTCGGGGGTGAAGCGGTTGGCGAACAGCTTCGTCGCCAGTGCCAGTGCCAGCGGCGGCGTCATCCCGCCCACCATCGTGGCGGCCATCGGGGTATAGACCTGGCTGGCGATCAGCCCGACCGAAAAGGCATAGGCCGCCTTGTTGACCGGCCCGCCCATGTCGAACGCCATCATCGCCCCCAGCAGCAGGCCGAGGAACAGCGCGTTCGATCCGGTGAGGCTGCGCAGCCACGCGGTCAGCCATTCGAGGAGCGCCGCCACCGGCGTGCCGACCACGTAGATCATCACCAGCCCGGTCAGCAGCGTGCCCAGCACCGGCAGGATCAGCACCGGCTTCAGCCCCTCCAGCGTTTTGGGCAGGCGGATGGTACGCGACAGGAAATCGGTGCCGTACCCCGCGACGAACCCGGCCGCGATGCCGCCGATGAAGCCCGCGCCCAGGCTGGCGGCCAGCATCCCGCCGATCATGCCCGGTGCGATGCCGGGCCGGTCGGCGATGGAAAAGGCGATGTAGCCGGCAAGCGCGGGCACGATCAGCGCGAAGCCGCCCTTGGCCCCGATCTCGAACAGCGCGTGGGCGAAGGTGCCCTTCTGCGCGTCGTCGCCGGCGTAGATGCCGCCCAGCGCGAAGGCGAGCGCGATCAGCAGCCCGCCCGCCACCACGAACGGCAGCATGAACGACACGCCGGTCATCAGGTGCTTGTACGGCCCGGTGCGGCCGGCGGGGGCATCGGCGCCGGCTGCCGCGTCGGTGCTGCCGCCCTGCATCGTCGCCTCGGCGAAGGCGCGCCCGATCAACGCCTGCCCGCCGGTGATCGCCGGCTTGGTGTTGCTGGCGAACACGCGCTTGCCGGCGAAGCGGGCGCGATCCACCTCGCGGTCGGCGGCGATGATGACGATGTCGGCCGCCGCGATCTCGGCGGCCGTCAGCGCATCCTGCGCGCCGACCGAGCCTTGCGTTTCCACGCGGATCTCGTCGCCCAGCGCGGCGGCGGCGGCGGTCAGCCCCTCGGCCGCCATGAAGGTGTGGGCGATGCCGGTGGGGCAGGAGGTAATCGCCACGATCCGCCGTTTGCCCACAGGCGCGGGCGCCTCGGCGCCGCCGGGCACGGCCGCGAGCACGCCCTGCGGATCGGCCAGCACCTGTTCGATCGAGGCATGGTGGCGCGGCAGCCCGGCGAAGCGGGCGTCGGCGGTATCGGTGGCACCCACCAGCAGCAGGCGATCGCCCGCCGCCGGCGCCGTGCCGTCCGCCGGGGCGAGGATGCCGTCGGCGGTCCGCACCTCCACCTCGATCGCCTCGCTGCGTGCGGCGGCGGCATCGCGCAGCGCCTCGCCCGCCAGCACGCCCGCGACGCGGCTCGTACCGGCATCGATGCTGACCCGGATGGTGCTCATGCCTGCTCTCCCGCATCGGTTATCGTCACATCGTGCGCCAGCGCGTTCACCGTGCCGCGTTCGGGCAGGTTGGGGCCGGGGCGGCCCAGCTTGGCGACGGCGAAGGCGGTGCCGAGCCGGGCGATCCGCTCCAGCCCTGCACCTTCCTTGAGCGCGGCGGCGATCCCCGCCACCATCGCATCGCCTGCGCCCACCGTGCTGGCCAGCGCCCCCGCCGGCAGCCGCGCCACCAGCGCACCCTCGGCCGACAGGAACAGCGCGCCCTCCGCCCCCATCGAGACGACCACCAGCGCGATACCGCGCGCGTGGAGCGCCCGTGCCTCGGCCGCCACGTCGGCGATGCGGTCGAGCGGGCGGCCACGCCAGTCGGCCAGCTCGCGCCGGTTGGGCTTGATCGCATAGGGCGCCGCCGGCCCTTCCAGCGCGGCGGTGAGCGCCACGCCGCTGGCATCGAGCAGCAGCCGCGCACCGCGCGCCGAAAGCGTGGCGGCCAGCGTGGCGTAGTGATCGGGCGCGCAGCCCGGCGGCAGGCTGCCCGCCGCGATCACCAGCGTGCCGGGCGTGGCGGCCTCGGCCAGCGTGCGTTCCACCTCGGCCAGCGCCGCCGGGGGCACGACCGGGCCGGGCAGGTTGATGTCGGTCGTCTCGCCGGCATCGACCAGCTTGATGTTGGTCCGCGTCTCGCCGGCCACGCGCACCAGTCGGTCGGTGATCGGCTTGGCGGCGAACAGCGCATCGAACGCGGCGGGATTGTCCGCGCCGAGGATGCCGCAGGCCGTGACGGGCACGCCCCAGTCGGCGAGGCAGGAGGCGACGTTGATGCCCTTGCCGCCCGCGTCGCGCCGCACGGATTGCGCGCGGTGCACCTCGCCGCGCAGTAGCCGGTCCAGCATCACCGTCTGGTCGATCGCGGGGTTGAGCGTGAGCGTGACGACGGTCATGCACCGGCTCCCGTATCCAGCGCGCGCACCTCGGCGGCGCTTTCGGCCGCCAGCGCGCGTTCGACCAGCGCCTGAAGCGTGGCCATGTCCGTGCCCCGCAGCCGTGCCTTCACCGCCGGGATGTCGCGCGGCGTCATCGAGAGTTCGCCCACCCCCAGCCCGGTGAGCAGCGCCGCGCCGAACGGATCGCCGGCGATGCCGCCGCACACCCCCACCCAGCGGCCGTGCAGCTTCGCGCCCGCCACCGTCATGCGGATCAGGCGGAGGACGGCGGGGTGCAGGCTGTCCGCGTCGCCGGCCAGATCGGGGTTCTGGCGGTCTATCGCCAGCGCATATTGGGTGAGGTCGTTGGTGCCGATCGAGAAGAAATCGACGTGCGCCGCCAGCAGGTCGGCATTGATCGCGGCCGCCGGAACCTCGATCATGATGCCCACCGGCACCGTGGGGGCGTCGAGTTCGGCCCGGATCGCCTCGCACCGCGCCTTCAGCGCCGTCACCTCGTGCACCGAGGTAATCATCGGGAACATGATCGAGAGATCGCCGCCGACCTTCGCCGCGCGGTACAGCGCGCGCAGTTGCGGATCGAGCAGGTCGGGCCGGCGCAGCAGCAGCCGCGCGCCGCGCACGCCGAGGAACGGGTTCTCCTCGTGCGGCAGCTTCAGGTGCGCCACCTGCTTGTCCCCGCCGATATCCAGCGCGCGCACGATCAGCGGGCGGCCCTCCAGCGCGTCGATCATGCCGCGATAGGTTTCGTACTGTTCGTCCTCGGTGGGGGTGTCGCCGCGTTCGAGGAACAGGAACTCGGTCCGCATCAGCCCCACGCCCTCGCCGCCCTGTTGCAGCGCCAGCGGCACCTGATCGGGGCGGTTGACGTTGGCAGCGATGGCGATCTCGTGCCCGTCGCGCAGCGTGGCCGGTCGGCCACGCTCGGCCTCCTCGGTCGCGCGTTTGGCCGCCAGCGCATCGATCCAGTCGCGCGCGGCGGCGAGATCGGCGTCCGATGGATCGAGCCACAGCCGGCCGGCATCGCCATCGACGATCACGGTGGCCCCGTCCGCGACGTCGAGCAACCCGGCGCCGCCCGCCACCACGGCGGGCAGGCCCAGCGTGCGGGCAAGGATCGCGGTGTGCGAGGTCGGCCCGCCGAGCGCGGTGGCGAGGCCCGCCACCTTCGACACGTCGAGGCTGGCGGTATCGGACGGCGACAGGTCGGCGGCGACGACGATCGCCGGCCCCTCGGCGATGTCACCCAGCGACCGTCCGGCCAGCGCCGGATCGATCTGCGCCAGCACCCGCCGGCCGACATCGTGCAGGTCCGCCGCGCGCGCCGCCAGCACCGGGTTGCCCAGCGCGGAAAGCTGTCCGGCCATCCGCTCGATCGCCGCGTTCCAGCTCCACGCCACGCCGTGGCCGGCCACCATCAACTGGCAGGCCAGCGTGATGAGATCGGTATCGTCGAGCAGCCCGGCCTGCGCCTTGAAGATCGCCGCGTCGCCCGCGCCCAGCCGCCGCGCGGTGTCATCGACCAGCGCCTTCATCTGGAGGCGGGTGCGGGCGAGGGCATCCTCCAGCAGCGCCGCGCCGTCGCCGAGCGGGACGGGGCTGTCCGGAATCGCGGCATCCGCCTGCACCAGCAGATGCACCCGCCCGATCGCGAGGCCGGGACTTGCGGCGACGCCCTCGATCGCGGTGAGCGCACCGGCCGGCTGCCACCCGCGCACGGGGCGCTGCGCGGCGCGCTCTGCGGCGCGGGCGGCATCGGCTTTCTCCTGCGCGGAAAGCCCGGTGACGACGCCGAGGAAACGCCGCAGCGCCGCCGTCGCATCGTTCCCCGAAGCCGAGATGGTGACGGTATCGCCCGCCTTCAGCCCCAGTTGCAGCAGCGACACCAGCGCCCGCGCATCCGCCGCCTCGTCGCCGTGGCGGATGCGGATCGGCAGGCCGGCGGCGCGCGCGGCCTCCGCCCATGCGGAGGCGGGGCGGGCGTGGAGGCCGGCGGGATAGTCGATCGTCCATTCAAGGGTTTCGGCGAGGTCGGTCGCGGCGGTGGCGGGCGCGGGGGGCGCGCCGTCCTCGCTCAGCGCCGCCACGATCTCGGCCGGGTCGCCGGTGGCGATCAACGCCGCCAGCCGCGCCTCGTCCTGGATCAGCCGGGTGAGGCGGCGCAGGATGGCGATGTGCGCGTCCGATCGCGCGGCGATGCCCACGACGAGGCGGGCGACCTGCCCCGGGTTCCATTCCACCCCGCCCGGCACCTGCAACACGGCGATGCCGTCGCGCCGCACCAGCCCCTTGTCCTCGCCGAGGCCATGCGGGATCGCGACGCCACCGCCGAGGAAGGTGTTCGCCACCGCCTCGCGCCGCGCCATGCTCTCGACATAGCCCGCCTCGACGCAGCCCGCGGCGACGAGCAGCTGACCCGCCTCGCGGATCGCGGCGGCCTTGTCGGCGGGGGAGGCGGCGAGACGCACCAGTTCCTCGGGCAGCAGCCGCACGGGCGCAACGGTCGACATCTCACCTCTCCTTATTTGACCGTAAGAAAACGTTTTCACGGCGATTTGTCAAGCGGGCTGTCATGGTGTTAACATTGCCGGCAAGCAGAACGGGAAACGGTTTCTTGGGCACGATCGGCATCAGGGACGTGGCGAAGGCGGCGGGTGTATCGCCTGCCACCGTCTCGCGCACGCTGGCCGGGCGGGCGGTGGACCCGGCAATGCGTGCGGCGGTGGAGGCGGCGGTCAGGGAGACCGGCTACCGCCCCAACCTGGCCGCAAGGCGGCTGCGATCACGCGATACCGGCACGATCGGGCTGATCGTGGCCGATATCCGCAACCCGTTCTTCACCGCCATCGCCCGCGCGGTGGAGGAGGCGGCCTATGCGCGCGGCCTGCGCGTGATCCTGTGCAACACCGACGAGGACCCGGCGCGCGAGACGCTGTACCTGCGGCTGATGGAGGAGGAGCGCGTGACCGGCGTGATCCTGGCCCCCACGCGCGAGACGCCGGCGGTGCGCGCCGCCGATCTGGCGGTGCCGGTGGTGCTGATCGACCGCAGCCCGCCCGGCGGCGACCATGACGCGGTGCTGCTGGACAACCGCGCCGCCAGCACGATGCTGGTCGATCACCTCCATGCGCAGGGCTACACCCGCATCGCCGGGCTGTTCGGCGCGACGAGCATGACCGGGCACGAGCGCCGCGCAGGCTACCTCGCCGCGACCGCGCGGCTGGGGCTGGCGGCGGATGCGCGCGCCGTGCCGCATGGCCCGGGCGAGACGGAGGCGGTGGTGGCAGCGCTTCTGGCCCGCGCCGATCCGCCCGACGCGCTGATCGCCAGCAACGGCGTGATGCTGCTCTCGGTGATCCGCGCCCTGAACGCGGCGGGGGCGGGGCAGGCCGGGCCGGCGATCGCCGGCTTCGACAACGAGCCGTGGACCGAGGTCGTCTGCGGCGGCGTCACGCTGATCGAGCAGCCGGTGGAGCAGATCGGCGGCGAAGCGATGGCGATGTTGCTCGACCGGCTCCACCAGCCAGACGCATCCCGGCGGACGGTGATGCTGGGCGGCCGGCTGATCGTGCGCGGCTCCACCGCGCGGCGTGAATGAGATTCCACCTCCCGATCTGAAATGATATATTGTCTCTCCCGCCGGGCGTGGCTATCGCGGTGCCGCCGATCGCATCGGGTCGTTGCGGATGCGGCGATATAACATATTCAGGGATGTCCCCATGTTGCCTCTGCTCCTGATGTCCGCCGACGCCGTGATCGCCCCCGCCACGGCCGGCGACGCCGCCACCGCGTTCCATGCCGCTGCCCCCGCCGAGATCGTCGTGACCGCCCCCTACCAGCGCGACCGGGCAGACGTGCTCTCCGGCGTCGCGGTGTTGCAGGGCGCGGACCTGACCCGCGCGCTGCGCCCGACGATCGGCGAGACGCTGGCGCGCACCCCCGGCGTATCGGCCACCTCGTTCGGCCCCAACGCCTCGCGCCCCGTGCTGCGCGGTCTGCAAGGGGAGCGGGTGCGCGTGCTGACCGACGGCATCGGCTCGATCGACGTGTCGAACACCTCGGTCGATCATGCCGTGGCGATCAACCCCCTGCTCGCCGAGCGGGTGGAGGTGCTGCGCGGCCCGGCGGCGCTGCTCTACGGGTCGGCCGCGATCGGCGGTGTCGTCAACGTGCTGGACAAGCGCATCCCCCGCGCGGTGCCGGACGAGCCGATCCATGTCGATGCCATCGCCAGCTACGGCTCGGCGGCGGACGAGCGTTCGATCGGCGGCGCGGTGGACGTGCCAGTGTCTCGCACGATCGTGGTCCATGCCGACGGCAGCTACCTGAAGACGGACGACCTGCGGATCGGCGGCCCCGTGCTCTCGCGACAGGCGCGGGCGGATGCGCTGGCCTCGGCGGCGGCGGGTGCCTCCACCGGCGACATCGACTTCGCCGCCAACGCCGCGCTGAAGGACCGCCTGCCCAATTCGGCGAGCGAGACGTGGACCGCCGGCGTCGGCGCGGCGGTGATTACCGATGGCGGCAGCTTCGGCCTCGCCTACAGCCATTACGACAGCCTCTACGGCGTCCCCATCCGCTTCGCCACCGCGCCGGGCGAGGAGCAGGAGGCGCCCCGGCTCGACCTGAAGCAGAATCGCGTCGATGCCCGCGCCGAGGTGAATACCGGCGGCGGCCTGTTCCAGACGATCCGCGCCCGCTTCGGCTATGCCACCTACCGCCATTTCGAGCTGGAGGAGGACGGATCGGTCGGCACCGCCTTCTACAACAAGGGGATGGAGGGGCGGCTGGAGCTGGTGCAGGCCGATCGCGGCGCGTGGAAGGGCGCCAGCGGCGTGCAATATACCGCACGCGACTTCGACGTGGTGGGCGACGAGGCGTTCCTGCCGCGCAACCAGAGCCAGCAGGTCGGCTTCTTCACGCTCCAGCAGCTCGATTTCGGGCGGTTCAAGCTGGAGGCGGGCGGCCGCTACGAACATAGCGCGATCGAGGCGAAGCCGCTGGCGGGGCAGGGGCAGTTCTTCGACGGGAAGCGCCGGTTCGATGCGTATTCGGTGTCGGGCGGCGCCTCCTACGGGCTGTTCGACGGCTGGCGGCTGGGCGTGAACCTGTCCCGCACCGAGCGCGCGCCTTCGGCTGAGGAACTGTACGCCAACGGCCCGCACGCCGGCACCGAGGCGTACGAGATCGGCAACCCCGATTTCGCCAAGGAGCGGTCGGTGGGCGTGGAAACCGTGCTGCGCGGCAAGGGCGCCGGCTACACGTTCGAGGCGTCGGCCTATTACAACCGCTTCTCGAACTTCATCTACGAGGACCGCACCGGCGAGATCGAGGATGGCCTGCCGGTGTACCAGGGCCGCCAGGCCGACGCGCGCTATTATGGCGTGGAGGCGCAGGGATCGCTTGATCTGGCGCGGATCGGCGGCACGACGGTGACGGCGGACGCGCTGGGCGACTATGTCCACGCGCGCATTCTCGGCGTCGGCCCGGCGCCGCGCATCCCGCCGCTGCGGCTGCTCGGCGGGCTTGCCGCCAATGCCGAGAAGCTGGGCGGGCGCGTGGAGGTGGAATATAGCGCGAAGCAGGAGCGCGTCTCCGCGTTCGAGACGGAGACGGGCAGCTTCACCCTCGTCAACGCCTCGCTCGACATCCGGCCGTGGGGCACGGAGCGGCCGCTCAGCTTCGCGCTGTCGGCGAACAATATCTTCGACGTGAACGCCCGCCGCCACGCCAGCTTCCTCAAGGATTTCGCGCCGCTGGCCGGGCGCGACATCCGCGTGACCGCGCGCGCGAGTTTCTAGGCGGGCGCGGGTTGCCACCGGCGCGGCGCGGGGCTAATCCGCGCCGGTGTGATGGGTCCATAGCTCAGTTGGTAGAGCAACGGACTTTCGATGGGAGCCCGGCCGGGAAACCGGCCGCGGAAACAGGTGTCAAAGTCGGGGAACCCTCTGGTCAGCGATGGCCGTGGCAATCCCGAGCCAAGCCGGCCCCCGGGTCGGAAGGTGTAGAGGCCAGACGGCACCCACCGCAGCGCCACGGGCGGCGGTGAAGGGATGGTCCAGACCGACAAACGCCTCCCTGTGCGGGGGCGGCGCGGAAACGCGTAGCGGGATGTAATCTGTAGGCCTCGGGTTCGAGTCCCGATGGACCCACCACACGATCCTGCCGCCGAAGCCTGGCTTCGGGCGGCGGACAGGGAAGCGTGGCCGAGTGGTTGAAGGCACTGGTCTTGAAAACCAGCGACGGGGCAACCCGTTCGTGGGTTCGAATCCCACCGCTTCCGCCAGCGCCGCGCCGGAATGCGCGCGGCGAGCCGCCATGCCGGAAGCAACGCCCCCGCGATCATGAACGAAGTTTAATTGACGCCACGGCCGCGTGCCGCGCGTTTGCGCCGGACCTGATCTGATCCAGCACCATGGCGGACGAATGCACAAACCCTTGCCCGACCGGGCCGAACAGAAGCGCCTGGCCGCCGAAGCCGCCGTCGGTCAGGTCGCCGACGGCATGATCGTCGGCATCGGCACGGGTAGTACCGCCGCCTATGCCATCGCCGCGCTCGGCCGCCGGGTGGGCGAGGGGCTGCGGGTGACGGGGGTCGCGACCTCCCTCGCAACGGCGGCCGCCGCGCGGGCGGCGGGCATCGCGATCGTCGATCTGGCGCCGATCGACCGGATCGACCTGTGCATCGACGGCGTCGACGAGATCGACGCGGGGTTGCGGGCGATCAAGGGCGCCGGCGGCGCGATGTTGCGCGAGAAGATCGTCGCCGCCGCCGCCGACCGGATGATCGCGATCGCGGACGAGACCAAACGGGTCGGGCAACTGGGGCGGAAGCCGGTGCCGGTGGAGGTGCTGCCGATGGCGCAGGCGTTCGTCGTCCGTGAAATAGCACGGCTCGGCGGGGACGCTACGGTGCGGTGCGATCCAGCCGGCACTGCGGTACGGAGCGATCAGGGCAACATCATCATCGACGCGGCGTTCGGCGCGATCGCCGATCCCGCCGCGTTGGCGACTGCCCTTTCGACCGTTCCCGGCATCCTCGGGCATGGGCTGTTCCTGGTCGAGATCGACACGCTCTACCTCGGCACGGCCGACGGCGTCGTTACGGTCGATCGCGATCGGGAAAGCGGCGAGCCGCCCGCCGCTCGCATCCAACGCCCGGCGCGGTCGTTATGACCGTCGAACGATCATATCGGAGTTTCGCGATGAATGGCCAATCGACGGCGCCGACCCTCCACGAGGATGGGTCGGCCGGGCGCCTTGCGATCGACACGATCCGCACGCTGGCGATGGATGCGGTGCAAAAGGCCAATTCCGGCCACCCCGGCACACCGATGGCGCTGGCGCCGGTGGGCCATACCCTGTGGCACGATTATCTGCGCTACGACCCGACGACGCCGGACTGGCCGAACCGCGATCGCTTCGTGCTGTCGGTCGGCCATGCCTCGATGCTGCTCTACGCGCTGCTGCATCTTGCCGGCGTGGAGGAAATCGATGCCGACGGCCGCAAGACCGGCGAGCCCGCCGTCAGCCTCGACGACATCAGGCAGTTCCGGCAGCTCGGTTCCAAGACGCCGGGCCATCCCGAATATCGCATGACGACCGGAGTGGAGACGACGACCGGCCCGCTGGGGCAGGGGTGCGGCAACTCGGTCGGCATGGCGATCGCCGAACGGGCGCTGGCCGCCCGCTTCAACCGCGACGGCTTCCCGCTGTTCGACCACGATGTCTACGTGCTGTGCGGCGATGGCGACATGATGGAGGGCGTCTCGGGCGAGGCGGCCTCGATCGCCGGGCACCTTGCCCTGTCCAACCTGTGCTGGATCTACGACAGCAACTCGATCTCGATCGAGGGATCGACCGATCTCGCCTTTACCGAGGATGTGGGCAAGCGGTTCGAGGCGTACGGCTGGAACGTCATTCATGTCGACGATGCCAACGATACGCGTGCCGTCGCGGCGGCGCTGGACGCGTTCAAGGCGACGGCCGACCGGCCGACCTTCATCGTCGTGCGATCGGTGATCGGCTACGGTTCCCCGCGCGCCGGCAGCGAGAAGGCGCATGGCGAGGCGCTGGGTGCGGAGAATGTCGCGGCGACCAAGAAGGCCTACGGCTGGCCCGAGGACGCGCAGTTCCTCGTCCCCGACGGGGTGAAGGAAGGGTTCACGGCGGCGCTGTCCGGGCGCGGCCAGCCGCTGCGCGAGCAGTGGGAGGCCATGTTCAAGCGCTACGCCGCGGACTTCCCGACCGAAGCGGCCGAGTTCGACCTGCTGCGGCAGGGCAAGATGGCGGAGGGCTGGGATGCCGACGTGCCGGTATTCCCTGCCGACGCCAAGGGCATCGCCTCGCGCGAGGCGGGCGGCAAGGTGCTGAACGCGATCGCGCCGCACGTGCCGATGCTGATGGGCGGCGCCGCCGATCTCTCGCCCTCGACCAAGACGAACCTGACGTTCGACGGCGCGGGATCGTTCGAGCCGGGGGATTACAGCGGCCGCAATATGCACTTCGGCGTGCGCGAACATGCGATGGGGTCGATCGCCAACGGCATGGCGCTCACCTATCTGCGGTCGTACACCGGCACGTTCCTCGTGTTCGCGGACTACATGCGCGCGCCGATCCGCCTCGCCGCGATCATGGAGGTGCCGGTCGTCTTCGTGTTCACCCACGATTCGATCGGGGTGGGCGAGGATGGCCCGACGCACCAGCCGATCGAGCATCTGGCGACGTTGCGCGCCATTCCCGGCCTCGACACGATCCGCCCCGGCGACGCCAACGAAACCGCCGAGGCGTGGAAGGTGGCGCTGACCCATACCAGCGAGCCGACCGCGCTCATCCTCTCGCGTCAGGCGCTGCCGACGATCGATCGCGGCACCTATGCCCCGGCGGCGGGGCTGGCGAAGGGCGCCTACATCCTCGCCGATGCGGCCGATGGCGATCCCGAGGTCATCCTGATCGGCACCGGCAGCGAGGTGTCGCTGGTGGTGGCGGCCCACGAGAAGCTGGCCGCGCAGGGCGTGCGTTCGCGCGTGGTGTCGATGCCGAGCTGGTATCTGTTCGAGAAGCAGGATGCCGCCTACCGCGACAGCGTGTTCCCGCCGGCGGTGAAGGCGCGGCTGGCCGTGGAGCAGGCCGGGTCGCTCGGCTGGGATCGCTATGTCGGCCATGACGGCGCGACGATCACCATGTCCACCTTCGGCGCCTCCGCGCCGCTCGCCAAGCTTCAGGAAAAGTTCGGCTTCACCACCGACAACATCATCGAGGTCGCGCGCGGCCTGATCGAGAAGGCAAAGTGATGACCAGCAGGCTGCAACAGCTTCACGAGGCGGGCCAGGCGGTCTGGCTCGATTTCGTCGATCGCAAATTTTTGAAGGCAGACGGGCTGAAGAAGCTGGTCGCCGAGGACGGGCTGACCGGCGTCACTTCCAACCCGTCGATCTTCGAGAAGGCCATGGGATCGGGCGAAGCCTATGACGAGGGGTTCAACGCCTTCCTCGGCAAGGCCGACGCGAGCGTGACCGATACTTACGAGGCGCAGGCGATCGCCGATATCCAGGGCGCGGCGGACGACCTGCGGCCGGTGTACGACCGGCTCGACGGCCGCGATGGCTATGTCAGCCTCGAGGTCTCGCCCTATCTCGCCAACGATACGGACGCCACGATCGCCGAAGCGCGGCGGCTGTGGGCGGCGGTCGACCGGCCGAACCTGATGGTCAAGGTGCCCGGCACCGATGCCGGCACGCCTGCGATCCGCCGGCTGATCGCGAACGGGATCAACATCAACGTCACGCTGCTGTTCTCGCAGGATGCGTATCAGGCGGTGGCCGAGGCGTTCATCGCCGGGCTGGAAAAGCGCGTGAAGGAGGGGGCGCCGATCGATCGGATCGCCAGCGTCGCCAGCTTCTTCGTCAGCCGCATCGATGCGCAGATCGACAAGGCGATCGATACGCGGATGGAGGCCGGCGACCCCGAGGCGGACGCGTTGAAGGCGATCCGAGGCAAGGTGGCGATCGCCAACGCCAAACTGGCCTACGTCCATTATCAGGAGCTGATCGCCGGCGATCGCTGGCAGGCGCTTGCGGCGAAGGGTGCGATGCCGCAGCGGCTGCTGTGGGCGTCGACCGGCACCAAGGATCCGGCCTACCCGGATACGCTCTACATCGACACGCTGATCGGCCGCGATACGGTCAACACGATGCCGCCCAAGACGATGGACGCCTTCCGCGACCACGGCACCGTCGCGGAGACGCTGACCGGCGACATCGAGGGCGCGCGGCACGTGCTGGCCGAGGCGCGGCGGCTGGGTCTGGATCTCGGGCAGGTGACGGCCGATCTCGTCGGGTCCGGCGTCACTCAGTTCGCGGACGCCGCCGATCAGCTGCTCGGCGCGGTGGCGGGAAAGCGCAACGCATTCCTCGGCGATCGGCTGAACGGCATGACCGCGCAGCTGCCCGCATCGCTCGACAAGGCGGTCGAGGCGCGTCTGGAAACGGCGCGGGCGGACGCCTGGTCGCGGCGGCTATGGGCCGGTGACGCGGGCCTGTGGACCGGCGGGGACGAGGCGAAATGGCTCGGCTGGCTGGCCGCCGCGAAGGGCGAACAGGTCGATCAGGCGGCACTTGCCACGTTTGGCGAAAAAGCCAGGAGCTACAAGGATGCGGTGCTGCTCGGCATGGGCGGATCGAGCCTTGGGCCGGAGGTGCTGTCGCTGATCCTCGGTTCGGCGGCGGGCTCGCCGAAGCTGCATGTGCTCGACACCACCGATCCGGGGCAGATCGCGACGGTGCTGGCGGCGATCGACCCGGCGGGGACCCTGTTCATCGTCTCGTCCAAATCCGGATCGACGATGGAGCCGGAACTGCTGCGCGCCTTCTTCTTCGAGAAGGCGGGCGGGCAGGGGGCGCATTTCGTCGCCGTGACCGATCCCGGATCGCATCTGGAGAAGACGGCGGCCAGGGACGGGTTCGCGGCGGTCTTCGCCGGTGATCCGGCGATCGGCGGGCGCTATTCGGTGCTGTCGGCGTTCGGCATGGTGCCGGCGGCGGCGATGGGAATAGACGTGGCGGCCTTCTACACGGCGACGGCGCCGATGGTGTTCGCCTGCGGCCCCGATGCGCCGCCTGCGGCCAATCCCGGCGTGCGGCTGGGCGCCATCCTCGGCGAGGCGGCGGCGATCGGGCGCGACAAGCTGACGATCGTGCCGTCCGCCGGGCTGGCACCCTTCGGTGCATGGCTGGAGCAGTTGATCGCCGAATCCACCGGCAAGCAGGGCAAGGGCATTGTGCCCGTCGATCTGGAGCCGGTCGGCACGCCGGAAAGCTACGGCACCGACCGGGTTTTCGTCCATCTGCATCTTGCGGGTGACGAGGACGACGGGCTGGAGACGAAGCTGAAGGCGCTGGCGGCGGCCGGCCATCCGCTCGTCTCGATCAGCGTCGCCTCGCGCGAGTTGATCGGGCAGGAATTCTTCCGCTGGGAGATCGCCACCGCGGTCGCCGGGGCGGTGATCGGGATCGATCCGTTCAACCAGCCCGATGTGGAGGATGCCAAGATCGCGACCCGCAAGCTGGTCGACGCCTATGAGAAATCGGGCGCGCTCGAACCCGAGACACCGCTCTACGAGGATGCCGAGATCGCCATCTTCGCCGCCGGGGACGCCTCGCTGGCGCCGACCGACCCGGTGGCGATCCTGTCCGCGCGGCTCGCGGGGCTGGGCGCCGGGGATTATCTCGGCATCCTCGCCTATGTCGAGCGCGACGCGGCGCACGAGGCGGCGATCGCGCGCATCCGCACCGCGATCCGCGATGCCAGAGCAGTGGCGACCGTCGCGGGCTTCGGTCCGCGCTTCCTCCACTCGACCGGGCAGGCCTACAAGGGTGGCCCGGCGACCGGCATGTTCATCGAGGTGACGCGCGATCCCGATCCTGATCTGGCGATCCCGCATCACCGTGCCAGCTTCGGCACGGTGCAGCTGGCGCAGGCGCGCGGCGATCTCGACGTGCTTGCCGCGCGTGGCCAGCGGGTGCTGCGCATCCATCTGAAGCATGGCGATCTCGCGCGTCTCGAGACGCTCGTCACCGCCGCCCTCAACGCCTGAAACCGGAGTTATCCATGCGCCTCGCAATGATCGGCCTCGGCCGGATGGGAGCCAATATCGCACGCCGGCTGATGCGCGGCGGACACGAGGTCGTCGCCTTCGACCGCGATGAGAAGGCGGTGGCGACGATGGCCGGAGAGGGCGCGATCGCCGCGACCTCGCTGGAGGACGTCGTGGCCAGATTCGACGGGCAGCGCATCTTCTGGGTGATGCTGCCAGCCGGCGCGCCGACCGAGGAGACGATCGAGACGCTGACGAAGCTCGCCGCGCCCGGTGACATCATCATCGACGGCGGCAACACCTTCTACAAGGACGATATCCGCCGCGCCAAATCCTGCGCGATGGAGAAACTCCACTACGTCGACGTCGGCACGTCTGGCGGCGTGTGGGGGCTGGAACGCGGCTATTGCATGATGATCGGTGGCGAAGAGGCGACGGTCGACCTGCTGGAGCCGATCTTCGAGACGCTCGCGCCGGGCACGGGTGATCTCGTGCGCACCAAGGGGCGCGACGGCCTCGACAACCGCGCCGAGCGCGGCTATATCCATGCCGGGCCGGCGGGGGCGGGCCATTTCGTCAAGATGGTGCACAACGGGATCGAATACGGGCTGATGCAGGCTTATGCCGAGGGCTTCGACATCCTGAAGGGCAAATCGTCGGAAAAGCTGCCCGAGGACGAGCGCTTCTCGCTGAACCTGCCGGATATCGCCGAGGTATGGCGGCGGGGCAGTGTGATCTCGTCCTGGCTGCTCGACCTTACCGCGATCGGCCTCGCCGCCGATCACGATCTCGAACAGTTCACGGGCCACGTCTCCGACAGCGGCGAGGGCCAGTGGACGATCGATGCGGCGATGGAGGAAGCGGTGCCCGCCAACGTGCTGACCGCCGCGCTGTTCGCGCGCTATCGCTCGCGGGTCGATACAACCTTCGGCGACAAGCTGCTGTCGTCGATGCGGTACGGCTTCGGCGGCCATGTCGAGATGCCGCAGTGAGCGATCCGGTATCCACGCCCCCGGCGGCCGAACGCGCGCCGCCGGCGACGCTCGTGATCTTCGGGGCGATGGGCGATCTGGCGAAGCGGCTGCTGATGCCGTCGATCCTCAACCTGATGCGCGACGGACTGGTCGGAGACGACGTCGGCATCGTCGGGGTCAGCCACCACGATGCCGACGACGCGGCACTGCGCGACAGCCTCGGCCAGTTCGTCGGCAAGGGCGACGATGCCGAGACCGCCGGAGCGGCGTGGCAGGCGCTGGCCGGGCGGATCCATTACGTGCGCGGCAGCTTCGAGGATGCGGCGACCTATGCCACGCTGGCGGACAGGATCGAGGGCAACGCCGCCTTCTACCTTGCCACCGCGCCGGGCTTCTTCGGCACGATCGTCGATCGCCTTGCCGACGCCGGGATCCTCGACGAAAGCGCCGGCTTCCGCCGCGTTCTGATCGAGAAGCCGTTCGGGCATGACCTCGCCTCCGCGCAGGCACTCAACGCCCGTATCCTCGCGCGCATACCGGAGAGCCAGATCTACCGGGTCGATCATTTCCTCGGCAAGGAGACCGTGCAGAACATCATGGTCGCGCGCTTCGGCAATGCGCTGCTGGAGGCGGTGTGGAACAGCCGGTACATCGATCACGTCCAGATCACTGCCGCCGAGACGGTGGGTGTCGGTACACGCGGCACCTTCTACGATGCCACCGGTGCGCTGCGCGACATGGTGCCCAACCACCTGTTCCAGCTCCTCGCGATGATCGGCATGGAGCCGCCGAACAGTTTCGACGCCGAGGCGATCCGCAACGAGAAGGCCAAGCTGCTGGCGGCGGTGCGCGGCCCGCGGCCGGAGCGGGTAGAGCGGGACGCGGTGCGCGGCCGCTATCGCGCGGGCCAGGCCGGGGACGCCACCGTGCCGGCCTATCGCGAGGAACGGGATATCGCCGCGGACAGCCGCACCGAAACCTATGCCGCGATAAAGCTGGAGGTGGAGACATGGCGCTGGGCCGGCGTTCCCTTCTACCTGCGGACCGGCAAGGCGCTGGCGGCGCGTGACACGGAGATCGTGGTGATGTTCAAGCCGGTGCCCTTCGCCCTGTTCCGCGATACCGACGTGACGCGCCTGCCGCCGAACAGGCTGGTGCTGCAGGTGCAGCCCGATGAGGGCATAAGCCTGGACTTCGTGGTCAAGAAACCGGGGCCGGTGGTGGATACGCGCGAGGCGAGCCTCGACTTCCGCTATGCCGACAGCCTCCCGCTCGGCCATCGCACCGGCTACGAGACGTTGCTGTACGATGCGCTGACCGGCGACCAGACACTGTTCCAGCGCGCCGACATGATCGAGGCCGGCTGGGCGGCGGTGCAGCCCGTTCTCGACGAATGGGGCAAGGCGGGCGACCCGGAGGACTATGACGCCGGCAGCGCAGGCCCGGCGGCGGCGGACGAACTATTGGCGCGAGACGGCCGCCAGTGGCATCGGATCGGCGCATGAGCACATCCATCCGCCTGCTCATCAGCGATATCGACGGCACGCTGGTCCGCAAGGACAAGAGCCTGTCCGACGCCAACGGCGCGGCGGCGCGGCGTCTTGCCGATGCCGGTGTCGCGATGTCGCTCATCAGCGCCCGGCCGATGAGCGGGATGCACTGGATCGCCAAGGCGTTGCAGATCGGCGGGCCGATCGGTGCGTTTAATGGCGGCACGTTGTTCGATCCGGGCGGCGTCACCGCCCCGCCTGAACGGATCGACCCTGCGGTGGCGGCGCGGCTGATCGCCATCCTCGACGAGGCGGGGGTCGATATCTGGCTGTTCGCCGACGACCGCTGGTACGCGCGTGACAACGACAACCCGCATGTCCCGCGCGAGATCTTGTCGTCGGGCCACGAGGCGACGCTGCGCGACGATCTGGCGGCGCTGTGCGACCGGGCAGACAAGATCGTCGGCGTCAGCGACGACGTGGCGCTGCTCAAGACGATCGAGGACAGGGCCATCGCCTCGGCGGCCGGCAATGCCACCATCGCCCTGTCGCAACCTTATTTCCTCGACACGACTGCCCTGCGCGCGAACAAGGGCGACGGCGTCGCGGCGATCGCGGCGGCGGCGGGCGTGCCGCTGAAACAGGTGGCGGTGATCGGCGACATGGCCAACGACCTGCCGATGTTCGCGCGGGCCGGGCTGTCCATCGCGATGGGGCAGGCGCCCGACCATGTGCGCGCGGCGGCCGACTGGGTGACGGCCTCGAACGAGGAGGACGGCGTGGCACAGGCGATCGACCGGCTGATCGCGGAACGGCTGTGAGCCGCGCGATCAAGATCGCCCCGTCGGTGCTGGCGGCGGACTTCACCCGGCTCGGCGACGAGATACGGGCGGTCGAGCAAGCCGGCGCGGACTGGATCCATGTCGATATCATGGACGGTCGCTTCGTGCCGGACATCTCCTTCGGCCCGGACGTGGTGAAGGCGATCAAGCGGAGCGCGACGAAGCCGCTCAACGTCCACCTGATGATCGTCGAGCCGGAGCGGTCGCTGGAACGCTACCGCGATGCCGGTGCCGACCATCTGCTCGTCCAGTCCGAACCGGGATCGACGATCCACCTCCACCGCGTGCTGAGCCGCGTGCGCGAGCTTGGCTGTCGCCCCGGCGTCGTGATCGATCCGGCGACGCCGATCGCGTGGATCGAGCATGTGCTGCACCTCGTCGACATCATCCTGGTGATGACGGTCAACCCCGGTTTCGGCGGCCAGGCCTTCCTGCCAGAGATGCTGCCCAAAATCGCGGCGCTGCGGCGGCTCTGCGACGAACGCGGCCTCGGCCCGCATATCGAGGTGGATGGCGGGCAGGATGCGAAGACCGTCCGCAGCACCGTGGAGGCAGGCGCGGACGTCATCGTCTCCGGCACCGGCATTTTCGGCGCCCCGGATTACGGCAAGGCGATCGCCGCGATCCGGGACGCCGGCTGACGCCGCCTATTTCTGGCAGGCGACGATCGCGGCGATCACCGACAGCGTCTCCTCCGGGTCGCGGACGCGAACGGTATCGAGGCCCAGTTCCTTGGCGGGATAATCGTTGCCGCCTGGGAAGATCGCATCGCCGATGAACATCATCGCCTCCAGCGCGATGCCGCTGGCGGCGGACAGCTTCTTCAGGCCGTAGGCCTTGTCGACGCCTTCGCGGGTGATGTCGATCGAGGTGGCGCCGCCGATGTTGATCGACAGGCCGGGCAAGCGCTGGCGCAGATCGGCCTGGATGATCTTGCGCTTGGCGAAATCCGGGTCCCAATGCTCCTTTTCCTTGAGCGGCGCCTGCTGGCCCAGCGCGGAAAAGGTGATCTGGCTGCCGCGATCCTCGATCCGCTCGCCCCAGCTCTGCTCGGGGGTGAAGCCGGTGGCGGCCAGTGACGCATCGAAAGCGGCGATGATGTCCTTGCGCTGCTGCTCGTCGAACAGTTCGGCATAGACGGGCGCCCACTTGCCGTCATGCCGGTAGAGCTTCGTGCCGGTGGTGGGCATCAGCCACAGGCGATCGAGATCGGCGCGCGCCGGCAGCCGGCTGGCGACCTGCTTCTCGAACTGGGGCCAGTCACCGCCCGAGATCACCGCGATGTGGGCCACGCCGAGCAGGTCGGCGAGCGCCTCGCCCATCGCCTCGCCGAGCGGCTGCTTGCTCTCGGCCAGGGTGCCGTCGAGATCGAATGCCACCAGTTCTTTCATTGTCCATTACCTTCCGTCTGGAGAAACAAGGCGGGAGAGACACCAGCCGTCAGGCGGGCTCCATCACGCTGAGGAGATCGTCGACGCTCGCAACCGCGAACGCGCTGTGTTCGTCGCCGATGGCGTAGGGCAGCAGCACCCGCCGCTCATGTACCAGCCCGCCGCAGCTATAGGTGACGTTGGGCACGTAGCCGCCGCGCTGTTCCGCGCTGGGAAACAGCAGGGGCGAGGCGGTGCGCGCCAGCACGCGGGAGGGATCGTCCTTGTCGAGCAGGGTGGCGCCGATGCTGTAGCCACGGATCATGCCGACGCCGTGGGTGAACATCAGCCAGCCTTCCTCCAGCTCGATCGGCGATCCGCAATTGCCGATCTGGACAAACTCCCACGGATATTTGGGCGCCATGATCGGCGTCCCGGTTTCCCAGGTGTGGAGGTCGTCGGAGCGGAGCAGCCAGATGTTCTCGTTGTCCTGCCGCCCCAGCATCACGAACTGGCCGTTGATCCGGCGGGGGAACAGCGCCATGCCCTTGTACCCCGTCATCGCGCCCGCCAGCGGCCGCATCTGGAACGTGCGCAGATCGACCCCGCGCAGTAGTTCCTGACGGACCTCCTTGCCGTCGAAGGCGGTATAGGTGCCGATCAGGCTCTGGGCGCCGTCATGGTCGGTGAAGTTGACCATCCGCAGATCCTCGACGCCCTGACGCTGGCTGGGCAGGATCGGGAAGATCACCGTCTCGGAAACGTCGCGGCTGTCCTCGCACAACAGGCGCACCCAGCCTTCGTCCTGACGCTCGATCTGTGGCGGGATGCCCTGATCGCTGGCCGGATCGATGACGAGCGTGTCGCCCGGCCCCCATGTGCCGCTGCGGAAGGTGACGGACGAGATATGCCCCTCGCCGATGCCGCGCAGCGAGAGCAGGAAGCGGACGGCGCCCGCCTCGCAAGGATCGGGATCGGGCAGGCGGGCGATGCTGGGGTTGAACAGCGCGGCGGACTCGAATGCATATTCCTGGCTGAAATAGGCGCCGAGCAGCAGCTTGTCATACTCTTCCAAGTTGGCATCCGGGATCAGATGCTGCAGCTCGTCGAAGCGGCGCAGGAAGACCCGGTCGGCGTTGCGATGCCGCTCGTGCATCGGCTTGCGGATCTTCTCGAACATCCGCCGGCGCATCGCCAGGTCGAGCGACAGGATCCGGTGGGTGACAGCCTCCAGCCGCGAGGGGCGGCCGGCGCTGAACGCCTCGGGATATTCGAAACTGAAGGGCCGGATGACGGTACGCGAGGGATCGGGTCTCAGTTCGATATCGAGCTTGGTGAAGACATCTGCCGCTTGCATTCGATTCCCTCAGCTTGAAAGTTCACGTCCGGTCGGTTGGCGTCGCGCCGCTCCTGCCCTTCTGGTGAGCGCAGGCGGGGCTGATAGGTTGCGGCCGGCGACGTATCCGCAGAGATTATTCGATGATCCGGCACCGGCCCTTTCGGGACATAATTCCGTCGCGCCCCGTCGCTAGCCCATCCGGCGACGGGAAGCGCGCCATTCCGGCGTGCAAAAAGGGAGATCGGCATGTCACGCATCGCGATGATCGGTGCCGGCCATGTCGGCGCGACGGCGGCCTATGCGCTGATGTTGCGTGCGCTTGTGTCGGAAATCGTGCTGATCGACAGCGATCCGGGGCTGGCCGAGGCAGAGGCCGCCGACCTCGCCGATGCCAACGCGCTCGCGCGGCCGGCCCGGATATGGGCCGGCACCTATGCGGACGCGGCCTCGGCGACGATCGCCGTCGTGACCGCCGGGGCGGCGACGCATGGATCGGAAACCCGGCTGACGGTCGCCTCGCGCAGCGCCAGTATCGTCCGCGCCTGCGTATCGCAACTCGCGGGCGCGGGGTTCGGCGGGATCATCCTCGTGGCGGCCAATCCCGTCGATCTGATGGCGCTGGTGGCGCTGCGGGCATCCGGCCTCCCCGCCTCGCGCGTGATCGGCACCGGGACGCTGCTCGATACCGCGCGCCTCCGGCAGGCGCTCGCGGCGGAACTGCACGTCGCGCCTACCGCCATCGAGGCGCTGGTCGTGGGGGAACATGGCGACAGCGAGGTCGCCGCCTTTTTCGCCGCGCGGGTCGGGGGGCTTGGGCTGGCGCAGTTCCAGGCCCCGGCGCCCGATCGGGAGCATGTCGCGCGGGGGGTGCGCGAGGCGGGCTATCGCATCATCGCCGGCAAGGGGTACACGTCGTTCGGTATCGCCACGGCGATCGTTCGGATCTGCGAGGCCATCCTGCGCGACGAACGGGCGATCCTTCCCGTGTCGGTGGCGCTGACCGGCGAGTTCGGCATTACCGACCTGTATCTCAGCCTGCCGTGCCTCCTCGGCGCGGGCGGGATCGAACGGATATTGCTGCCCGACCTTGATGCGGCCGAGCAGGCGGGCCTGCGCGCATCCGCTGCGATCCTGCGGGAAAACCTCGCGGTCCTCGACGCGGGTTCCTGACCTTGGGCGCCGTGCCTGAAGGGCAAGCGGCATCCCGTGATGGACCGGTGGCAGATGCGGGATAGCAACCCGCATCGGGAGGGCCGGTCCTTGGGCAGTCGTTCAGCGGTCGATGCAGCGGGGTGGATATCCGACGGACGCCAGCTCTCGCGGATCGGCGATCCGTGAGGCGGCGGCGTTTCGACCGGCCGGTCGATGATGCAGCCAACGACGGGCTTGATCTGCCGCCGATGTTCCGCCGCTCGACCTACTGCGCGTAGTCGACGCTGGCACAACCAGTGCCGGATGCGCTTTCGACCATCTGTCGGGGGCGGGGCAACCCGCCAGGTCAGGCGTCGGCGGATGCCATCGCCCGGGCCTCGGCCAGCGCGCCCTGGGGGCTGGCCGCCAGCGCCTCGCCGATCAGCAGCAGGGTGGGGTCGTCGTCGCTGATCGTCTGCACGAGGAAGGGCAGGGCGGCGAGCCGGCCGCGGATCACCCGCTCCTCGGGCAGCGAGACGTTGACCGCGATCATCACCGGCGTGTCCGGATCGCGGCCCGCGCGGACCAGTTCGCGCGCCACCTCGGGGGCGGCGGCGCGGCCCATATAGACGGCCAGCGTGGTGTCTGCGCCGGCCAGTGCCGTCCAGTCGAGGTCGAGCGGCTCGCCGGCGCGGGTATGCGCCGTCACGAAGGTGAGCCGCCGCGCCAGCCCGCGCAGGGTGAGCGACGCAGCCCCGCTCGCCGCTGCCGCACTCGCCGCGGTGATGCCGGGGCAGACGTGGACGGCGATGCCGT
The DNA here is from genome assembly GCF_007785815.1 of Alterirhizorhabdus solaris. Taxonomy (GTDB): domain Bacteria; phylum Pseudomonadota; class Alphaproteobacteria; order Sphingomonadales; family Sphingomonadaceae; genus Alterirhizorhabdus; species Alterirhizorhabdus solaris. The sequence goes on along the minus strand of NZ_VNIM01000024.1, from coordinate 11,374 downwards.
GCGCCGCCAGATGGCCGATCTCCTCGGTGGAGCGGCCGAAGATCGAGGGGTCGCCGCCCTTCAGCCGCACCACCCGCTTGCCCGCCCGTGCGGCTGCCAGCAGCAGGTCGTTGATCCCCTCCTGCGGCTTGGAATGGCGGCCGGATCGCTTGCCCACGCTCACCAGTTCGGTGCCGGGGGCTGCCAGCGCCAGCACGCCGGGGCCAACGAGCGCATCGAAGAACAGGATGTCGGCCGCCGCGATCAGCCGCTCGGCCCGCCTCGTCAGCAGGTCCGGGTCGCCGGGGCCGGCGCCCACCAGCCAGACGGTGCCGGGGGCGATCGGGCCGGGGGCGATAAGATCATGGTGCCGCATCGTGCAGTTCCTCGATGGCAGTCTATACGCGCGTCGCCGTCAGGCGGCGAGGGCGGTCGTGAGCAGCGCCATCCGCGCGATCAGCACGCGGCCGGCATCCACCTTCACCGGGATGGTGGGGGTGCAGCCCTTGTCCTCGCCCTGCGCCTCGCCGGTGGCCAGCGCGATCTTCCAGTTGTGCAGCGGGCAGGTGACCGAGTGGCCATGGACGATGCCCTGGCTCAATGGCCCCTGCTTGTGCGGGCAGCGGTTGACGAGCGCGAACACCGCATTGTCCCCGGTGCGGAAGATGGCGATCTCCTCGCCGCCCACCACCGGCACGGTGCGTGCCCCGCGCAGGGGGATTTCTGCCAGCGCGCCGATGTCGATCCAGTCGCCGATCATGTGCCTTACTCCGCCGCGAGGATTTCGAGGGGGCGGAACTCGCCCAGATGTGCGTGCTGCTCGCGTTCCGCGCCGGCGACGCGCGCCGCCCACGGATCGTCCTGACAGAACTTCTGCGAATACAGGAACCGTTCGGCCAGCGCGTCGCGCAGCGGCTGATCGTCGACGATGCGGTCCTTGATATATTGCAGCCCGACGCGCTCGATCCACGGCGCGGTGCGTTCCAGATAGTGCGCCTCCTCGCGGTAGAGCTGGGTGAAGGCGGCGCAATAATGCATCGCCTCCGCCTCGGTCGCCACCTTGCACAGGAAGTCGGTGGCGCGCACCTTGATGCCGCCGTTGCCGCCGACGTGCAGCTCGTAGCCGCTGTCCACGCAGACGATGCCGAAGTCCTTGATCGTGGCCTCCGCGCAATTGCGCGGGCAGCCCGAGACGGCGATCTTGAACTTGTGCGGCATCCAGCTGCCCCACGTCATCTGCTCGATCCTGACGCCGAGGCCGGTGGAATCCTGCGTGCCGAAGCGGCACCAGTCGGAGCCGACGCAGGTCTTCACCGTGCGCAGCGACTTGCCGTAGGCGTGGCCGGAAACCATGCCGGCGGCGTTCAGATCGGCCCACACGGCGGGCAGATCCTCCTTCCTGATACCGAAGATGTCGAGCCGCTGGCCGCCCGTCACCTTCACCATCGGCGCGTTGAACTTCTCCACCACGTCGGCGATGGCGCGCAACTCGCGCGGGTTCGTCAGGCCGCCCCACATGCGCGGCACGACCGAATAGGTGCCGTCCTTCTGGATGTTGGCGTGCATCCGCTCGTTGACGAAGCGGCTCTGCTGGTCGTCGACATACTCGCCCGGAAGCGCGCACAGCAGGTAGTAATTGAGCGCGGGGCGGCAGGAGGAGCAGCCGTCCGGCGTGGACCAGTGCAGCGTCTGCATCACTTCGGGGATGGCGCGCATGCCCTGCGCCACGATCTCGCGGCGTACTTCCTCATGGCCGTAGGTGGTGCACTTGCACAAAGTCTTGATCGTCAGGTCGCCGCCGTAATCGGCGCCCAGCGTCAGCGACAGCAGGCTCTCGACGATGCTGGTGCACGATCCGCACGAGGCCGAGGCCTTGCAGGTGGAGCGCACCGCATCGAGGCTGACCGCGCCGCCGACGATCGACTGCACGACCTTGGCCTTCGACACGCCGTTGCAGCCGCAGATCTCGGCATCGTCGCCCATCGCGGCGACCATCGCGTGCGGATCGTCGTTGCCGCCGCCAAGCGCGAAGGCCTGACCGAAGATCAGCTTCTCGCGGATCTCCGAAACATCCTCGCCCTTGCGGAGCATGTCGAAGTACCAGTTGCCGTCGGCGGTGTCGCCGTACAGCACCGCGCCGACGATCCGGTCGTCCTTCACCACCACGCGCTTGTAGATGCCGCGCGCGGCATCGCGCATCACGATATCCTCCGCGCCGTCGCCGCCGGAGAAGTCCCCGGCCGAGAACACGTCGATCCCCGAGACCTTGAGCTTGGTGGAGGTGACGGAACCGCGATAGCCGCTGTGCTGCTCGACCAGCCCGTCGGCCAGCGCGCGGCACATGTCCCACAGGGGGGCGACGAGGCCGTAGACCTGCCCGTCATGCTCGACGCATTCGCCCACCGCGAGGATATCCGGATCGGAGGTGACCATATGGTCGTCCACCATGATCCCGCGCCCCACTGCCAGCCCGGCCGCCGCCGCGATCTTCGTGTTCGGGCGGATGCCGACCGCCATCACCACCAGCGAGGCGGGGATCAGCGTGCCGTCCTTCAGCCGCACGCCCTCGACATGCGTGTCGCCGACGATCTCGGCGGTGTTCGCTTCCGTGAGGATGGTCTGGCCGCGCCGCTCCAGCTCGCTCTTCAGCAGCCAGCCGGCCGCCTCGTCGAGCTGGCGCTCCATCAGCGTGCCCATCAGGTGGATGACGGTCACCTTCATGCCGCGCAGCGACAGGCCGTGCGCCGCCTCCAGCCCCAGCAGCCCGCCGCCGATCACCACGGCATCGCCGCCGCGACCGGCCGCGTCGAGCATGTGCTCCACGTCGCGCATGTCGCGGAAGGTGATGACGCCGGGCAGATCCTTGCCGGGCACCGGGATGATGAACGGATCGGAGCCGGTGGCGATCAGCAGCTTGTCGTAGGTCGCCTCGACACCGCTTTCGGAGCGGACGACGCGCGCCTCGCGGTCGATGCCCACCACCGGATCGCCGGTGATGAGGCGGATGTTGTTGCCCTCGTACCAGGCGTGATCGTTGATGACGATCTGGTCGAACGTCTTCTCGCCCGCCAGCACCGGCGACAGCATGATGCGGTTGTAGTTCACCAGCGATTCCGCGCCGATGATCGTGACGGCGTAGCGGCCGGGATCACGCTCCAGCAGTTCCTCGACGGCGCGGCAGCCGGCCATGCCGTTGCCGATCACCACCAGATGCTCGCGTCCTTCGAGGTGCATGTCGGGGAAGTCGTCCGCTATCGTGTCCATCACGAAACTCCAGCAGCCCGGGGGCCGAAAACGAAAAAGGCCGCCATGCGGACACTGGGTTTTCCAGTGCCTGCATGGCGGCCTTGCCATCGCCGCCTGACCGGCCTGGGCCGGGGGCGACATGCCCCGCCGTTTCGTCATCGAAGCGGGAGGGCTATGAGCGAGCGGGCATCCTTGCCCGTTCGATTGAGAGGATGCCGTGATTCGTTCCCAAGCTCAAGTGCGATTTTCGCATTGCAGCAATATCGGGAAATCCGCCCGCCACGCCGGGGCGGCGGGCAGGGGGCATCACAGCATCCAGTCGACCGACAGCCAGAGCTTCTTCGTGTCGGTGGCGAACCGCTTCGCGTCGTAATCGGCATAGCGCGCCGAAACGACGTATTTGCCCAGCTTCGCGCTCGCCAGCAGGTCGATCTCGTTGCCGTAGCGGATGTCGAGCCGGTCGCTGCGGAAACGATGGTAGGTCGCCTGGAAGCTCAGCAGGTCGATCGGCCCGACCTTCTTGAACGCATAGCCGCCGCCGCCGTACAGGTCGCGCAGGCCGTTGGCGGGCGTCGTCAGGAACTTGTCGGCCCACCCGTTGAACTTGAACAGGGTGGCGAGCGGGGTCTGGAAGCTGGTCAATGCCACGCCCTTGTCGGCGCCCAGCACCTCGTAACCGGCGTTCAGCTTCAGCGCGGCGATATCGAGTGTGCCGTCCGCCAGATAATAATCCGCGCGATAGTCGTTGGGGTTGCGGTGATAGTCGCTCTGCCGCGCGTAGCTTGCCTGATAGGACAGCTTCACCGTCTTCGACAGCGGCCGGCTGCCGGCGAAGCGTCCGCCGTAGGTCTGGCTGGACAGGCGATAGCCCTGTACGGCGAACTCGTCCTGATCGACCAGATAGGCAAAGCCGGTCAGCGTGCCGATCGGCGTGGCGTAGCTGAGGTTTGCCAGCACGTTGTCCCCCGACACCGCCTGCTGGCGCAGGCCCGCGCCGTCGATCCCCCAGATCGAGCGGACGCTCCACACATAGCTGACGTCGGCCTTCAGCCCCTTGATCGGGGTGACTTCTGCCCGCACCGCGTCGAAGCTCTGGCCGTTCTGGCGGAAGCCGACCGGGCCGACGAAGCGCTCGTCGTCCAGCGCGATCTTCTGCCGGCCGGCGGTCAGCGCCAGCGCCTTGGACTTGTACTGGATCTGCGCGCGATACAGCGCGATATCCTGCGGATCGGCGACGATCGGCCGGTTGGCCGGGCCGTGCAGCCCGTCGTTATAGTCGTTGACGATGCCCAGGGTGCCCTGCCCCTCGGCCAGGACGGACCAGTGGCCGGTGGTGGCGGCAAGGCCGCCGCGCACGCGCATCGTCAGCGCATCGGCATCGCGGGCGAGGCCATCCTGATCGACGCCCTCGTAGCGCAGGCGGGCCTCGGCGAGCGGCTTGAGCACGATGGGCTGGGCACAGGCCGGCCCGGCGACGGCCGCGATGGCCGCCGTCAGCAGATATCTCGATTTCATGGTGATCCCCCGATCGGCCCTCCCCGCATTCGGGGGAGGGCCAGCAGTCAGTCAGTCAGGCGTCAGATCCGCACGCCCTGGATGGCGGCGCCCCAGGTGGTGCGCCACTTGCGCTTCACCATCGTCAGCCCGACCAGCGCGACGATCGCGAAGCCGGCGAAGATCAGGAAGCCGGACTGGTACACGCCCGTCATCTGCTTGGCGAAGCCGAGCGAGGAGGCGAGGTAGAAGCCACCGATGCCGCCGGCGAAGCCGACGAGGCCGGTCATCACGCCGATCTCCGCGCGGAACCGCTGCGGCACCAGCTGGAAGACCGCGCCGTTGCCGGTGCCCAGTGCCAGCATGGCGACGACGAACATGCCGAGCGCGGCGGCAAGATGCGTCGGCCCGGTGCTGACGCCGACCAAGGCGGCGGCCGCGACGACATAGACGAACGACAGCGTCTTGATGCCACCGATCCGGTCGGCCAGCGCGCCGCCCACCGGGCGGATGAGCGAGCCGGCGAACACGCAGGCGGCGGTGCAGTAGCCGGCGGTCACCGGGGTCAGCGCGAACTGGTCGACGAAGTAGATCGAGAGCGAGGCGGCCAGCCCGACGAAGCCACCGAAGGTGACGGCGTAGAACAGCATGAACCACCACGCATCGGCCTGCCGCAGCGGCTCCAGATACTCGACGAACTTCTTGGGTGCGGGCTGTCCCGGCGCATCCTTGGCCATCGCCATGTACAGCACGAACACGATCGACAGCGGGATCACAGCGAGGCCGAGCACGGCGTTCCAGCCGAACATCTTGGCCAGCGTCGGCGCGAACAGCGAGGCGATCACCGTGCCCGAATTGCCCATGCCGGCGATGCCCATCGCCTTGCCCTGATGCTCGCCCGAGTACCAGCGGCTGGCCAGCGGCAGCGCGATGGCGAACGAGGCACCGGCAAAGCCGAGGATCACGCCCAGCACCAGCGTGCCGGCGAAGCTGTGCACGCCCAGCATGTAGGCCGAAAGCAGGCCGAAGATCACGATCAGCTGGCTGATCGCGCCCGACCGCTTCGGCCCGATGCGATCGACCAGCAGGCCGTTGACGACGCGCAGGATCGCGCCGGCCAGCGTCGGCGTCGCCACCATCAATCCCTTCTGCGCCGGAGTAAGGCCGAGATCGGTGGCGATGTTCGGCCCCAGCGGGCCGAGCAGCACCCACACCATGAAGGCGAGATCGAAATAGAGGAAGGAAGCTATCAGCGTAGGCCTGTGGCCCGCGCTCCAGAAGCTCGATTTCATTGGTGGACTCCCGTTAGGAACTTGACGGTGAAAGGGTGCCTGATCCATCCGGACCGCGGCGAGGGGTGGACATGCACGGCGACGGCAAGCTCGAGATCGCGGCAGGCTTCGCCAGCGCGCGCGGCCCCCGGCCGGACAATCAGGATTTCGGCGGTGTCGACCTCGGCAGCGAGACCGACCGCGCGGTACGAGGCATCGTGGCGGCCGTGGCGGACGGGGTGGGCGGCGCCAAGGCCGGCCGCGCCGCCGCCGAACTGGCCGTCCGCAGCTTCATCGACGGCTATCGCGCGGCCAATCCGGTCAGCGGCATCGCCGCCGGCGGGCTGATGGCGATGCGCGGCTACAATCGCTGGCTGCACGAGCGCGGCCGGATCGACCCGGGAATGACCGGGGCCGCCACCACCTTCACCGCGCTGGTGCTGCGCGGGCGCGAGGCGGTGGCGCTGCATCTGGGCGACAGCCGCGCCTGGCATTTTCGCGACGGCGTGCTCACCCGGCTGACCGACGATCACGTCCTGCCGCAGCCCGATCTCAACCATGTGCTGTACCGCGCGGTGGGCATTGAGGCGGACGTGAGACTGGATGTGCGCGCCCAGTCGATCGAGCCGCACGACCGGCTGCTGATCGCCAGCGACGGGGTGCACGGCGTCCTCTCCGACCGGGTGCTGGCCCGCCTGCTGGGCGCGCGGGCGAGCGCGCAAACCGATGCCGATGCGATCGTGGCGGCGGCGGGCGCCGCCAACACGCGCGACAATGCGACCGCCATCGTGATCGATATCCTCGGCGTGACGGCGATCGACCAGGATATCGTCGGCGCGGAGGTGGCGCGGCTGCCGATCCTGCCGCCCCCGAAGGCCGGCGACGTGGTGGACGGCTTCGCGCTCGACCGGCTGCTGTCCGACGGGCGCTATACCCGGCTGTTCGTGGGCCGTGACGCGACCGGCGAGGTGCCGGGCGATATCGTGGTGAAGTTTCCCAAGCCGGCGCTGCTCTCCGAGGCGGGCGCGCGGGCCGGTTTCCTGCGCGAAGGCTTTCTCGGCCGGCGCATCGACAACCCGCATGTCGGCCGCACGCTGCCCGTGCCGGGCGACCGCCAGAGCCGGCTCTACACGGTGATGCCCCACCATGAAGGCGAGACGCTGGAGCAGCGGCTGCTGCGCGTGCCGCCCTCGATCGCGCGCGGCGTTGTGCTGGCGACCGGCGTGGCGCGCGGGGTGGCGGCGCTGCACCGGCTCGGCGTCGCGCACCGCGACATCAAGCCCGAGAACGTGATCGTGGGGGTGGGCGATCGTACGCGCCTGATCGATCTCGGCGTCGCGCGTTTGGCCGCCCTCGCCGAGTTCGCCGAAAGCGAGACGCCCGGCACGCCCAGCTACATGGCGCCCGAGATGTTCGACGGGGAGGCCGGCAATCCCGCGACCGACCAATATGCGCTGGGCGTCACGATCTACCGCCTGTTCACCGGCCGCTATCCTTACGGCGAGGTGGAGGCGTTCAGCCATCCCCGCTTCGGGGCACCCGTGTCGCCCGCCCGCTACCGGCCGGACATGCCCGCCTGGCTGGAGGCGGTGATCCTGCGCGCCGTCGCCGTCGATCCCGCGCAGCGGTTCGGCGATGTCGAGGAACTCATCCACCGGCTGGAGGCGGGCAGCACCCGCGCCGTGCCGCATCGCGTGCGGCCGCCGCTGATGGAGAGCCATCCGGTCCGGGTGTGGCAGGTGGTGTCGCTGATCCTCGCCATCGCGCTGCTGGTGTCGCTGGCGCATCGCTGAGGGATCGGCGGCGCCTGCGACAGCACGCGCGGAGGCCGGCCCGCCGCGGCGGTCGATCGTCCGGTCACTGTCGGTCACCTCGTTCAAATGAACATCCCCCGATGTCGCGAAGACAAGAAAAAAGCCGCCTCCGGCCCGCCGCGATGCGGTGGCCGGACAGCGGCTTTGCTGTCGAACTGTGAGGCGGGCAGGCCCTGCGCTGGGCCGTTCCGCCATCGTCATCGCGCACACCCGGCGCGATGACCCTATGTTTCCGATTCGTGGCTTGTTCGCAAGTGCAAAAAATTAACCCGCGATCATCCGTGAAAGCTGGCGAGATAGGCGTCGATTGCGGCGGGGTCGAACACCCGGCCGTCGAAGAAGCGATCGGCCCCCAGCGTCAGCGCCTCACCGCTGTATGCGCCCACTGGCAGCGGTGCGGACAGCGCCCCTTCCAGCTTGGACGACGCGCCCGGCATCGTCGCGCCGGTGCCGGCCAGCGCTCGGCGGTAGATATCGGAGCGGAATACCCTGGCGGCGGTCGCCTCGGCCGCGGCGCTCGGCTCCACCATCCGCCAGCGCACGAACTGCGAATAGATCCACGCCGCCTGGCTGCGCCACGGGAAGGCCGTCGCTTCACGATGGAACAGCATGAAATCGGGTACGGCCACCGGATCGGTGCCGCGCCGCAGCGTCAGCCGCCCTTCCAGCGCCGGCAGGATCAGCCCGGCCGGCTGGCCGACATAGGTCTCCGCCGCCAGCATGTCGGCCAGCGCGGGGCGATTCTCCGGCGTGTCGCACCATGCCGCCGCCTGCGACAGTGCGCGCAGCAGTCGATCGACCGTATCGGGGTTCGCCTCCGCCCAATCCTCGCGCAGGGCCACCACCTTTTCCACGCCTCGCTGCCAGATGTTCGCGCCGACCGAGACGATCTCGCCCAGCCCGTCGGCCACCGCCACGCTGCTCCACGGTTCGCCCGCGATGAAGCCGTCGATCTCGCCCGCGCGCATCGCCTCGGCCATCAGCGAGGGCGGCAGCACCCGCAGCGAGATGTCGCGATCGGGATCGACCCCGGCATAGGCCAGCCAGTAGCGCAGCATCAGCGCGTGGCTGGAAAAGCGGTGGACGATGCCGATCACCGGCTTGCGGCGATGCAGCCCGATGGCGGCGGCGAAATCATGCGCGGTCGCGACCGGATCGACGATGCGGTTCTGCATCTCCGGATCGAGCGCGGCGGCGAAGTCGGCCGCCAGCGTCAGTGCATTGCCGTTGGTGCTCAGCTTGAACGGCGCGGCGATGGCGGCCGGGTGCTGGCTGAGGCCCAGCGACACGGCCACCGCCAGCGGCGCCAGCATCTGTGCGGCCTGCACCTGCCCGAACACCAGCCGGTCGCGCACCGTGGCCCAACTCGTATCGCGCAGCAGCCGCAGGTCGATCCCCTCCGCCTCGGCGAAGCCCTGCTCGCGCGCGGCCACCAGCACCGCGCTGTCGGTGAGGGGCAGGAAGGCGATGGAAAGCGGCGTCACTTGGCGGCTCCGGCGGGCGCGGCGAACAGCGCGCTGGCGGTGATGAGCGCGTCGGCCACCTCCACCAGCCGACGGCCCTGGTTCATCGCGGTGCTGCGCAACAGGGCGTAGGCGTCCGGCTCGGAAAGGCCGCGCGTCTGCATCAATATCCCCTTGGCCTTGTCGATCGTCTTGCGGGTGGCGAGTTCGGTGCGCGCCTCGTCCAGCTCGGTCCGCAGCTTGGCGAAGGCGTTGAAGCGGCGGATCGCCAGTTCCACCACCGGCTTCACCCGCTCCTTCCGCAGCCCGTCCACCACATAGGCGGAGACGCCCGCATCGATCGCAGCACCGATCATCGCCTCATCGGACTGATCGACGAACATCGCGATCGGGCGGGCCAGCGCGCGGCTGACGGTGAGCATCTCCTCCAGCGAGTCGCGGCTCGGGTTGCCGAGGTCGATCAGCACCACGTCCGGCGCCATCCGTTCCAGCCGGGCGACGAAACCACCGCGCGGAGGCACGATATCGATGTCGGTATAGCCCGCCTCGCGCAGGCCGTCCTCGAGGATCGTGGCGCGCAGGCCCGGTTCGTCGACGATCACGATACGCAATCCCGGCTCCCCTTTTGCTGCAACCGCGAAGAACCCTGTTCCGCCCGTGCCGCTACGTCAACCGGCCAGTGCTTCTATCCGCCCCGCCGCTACCTTCAGATCCTCGACGAAGCGGGCATATTCCTCATCCGCCTTCGCCTTGTCCGGGATGCGCAGCAGATAGCTGGGGTGCACCGTGACCCACCCCTCGCCGCCGTCGGCCAGCGTGTGCGCCCGGCCCCGCGCGCCGGAGATGGTGACGACCTTGCCCAGCAGCGACCGCGCCGCCGTCGCCCCCAGCGCCACCGTCACGGGCGGGCGGATCAGGACACGCTCCTGCTCGATCCACCAGCGGCAGGCATCGATCTCCGGCCCGCCGGGCTTGGCATGGATGCGCCGCTTGCCCCGCTGCTCGAACTTGAAATGCTTGACCGCGTTGGTGACGTACACGGTGCCGCGATCGATCCCGGCCTCAGCCAATGCCCGGTCGAACACCTGCCCCGCCGGGCCGACAAAGGGTTTGCCCGCCAGATCCTCGTTGTCGCCCGGCTGCTCGCCCACGAACATCAGGCGCGCGTCCACCGCGCCTTCGCCGAACACCGTCTGGGTGGCGGGCTTGTAGAGCGGACAGCGGGTGCAGGCCGCCGCCTCCTCGCGCAGCGCCTCCCATGCGATCCGGCTGTTGCCGCCGACCTCGCGGCGATCATCCGCCTGCTTTACCTCTGCCGTTGCGATCATCCCGCTCTCCCGTGCCTGCGCGCCCGCGATCAGGCCGGGCACCAGCGCGGTCTCGGGCATGTTCTTCCAGTACTTCTTCGGCATCTCGCGCAGCATCGAGCCGATCTTCACGCGCGCGGGGTTGAAGGTGGAGGCGTAGTAGGTCTTCCACGTCTCCTCCAGCGGATCGCCTTGCGGGGCATCCTCGCGGCGGGCGGGCGGGCCTTCGATCAGGGTCGTGCCGTCCCAGTGGATCGACAGGTCGGGCGTCAGGATCGACCAGCGCATCGTGGCGAAGCGGCGGACGAAGAAGGCGGCGTTGATGCGGACGATGTGATGCTCCGGCTCGAACCATGCGACGAAACGGGGGCCGTCGCCCTCATCCAGCTCGCGGAAGCGGACGAACGCGCGCATCTTGTGCACGTCGCGGCGCACGCCCTTGGCGAGTTCCTCGATCCGGCGGAGCAGCGGGTCGGCATGATCCTCGATCAGGCCCGGCGCGTCGCGCAGGCGCAGCAGCATCGTGTAGAGCAAGGCGAAGCGTTCGGGATCGCTGTGGCAGATCGCATCGCGCGCCAACGCAACGAATGCACGCGGCACCGTGAAGGCGGCATCGGCCGGCGCATCGATCACCGCCTCGTCGGCGAACAGATCACCCGGCCCGTCGCCCGCCTGCCACACCACGTCTTCCGGGGGCACACGGCCCAGCGCGAGCGTGCGGGCGGCGGGCCGGGTGATCTGTTCGCCGACGAGGCGGTGATCGATGCGCCGGCCGATGCCGCCTTCACGGTGCCGCGTGC
>NZ_VNIM01000226.1 GCF_007785815.1 Alterirhizorhabdus solaris | reverse complement strand
CTAACCGACACCGACGGCCGGCTGCTTACGGTTCGCGTTCATGCCGCCGATATCCAGGACCGTGACGGTGCCAAGCTGCCGCTCAAGGGCTCCCGCCAGCGCTTCCCCTTCGTCGCCCGCGTCTTCGCCGATGGCGGCTATGCCGGCCGCCTCGTAAGCTGGGCTGCCGACAAGACCCACATTACCTTGGAGATCATTCGCCGCGGCGCTCATGCCAAGGGCTTCGAGGTGCTGCCGCGGCGCTGGGTAGTCGAGCGCACCTTCGCCTGGATCTTCAAGAACCGCCGCCTGGTCCGCGACTATGAGCAGCTCACCGCCGTCGCCGAAACCCTCATCACCATCGCCGCCTCCGCCACTCTGCTACGTCGATGGACGTGAGGAGACGGCCTTTTCAAACGCA
>NZ_VNIM01000023.1 GCF_007785815.1 Alterirhizorhabdus solaris | reverse complement strand
CGCCGGGGGCGGGGCAGGGGTCGAATCGACTCCGCCGCCACCGCCGCCGCAGGCCGCCAGGGCGGGCAGGGTCGCCAGCAGCAGCGACAGGTTCCGGCGCGTCGTCATGGCGTATCCCCCGAACGGGGGCTCCCCAGCCCCGGTTGCCGGATGCTTGTGCCCCGGCTAGAGCGCGCTCGCAATGCTGGATGCCCTGAGCCACATCGATAGCTGGATCTTCGATCTGGACAACACGCTGTACCCGGCGTCGTGCGACCTGTTCGGCCTGATCGACCAGCGCATGACCGACTATGTCGCGCGGCTGATGGCGATGGACCGGGTGGAGGCGCGGGCGCTGCAGAAGGCGCTGTTCCACGAGCATGGCACCACCCTGTCGGGCCTGATGCGGACACATGCGATCGACCCGCACGAGTTCCTCGGCTTCGTCCACGATATCGAAATGGACGTGCTGGCCGAGGATGCCCGCGTCATCCGCTCGCTGGCGCTGCTGCCGGGCCGCAAGCTGATCTTCACCAACGGCGACGAGCCCTATGCGCGCAAGGTGCTGGCGCGGCTCGGCCTGTCGGAGAGTTTCGAGGCGATCCACGACATCCACGCCTGCGCGTACGATCCCAAGCCCAACCCGCCGGCCTATGCCGCGATGTGCGCGGCGCTGCGGGTGGAGCCGACCAGGGCGCTGTTCGTGGAAGATATGGCGCGCAACCTGAAACCGGCCAAGGCGCTGGGGATGACCACGGTGTGGGTCAACAACGGATCAGATCAGGGCGGCGAGAACGGCCCGCCCGATTACGTCGACTACGAAATCGCCGATCTGGGCGAATGGCTGGAAAGCATAACGGGGACCATCGGATGAGCGAGCAGGGCATGAGCGACCTTCAGGCGGTGATCGAGCAGGCGTGGGACGACCGCGAGGGCATCTCCTTCGGCACCACCGGCGCGGTGCGCGAGGCGGTGACGCAGGTGCTGGCCGAGCTGGATGCCGGCGGGCGGCGGGTGGCCGAGAAGGTGGACGGCCAGTGGATCGTCAACCAGTGGCTGAAGAAGGCCGTGCTGCTCTCGTTCCGCCTGAACGACAACGCGCTGGTGGACGGCGGCGCGGCCGGTGCGCCCGCGTGGGACAAGGTGCCCTCCAAGTTCGCCCGATGGGGCGAGCCGGAGTTCCGCGCCGCCGGTTTCCGCGTGGTGCCGGGCGCGGTCGTGCGTGCCGGCGCGCATATCTCGAAGGGCGTCGTGCTGATGCCCAGCTTCGTCAACATCGGCGCGCACATCGGCGAGGGCACGATGGTCGATACCTGGGCGACCGTGGGCAGCTGCGCGCAGATCGGCCGCAACGTGCACCTGTCGGGCGGGGCGGGCATCGGCGGCGTGCTGGAGCCGTTGCAGGCGAACCCGGTGGTGATCGAGGACGGCGCCTTCATCGGCGCGCGCGCCGAAGTGGCCGAGGGCGTGATCGTGGAGGAGGGCGCGGTGCTCTCGATGGGCGTCTATCTCGGCGCCTCCACCAAGATCGTCGATCGCGCGACGGGCGAGGTCTTCGTCGGCCGGGTGCCGGCCTATGCGGTGGTGGTGCCGGGCGCGATGCCGGGCAAGCCGCTGCCGGACGGTTCGGCCGGGCCGTCGCTCTATTGCGCGGTGATCGTGAAGCGGGTGGATGCCAGGACGCGCGCCAAGACCGCGATCAACGAACTGCTGCGCGACTGATCCGCCCTGGTCCCTGTCATGTCCCGGCTGTGTCAGGCGGGGATGCTGCGATGCGGCGGGGCGGATTGGCAAATCCCTGCCCGCCCGCTAACAGCCGCCATTGAAACAAACCGCTTGCCGAGGAACCCCCGATGACGCCCACCGTCAAGAGCATCCTGTCTCACTATGAGAGCGACAATCCCGGCACCAAGGCCAATCTTGCCCGCATCCTGATGCAGGGCCGGCTGGGCGGCACGGGCAAGCTGGTGATCCTGCCGGTGGATCAGGGGTTCGAGCACGGCCCGGCGCGCAGCTTCGCGATCAACCCGCCGGCCTATGATCCGCACTACCACTATCAGCTCGCGATCGACGCAGGGCTGTCGGCCTATGCCGCACCGCTCGGCCCGATCGAGGCCGGGGCGGATACGTTCGCCGGGCAGATCCCGACGATCCTGAAGGTGAACTCGTCGAACAGCTGGTCCAGCCGCGTCGATCAGGCCGTCACCGGCACGGTGGACGATGCGCTGCGGCTCGGCTGCTCGGCGATCGGCTTCACCATCTATCCCGGCTCGGACGATATCTTCGAGCAGATGGAGGAGATCCGCGAGATGTCCGCCGAGGCCAAGGCGGTCGGCATCGCGACGGTGATCTGGAGCTACCCGCGCGGTGGCGAGATTTCCAAGAAGGGCGAGCTGGCGCTCGACGTTGGCGCCTATGCCGCGCACATGGCGGCGCTGCTGGGCGCGCACATCATCAAGGTGAAGCTGCCGACCGACCATATCGAGCAGAAGGATGCGGTCGCCGCCTACAAGGACGGCGACTGGTCCACCCAGGCCAAGCGCGTGGCGCATGTGCGGCAGGCCTGCTTCGCCGGACGCCGCATCGTTGTGTTCTCGGGCGGGGCGGCCAAGGGGTCGGACGCGGTCTATCAGGACGCGCGCGACATCCGCGACGGCGGCGGCAACGGCTCGATCATCGGCCGCAACACCTTCCAGCGCCCGCGCGACGAAGCGCTGGCGCTGCTCGACAAGATCGTGCGGATCTACAAGAACGAGGAGTAAGGCCTTGCAAACCCCGGCTTTCCGGCCGGGGTAGCATGGTGATACCCTGTACGGCGGCCCCCACCGGGGCTGCCGTTTTCGTTCATACCGCCACGGTCCGTGGCGGCGCGGGGCGTTACACCGGCGCCGCAATTCGGCTAGGGACGCGGGATGACGACTTCCGAAATCCCCGATTCCCTGTCCTTCGATGACGAGACGCTGCGGCTGGACCCCGGCTTCGCCGACCGGTTCGAGCGTGATCCGCGCCGTCCGGCCTGCCAGCTCTACCTGATCTCGCCGCCCGCGATCGACGACGGTTTCGCCGATACGCTCGACGCGGCGCTGGCGGCGGGGCCGGTGGCGGCGTTCCAGCTACGCCTCAAGGGGCTTGACGATCATGCGGTGGCGGCGCTGGCCGGACCGGTGCAGGTGGTGTGCCGCAAGCATGACGTGGCGTTCATCGTCAACGACAGCATCGGCCTGGCCAAGCGGTTGGGCGCGGACGGCGTGCATCTGGGGCAGGACGACGGCGATCCGCGCGCCGCGCGCGACGCGCTGGGCAAGGATGCGCAGATCGGCGTGACCTGCCACGACAGCCGCCATCTGGCGATGGAGGCCGGTGAGGCGGGGGCGGATTACGTGGCGTTCGGCGCTTTCTATCCCAGCACCACGAAGGAGGCGAAGCATCGGCCGGAGCCGTCGATCCTCGGCTGGTGGTCCACGCTGTTCGGTATTCCCGGCGTGGCGATCGGCGGCATCACCGCGGACAATGCGGCCCCGCTGGTGGCGGCGGGCGCGGATTTCATCGCGGTGTGCGGCGCGGTGTGGAACCACCCGGACGGCGCGGCCGCCGGCGTCGCCGCGTTCGAGGCCGTACTGGCCGGCTGACCCTGCCCCGCCCTCAGTGGGCGGGAACGGCACCTACCAGGTACGCACGCGTCCGGTATCGACGTGGACGAAGCCGTCGCGCGGATAATAGCCGACGCCGCCCATCTGCGCGGACATCGCCGCCAGCCGCAGCCGGTCCAGCCCGATGCCGGGGAGCGCGATGTCGGTCGCCTTGCCCAGCATGTGCTGGCTCTTGCTCGCCACGCCGGTGTGCTCGCCACCACGTGCGCGCAGCGAGGCGTTGGTGTGCGGCGAGCGATAGCCTGAGATCAGATCGAACGTGCGGCGCGGGCTCACCCCCAGCCGGTCCCGGATTTCAGCCAGCAGATTGAACAGGTTGGGGTCCATGTTGGTCGTGTCGCCGGTGCGCCAGTCCCGCAGGCCGTGGTTGAGTTCCGCCAGCCCCTGGGGGTCGAAGCGGCCGTTGGCGAAATAGCGCGCATCCACCCGGTCGTTGGTGTGGACGTTACGGAAGGCGAGACGCCGCTCCGGAATCGCGGCAAGGGCGGGGGTGTCGATCAGGGCGGCGCCGCCCAGCGCCAGGGCGCCGAAAAACAGCCCGCGACGGCTCAAGGTCGTATCGGTCATTCTCACCTGTCGGAAAGAAAAGGGGGGTTCCAGCGTTCGCTGGTGACAGGGAACCTTATAGGGGAAAACACTGATGAAAACGATAATGGTTGCAAGGGCCTGTCTCGCGACGGCCACGGCTTGCCTCATCGGTGGTCCCGTTTTCGCCCAATCGCCGCCCGTCGCCGCTGCGTCGGCAACGCCGGGAATCGATCTGACGATCATGCACGTGCAGGTTCTGCTCGATCACCTCGGATTCGGGCCGGGTGTGATCGACGGCAGGAAGGGCGCATCGCTGAAAGGCGCGCTGGTCGGCTTCCAGACCGCGAACAAGCTGCCGAAGACCGGCGAGATCGACAAGGCGACGCTTGCCGCGCTGAATCCCTATCGGGAGGTTCGCCCCGTGCTCGAGGTCGTGCTGACCGAGGCCGACGTCGCCGGGCCGTTCGTCGGCGCGATGCCGAAGGATCCGGCCGAGCAGGCCAAGCTGCCGGCGATGGCCTATCAGAACGCGACGGAGAAGCTGGCCGAGCGGTTCCACACCACGCCCGCCACGCTGATCGCGCTCAACGGCCCGGATGCAAAGGTGGTAGCCGGCGCGAAGGTGCGGGTGCCGGGGATCACCGTCGCCTCCACTGCCTATGCCGAGACGCTGAAGCCCGAATGGAAGCAGACGCTGGCGAGCCTTTCGGTCGATGCGCGGCAGCCGACTGCGAAGCATGTCGTCGTCGACAAGTCCGATGGCGTGCTGCGCGTATACGATGCCGAGGAGAAGCTGGTCGCCCAGTTCCCCGCGACGATGGGCAGCAAGCATGATCCGCTGCCGATCGGCACGTGGAAGATCCAGGGGGCGGCGTACAATCCGCCGTTCCACTACAACCCGACCCTGTTCTGGGATGCGGACAGCAAGGACGAAAAGCAGCTGCTGAAGCCGGGACCGAACGGGCCGGTGGGCGTTGTGTGGCTCGATCTGAACAAGCCGCACTACGGCATCCACGGCACCCCCAGCCCGGAGACGATCGGCCGCGCCGAAAGCCACGGCTGCATCCGCCTGACCAACTGGGACGCCGCCCGCCTTTCCTTGATGGTGAAGCCGGGCACCGAGGCGAAGTTCCAGCCGTGAGGGATGGCATGACGGAGGCGCGCCGATGACGCGGTTCGGCAAATGGTTCGCCGGTGCGATCGTGCTGGTGGTGGCGCTGCTCGTGATCGGCCTGCTCATGCCGCGACAGGCGCGGGAGGTCGGTACCGGCGACGGGAAGCCGGTCGTGGCGGCGCCGGCTCCGCCTGCGGAGGCGGCGGAGGAAGACCGGCCCGGCCCCGCCATCCTC
Organism: Alterirhizorhabdus solaris; assembly: GCF_007785815.1. GTDB lineage: Bacteria > Pseudomonadota > Alphaproteobacteria > Sphingomonadales > Sphingomonadaceae > Alterirhizorhabdus > Alterirhizorhabdus solaris. The sequence continues at coordinate 43,024 of NZ_VNIM01000023.1, read as the reverse complement.
GCGGCCTCCGGGCTGACGGTGCCGGTCGCCGGCGTGCGACCGGCCGATCTGGTCGACACGTTCGGCGATCCGCGCGGGGAGGGCGGCTCGCGCGGCCACGGCGCGCTCGACATCATGGCGCCGCGCGGCACTCCTGTGCTGGCGGCGGCGGACGGGCGGGTGGAAAAGCTGTTCGAAAGCGACCTCGGTGGCCACACCGTCTACATCCGCTCGCCTAACCGGCGGAACGTCTATTATTACGCACACCTCGATACCTATGCGCCGGGCGTGCGCGAGGGGGTGGCGGTGCGCGCCGGCCAGCGCATCGGCACGGTCGGGTCCACCGGCGACGCCAATCCGACCGCGCCGCACCTGCATTTCGAGATCAAGCGGGTGACACCGGACGAGGCGTGGCACGAGGGGCGGGCGATCAATCCATACCCGCTCCTTGCGGGCAGGGCGGCCGGGGGCTAAGGGGCACGCCGGCTCTTTTCCAATTCGCGAGACAGGCATGAAGATCAGCGGCGTGGACATTCGTCCCGGCAACATCATCGAGTATGAAGGCGGCATCTGGCGTGCGGTGAAGATCCAGCACACCCAGCCCGGCAAGGGTGGCGCCTACATGCAGGTCGAGATGAAGAACCTGATCGACGGCCGCAAGAACAACGTGCGCTTCCGTTCCGCCGAAAGCGTCGAGCGGGTTCGGCTCGACACCAAGGACTTCCAGTTCCTGTTCGCCGATGGCGACGCGCTGACGTTCATGGACAAGGACAATTACGACCAGATCACCCTCGATCGCGGCGTGCTCGGTGATGCCGCCGCCTTCCTGCAGGACGGCATGGACGTGGTGATGGAACTGTACGACGAGCGTCCGATCTCGGTGCAGCTGCCCGACACGATCGAGGCGCTGATCGTGGAGGCCGACGCGGTGGTGAAGGGGCAGACGGCGTCTTCCTCCTACAAGCCGGCGGTGCTGGAAAACGGCGTGCGCGTGATGGTGCCGCCGCATATCGGTGCCGGCACGCGGATCGTGGTCGACGTCTATGCCCAGGAATATGTCCGCCGCGCCGACTGAGGCCGGGCGGACGGGACGGTCAGCGTCGCCGTCCGCCCGATCCGCCGGCCCGGCCGGCGAGCGAAGTCCGGCCGACGACGCGGGCTTTGCCCGCGACGCCTGACAAGCCTGTTCCGGCGCGCTGATCGCGCGCACCCACCCCCGTCCCCTCCGCCGAGCGGAGGCGTGGAGTTTTTTCGACATGGCAGCCACCTCAGGCCTCATTTCCGTCATGGAGCGCGCCGCGCGCAAGGCGGCCCCGCGCCTGCGCCGCGATTTCGGCGAGACGCAGGAATTGCAGGTCAGCCGCAAGGGGCCGGCCGATTTCGTCTCGCAGGCCGATCGCGCCGCCGAGCAGACGCTGTACGAGGAACTGAAGCGCGCACGGCCCGACTGGGGCTTCCTGATGGAAGAGGGCGGCGTGATCGAAGGCGATCCGACCAAGCCGCGCTGGGTCGTCGATCCACTCGACGGGACGAGCAACTTCCTCCACGGCATCCCGCACTTCGCGATCTCGATCGCGGTCGAGGAACCGCGTCCGAGCGGCAAGAGCGAGATCACGCAGGGGCTGATCTATCAGCCGGTGACGGACGAGAGCTTCTGGGCGGAGAAGGGCCGGGGTGCCTGGCTGCATGACCGCCGCCTGCGCGTCTCGGCGCGGCGCGATCTGGCGGATGCGCTGATCGCCACCGGCATCCCGTTCCTCGGCCACGGCAACTTCAAGCAGTGGACCGCGATCTTCGCGGCGGTGGCGCCCGAGGTGGCGGGGATCCGCCGGATGGGGGCGGCAGCACTCGATCTCGCCTGGGTGGCGGCGGGGCGCTACGACGGCTTCTGGGAGAGCGATCTCCAGCCGTGGGACGTGTCGGCCGGCGTGCTGCTGGTGCGCGAGGCGGGCGGCTTCGTCAGCGACTTCCGCGGTGGCGACAAGGTGTTCGAACGCAACGAATTTCTCGCGTCCAACGAGGGGTTGCAGACCAAGCTGCACAAGCTGGTCGCTGGTGCCATCCGCACGAGTTAAGTGACGGCGAACGGGGTATTTTGCGAGTCATTCTCACGCCCTCGCGGCTTGCTTCGCAGGTGCGGCAGACGTAGAAGCCGGGCGGCCTGAAAGGGCCTTAGCGGATGCGCCGGTCGTCAGCGTGTCCGCCTGCAAGGAGTATCGTCATGGCGTCGGTCGCCGCCGGATATCTGCCGATCCTGCTGTTCCTCGGTGTCGCGCTGGCGCTGTCCACCGCGTTCGTCCTGCTGCCGATGCTGGTCTCCAAGGCGACCGGCTCATCGAACCCGTATGCGGACAAGCTGGCCGAATATGAGTGCGGCTTCCCCGCCTTCGAGGACAGCCGCGCGCAGTTCGACGTGCGTTTTTATCTCGTCGCGATCCTGTTCATCATCTTCGATCTCGAAGCAGCGTTCCTATATCCGTGGGCGGTATCGCTCGGTGCGATCGGTTTCGGCGGCTGGCTGGCGATGATGATCTTCCTCGCCGAACTCACGCTGGGCTTTGTCTATGCGTGGAAGAAGGGAGCGCTCGAATGGGAGTAGAACTGGCTGCCCAGCCGACGGCGTTCGGATCGCCGACGGAAAACACCCCGCCCGACCAGTCCTTTTTCCAGGACCTGTCGGCACAGGTGCAGGACAAGGGTTTTCTCGTCACCTCGACGGAAGACCTGTTCCAGTGGGCGCGGACCGGCTCGCTGTGGTGGATGACGTTCGGGCTCGCCTGCTGCGCGGTCGAGATGATCCACGTCAACATGCCGCGCTACGACATGGAGCGCTTCGGCGCCGCGCCGCGCGCCTCCCCGCGCCAGTCGGACGTGATGATCGTGGCGGGCACCTTGTGCAACAAGATGGCCCCGGCGTTGCGCCGCGTGTACGATCAGATGAGCGAGCCGCGCTACGTGATCTCGATGGGGTCGTGTGCCAACGGCGGCGGCTATTATCACTATAGCTACAGCGTCGTGCGCGGTTGCGACCGGATCGTGCCGGTGGATATCTACGTCCCCGGTTGCCCGCCAACCGCCGAGGCGCTGTTGTACGGGATCATGCAGCTGCAGCGGAAGATCCGCCGGTCGGGAACGATCGAGCGATGAGCAGCCCGCACCCGAAATATGCCGCCAACGACGGCGTGATCGCAGAGGCGCAGGCAGCGCTCGGCGAGGCGCTGTTGCACGCGCGTGATGAAGTGGGCGAGGTGGCGCTGCACGTCCACCGCGATCATCTGGTCGCGGCAATGACGATCCTGCGCGACCGGCTCGGCTACCAGCAGTTGATGGAGATCGCCGGGGTCGACTGGCCCGATCGCCCGCTGCGGTTCGAGGCGGTCTATTGCCTGCTCAGCCTGACGCGCAATCATCGCATTCGCGTGCATGTCGGCACGAACGAGGCCGATCCGATCCCGTCGATCACCGGGCTTTGGCCGGTGGCCGGCTGGCTGGAGCGCGAGGTGTACGACATGTACGGCGTGCTGTTCGACGGCAACCCGGACCTGCGCCGCATCCTGACCGACTATGGCTTTCGCGGCCATCCGCAGCGCAAGGACTTCCCGCTCTCCGGCTTCGTCGAGCTGCGCTACTCCGAGGCGGAGAAGCGCGTGGTGTACGAGCCGGTGCAGCTGGCACAGGATTTCCGCCGGTTCGATTTCATGAGCCCTTGGGAAGGTGCCGACTACATCCTGCCGGGTGACGAGAAGGCGCAGCCCGAGGCGAAGGGCGCGCCGACCCCGATGAAGGCGGATGACATCGCGAAGGACGGAGGAAAGAAATGACCGACCTTCACGACCCGCAGGATCTGCGCGTGTTGGAACTGGAAGCGGCGGAGACACCTGCCGACCCGACGCCGGGCGATGTCGAGATCCAGAACTACACGATCAATTTCGGCCCGCAGCATCCGGCCGCGCATGGCGTGCTGCGGATGGTGATGGAACTTGACGGCGAGATCGTCGAACGGGTCGATCCGCATGTCGGCCTGCTCCATCGCGGCACCGAGAAGCTGATCGAATACAAGACGTATCTGCAGGCGCTGCCCTATTTCGACCGGCTCGATTACTGCTCGCCGATGTGCATGGAGCACAGCTATGTGCTCGCCATCGAGAAGCTGCTCGGGCTGGAGGTGCCGTTGCGCGCGCAATATCTGCGCGTGCTGTTCGCCGAGCTGACCCGTATCTCGAATCACATGCTGAACCTCGGTTCGCACGTGATGGACGTCGGCGCGATGACGCCGAACCTGTGGCTGTTCGAGATCCGCGAAGACACGATGAACTTCTACGAGCGGGCCTCCGGCGCGCGGATGCATGCGGCCTATTTCCGCCCCGGTGGCGTGCATCAGGACGTGCCGCTCAAGTTGCTGGCCGACATCGGCGACTGGCTTGATACCCGGCTGCCGCGCCTGTTCGAGGACGCGATCAGCCTCGTGGCCGACAACCGTATCTTCAAGCAGCGCAATGTCGATATCGGCACGGTGAGCCGTGACGACGCGATCGCGTGGGGCTTCTCCGGGCCGATGATCCGCGCGGCGGGCGTGCCGTGGGACTTACGCAAGGCTCAGCCGTACGACGTGTACGACCGGATGAAGTTCGATGTGCCGGTCGGGACCAAGGGTGATTGCTACGATCGTTTCATGGTGCGCGTGGAGGAAGTCCGCCAGTCCGCGCGGATCATGAAGCAGTGCCTTGCCGAAATGCCCGAAGGGCCGATCGCCAGCGACGATCGCAAGGTGGTCCCGCCCAAGCGCGGCGAAATGAAGCGCTCGATGGAGGCGTTGATCCATCACTTCAAGCTCTACACCGAGGGTTTCCATGTGCCGGAGGGCGAAGTGTACGTCGCGACCGAAAGCCCCAAGGGCGAGTTCGGCGTGTATCTGGTCGCCGACGGATCGAACAAGCCGTACCGCTGCAAGATCCGCCCGACCGCGTTCAGCCATTTGCAGGCGATGGATTTCATGATGAAGGGTCACATGCTGGCCGACACCACCGCCGTCCTCTCGGCGATCGACGTCGTGTTCGGGGAGTGCGACCGTTGAGCGACGCCGCGCCCACTCCCGACGAGGCCGAAGTCCGCGCGCGCTGGGGCTGTTTCGCCTGGACTGCCGAGAACGAGACGACCGCCAAATCCATGATCGGCCGCTATCCGCCGGGGCGCGAGCATTCGGCGATCATGCCGCTGCTCGATCTGGCACAGCGGCAGGTGGGGGCGGAAACGCAGACCCAAGGGTGGCTGCCCGTGCCGGTGATCGAGTATGTCGCCAAGGCGGTGAACATGCCGTACATCCGCGCGTACGAGGTCGTCAGCTTCTACACTATGTATAATATGGCGCCGGTCGGCCGCTATCATGTGCAGGTGTGCGGCACGACGCCGTGCATGCTGCGTGGCTCCGACGACGTGTTCGCCGCGTGCAAGCAGCGCGGACTGGCGAAGGGGCGCACGACGCCCGATGGCCTGTTCACGCTGACCGAGGTGGAGTGTCTGGGTGCCTGCGCCAATGCGCCGATGGTGCAGATCAACGATGACAATTATGAGGATCTGACGTTCGACGGCATGTCGGCGATCCTCGAAACGCTGGCCTCGGGTGGCACACCCACGCCCGGCCCGCAGAACGGCCGGCAGACGAGCTGCCCCGAGGGCGGTCCGACGACGCTGAAATATATGGCGGAGGCGCAGGCATGAGGGCGCTCGGCTCGCTGCTGATCGCGATCCTCGTCGGCATCCTCGCGATCTGGCTGTTGATCGCGCTGCTCGGCCTGGCGCTGCGGCTGGTCGCGGTGGTGATCGGTATCGCACTGGCGGTGGGGGCCTATTTCCTCGCCGAGAAGATGATCGGGAAGGGTCGCTGATGCTCGACGACAAGGACCGCATCTTCACCAACGTCTACGGTTTCCAGCCATGGAACGTGGACGCCGCGATCCGGCGCGGCGACTGGGACGACACCAAGGGGCTGATGTCCCGTGGGCAGGACCAGCTGATCGAGGACATCAAGGCATCGGGCCTGCGCGGGCGCGGCGGCGCCGGTTTCCCGACCGGCATGAAGTGGAGCTTCATGCCCAAGGAGCCGAAGGACGGCCGGCCCAGCTTCCTCGTCATCAACGCCGATGAGTCCGAACCGGGGTCGTGCAAGGACCGCGAGATCATCCGTCACGATCCGCACAAGCTGATCGAGGGCGCGTTGATCGCCGGCTACGCCATGCGCGCGCGGGCAGCCTACATCTATATCCGTGGCGAGTTCATTCGCGAGGCCGAGACGCTGTTCGCGGCGGTGGCGGAGGCCTATGATCGTGGGTTCCTCGGCAAGAACGCCGCAGGGTCGGGCTATGATTTCGACCTGTTCGTCCACCGCGGCGCGGGGGCCTACATCTGCGGCGAGGAAACCGCGCAGATCGAGAGCATCGAGGGCAAAAAGGGCCAGCCGCGCCTGAAGCCGCCGTTTCCGGCCGGCGTGGGCCTGTACGGTTGCCCGACGACGGTGAACAACGTCGAGTCGATCGCGGTCGTGCCGACGATCCTGCGGCGCGGGCCGGCGTGGTTCGCCGGGATCGGTCGCGCGGGCAACGTGGGTACGAAGCTGTTTCAGCTTTCCGGCCATGTGAACACGCCGTGCGTGGTCGAGGAGGCGATGGGCATCAGCTTCCGCGAACTCGTCGACAAGCATGGCGGCGGCATTCGTGGCGGGTGGGACAATCTGTTGGCGGTGATACCCGGCGGCTCCTCGGTGCCGCTGGTGCCGGCCGCGCAGATCATCGATGCGCCAATGGATTTCGACGGGTTGAAGGCGCTCGGCTCCGGCCTCGGCACGGCGGCGGGGATCGTGATGGACAAGTCCACCGACATCGTGCGCGCGATCAGCAGGATCAGCTATTTCTACAAGCATGAGAGCTGCGGCCAGTGCACCCCGTGCCGCGAGGGCACCGGCTGGATGTGGCGGGTGATGGAGCGGCTGCGCGAGGGCAACGCCGACATCTCCGAGATCGACATGCTGGAGGAAGTGACCCGGCAGGTGGAAGGCCACACGATCTGCGCGCTGGGCGATGCCGCCGCGTGGCCGATCCAGGGGCTGATCCGCCATTTCCGCCCGGAGATCGAGCGTCGCATCAACGAGCATCGGACGCCGCTCGCGGTGGCGGCGGAATGACGGGGCGGGAAGACTCGATGTTCGAAGTTCTGAAGAATATTCAGGGCGATGTCGGGCAGATCATGCGCGAGCAGGTTTCTCAAGGGCCGCAGCCGTCCTCGATAGAGGATCATATGCGCGGCACAAGGACGTATCTCTGCGGTATGCAGGGCGACGTGGCTGATCTCAAAATGCGTGTTGACCGGATCGAGAAGCGTCTCGGTCTGGCCGATACCGAACATTGAGGAAATAGGGCGATGCCCACTCTTACCGTCGATGGCGTCGAAGTCACCGTGCCCGCCGGCGCCACCGTTCTGCAGGCATGCGAGGCGGCGGGGCGCGAGATTCCGCGTTTCTGCTATCATGAGCGGCTGTCGATCGCCGGCAACTGCCGCATGTGCCTCGTCGAGGTGAAGCCGGGGCCGCCGAAGCCGCAGGCATCATGTGCGTTGCCCGCCGCCGACAAGCAGGAAGTCCGCACCGACAGCGCGATGGTGAAGAAGGCGCGCGAGGGGGTGATGGAGTTCCTCCTCATCAACCACCCGCTCGATTGCCCGATCTGCGATCAGGGCGGCGAGTGCGACCTGCAAGACCAGTCGATCGCCTATGGCAAGGGCCACAGCCGCTACGACGAGAACAAGCGCGCCGTGACCGAGAAGTATATGGGCCCCATCGTCAAGACGGTGATGACCCGCTGCATCCAGTGCACCCGCTGCGTGCGCTTCGCCGAGGAAGTCGCCGGCGTCGAGGAGATCGGCGCGATCGGACGCGGCGAGAACATGCAGATCACCTCCTATCTGGAGGGCGCGATCACCTCCGAACTGTCGGGCAACGTCGTCGCCCTGTGCCCGGTGGGTGCGCTCACCTCCAAGCCCTATGCGTTCGAGGCGCGGCCGTGGGAGCTGAACAAGACCCCGGCGATCGACGTGATGGACGCGGTCGGCACCAACATCCGGCTCGACAGCCGCGGCCGGCAGGTGCTGCGCGCCCTGCCACGGATCAACGAGGCGGTGAACGAGGAATGGGCCTCGGACAAGACCCGCCACGCGGTCGACGGGCTGGTGCGGCGGCGGCTGGACAAGCCTTATGTTCGCCGGAACGGTCGGCTGATCGAGGCGACGTGGGGCGAAGCGTTCGCCGCGATCGCCACCGCGCTGGAAGGCGCGTCCGGCGATCAGGTGGCGGCCATCGCCGGTGATCTCGCAGAGGTGGAAAGCATCTTCGCGCTGAAGCAGTTGCTCGACGCTTATGGCTCGACCCTGCACGAATGCCGTCAGGATGGCGCACGCTTCGACGTGTCGTCGCCAGCCGCCTATCGTTTCACGCCGACCATCGCCGGGGTGGAGGATGCACGCGCCATCCTGCTCGTCGGCAGCAACCCGCGCTGGGAAGCGCCGCTGGTCAACACCCGCATCCGCAAGGCGGTGAAGGCGGGGGCCAAGGTGCTCGCGATCGGCCCCGAGGTCGATCTCACCTATCCGGTCGAGTGGCTGGGCGAGGACTTGTCGGTATTGGGCAATCTGCCCGAGGCGGCGAACAAGACGCTGACCGACGGTCCGCATGCGATCGTGATCGCGGGCATGGGCGCGCTGGCGCATGAGGGCGCCTACGAGGCGGCACGTGCGGCGGCGGCCGGGCTGGGCGCTGATTTCGGCGTGCTGCATACGGCGGCGGCACGGGTCGGCGCGCTCGACGTCGGCTTTGCCGCCGATGGCGGCATCGACGCGATCCGGGCGAAGGCATCGTCGCTCAAGACTTTGTTCCTGCTCGGCGCGGACGAAACGGACCTGTCGGCGTTCGCTGACACCTTCACCGTCTATATCGGTACGCATGGCGATGCCGGCGTGCGCGTGGCCGACGTGATCCTGCCCGGCGCGACCTATGCCGAAAAGCCGGGAACGTGGGTCAATCTGGAAGGCCGCGTGCAGCGCGCCGACCGCGCCGTCTTCCCACCGGGGGATGCGCGCGAGGACTGGACGATCCTGCGCGCATTGTCCGATCCGCTTGGCAAGACATTGCCGTTCGATACGCTGGCCGGGTTGCAGCAGGCGATCGCCGCGGCACACCCGCATCTCGCGACCGAAGGGCTGGCGGACGTGGGTGATGTGCCGGACGTCACGGCCGGGCCGGCGGTGTCGGGCACGATCGTCTATCCGATCACCGACTTCTACCTGACCAACCCGATCGCGCGCGCCAGCGAGACGATGCAGCGCTGCTCGGCGGAACTGCTCCACGGCGTCGATTATGCGGAGGCCGCCGAGTGACCGCTTTCTTCGCCAATTATCTCGGTTACGATGCCGGCTGGTTCGTCGCCACGATCATCGGCATCCTGCTGATCGCGCTGCCGCTGATGCTGGCGGTGGCGATGATCATCTACGCCGATCGCAAGATCTGGGCGGCGATGGCGCTGCGGCGCGGACCGAACGTGGTCGGGCCGTTCGGGCTGCTGCAAAGCTTCGCCGACGGCCTGAAGGTGTTCCTCAAGGAAACGATCATTCCGTCCTCGGCGAACCGGGGGCTGTTCCTGATCGCGCCGATCATCACCTTCACGGTCGCGCTGCTGGCGTGGGCGGTGATCCCGTTCGGGCCGGGCATGGTGCTCGCCAACGTCAATGTCGGACTGCTCTACATTCTCGCGATCTCCTCGCTCGGCGTGTACGGCATCATCCTGGCGGGCTGGGCGTCGAACTCGAAATATCCGTTCTACTCCGCCATTCGCGCCGCCGCGCAGATGGTGAGCTACGAGGTGTCGATCGGCTTCGTGCTGGTGACGGTGGTGCTGTGGGCGGGGACGTTCAACCTGTCCGGTATCATCGAGGCGCAGCGGGCGCATATCTTTGGGTTCATCAACGGGTTCGCGTTCAACCCGCTGCTGTTCCCGATGGCGGTGGTGTTCCTGATCTCGTCGATGGCGGAAACCGGGCGCACCCCGTTCGACCTGACCGAGGCGGAGAGCGAACTCGTCGCCGGCTACCAGACCGAATATTCGTCCATGTCGTTCGCGCTGTTCTGGCTCGGCGAATATGGCAACGTGCTGCTTATGTGCGCGCTGAACGCCATCCTGTTCTGGGGCGGGTGGCTACCGCCGGTGGACTGGGCGCCGCTCTATCTGGTGCCGGGTATCTTCTGGTTCTTCGGCAAGATCCTGTTCTTCTTCTTCGTGATGTCGTGGATCAAGGCGACGGTGCCACGGTATCGCTACGATCAGCTGATGCGACTGGGCTGGAAGATATTCCTGCCGATCTCGCTTTTCTGGATCTTCCTCGTGTCGGGTTACCTGATGCTCACGCGCTACGGAGTCTGACCATGGGCCTCGCTCATCTCGTCAAAACATTCACCCTGTGGGAATTCGTGAAGGCGCACGCGCTGACCCTGCGATATTTCTTCAAGGCCAAGGCGACGATCAACTATCCGCATGAGAAGAACCCGCTAAGCCCCCGGTTTCGCGGCGAACATGCCCTGCGTCGCTACCCGAACGGCGAGGAACGCTGCATCGCGTGCAAGCTGTGCGAGGCGGTGTGCCCGGCGCAGGCGATCACGATCGAGGCCGAGCCGCGCGACGACGGCAGCCGCCGTACGACGCGCTACGACATCGACATGACCAAGTGCATCTTCTGCGGTTTCTGCCAGGAGGCGTGCCCGGTCGATGCGATCGTCGAAGGGCCGAACTTCGAATATTCGACCGAAACCCGCGAGGAACTGATCTACGACAAGGGCAAGCTGCTCGCGAACGGGGATCGGTGGGAGCGGGCGCTCGCGGCGAACCTTGCCGCCGACGCGCCCTACCGTTAAGCCGCGCCCGACTTCGCCGAACGACTCTCCGTAAGGGGCTTGCCAGTACCGTGATCCAGACGATCGCCTTCTACCTGTTCGCCACGCTGGTGATCGCGTCCGCCGCGCTCACCATCGTCGCGCGGAACCCGGTGCACAGCGTGCTGTGGCTCATCCTGTCCTTCTTCAACGCGGCGGGGCTGATGGTGCTGGTCGGCGCCGAGTTCATCGCGATGCTGCTGGTGATCGTGTACGTCGGCGCCGTGGCGGTGCTGTTCCTGTTCGTGGTGATGATGCTGGACATCGACTTCGCCGAGCTGCGTGCCGGCTATGCCCAATATCTGCCGTTCGGCGTGCTGCTCGTGCTGGTGCTGTCGGCCGAGATGATCTTCGCGGTGTCCGCGTGGAGCGCAGGCGGCATTGCGCTGTCCGCCTCGGTGGCGCCGGTGCCGGAAGGGGTGCCGAACATCGAGGCGCTCGGGACGCTCATCTACACGCGCTATCTGTTCATCTTCGAGGGCGCGGGCCTCGTGCTGCTGGTGGCGATGATCGGCGCGATCGTGCTGACCCATCGCACGCGCAGCGGCACCCGTCCGCAGAACGTGTCGCAGCAGGTGAAGCGCCGGCCGCAGGACGCGGTCCGCAAGATCGACCAGCCGGTCGGGCAGGGGATGGATCTGTGATCGGGCTGCAGCATTACCTGTTCGTTTCGGCGGTGCTGTTCGCACTGGGGGTGTTCGGTATCTTCCTCAACCGGAAGAACGTCATCATCATCCTGATGGCGATCGAGTTGATCCTGCTCTCGGTGAACATCAACTTCGTCGCCTTCTCGGCCTATCTCGGCGATCTCGTCGGCCAGGTCTTCGCGATGTTCGTGCTGACCGTGGCCGCCGGCGAGGCGGCGATCGGTCTGGCGATCCTCGTCATCTATTTCCGTGGCCGCGGCACGATCGCGGTGGACGATATCAACCGGATGAAGGGCTGACGCTCCCGTGATCAAGCTCATCGTCTTCCTGCCGTTGCTGGCCGCCATCGTCGGCGGGCTGGGTAATCGCGCACTCGGCAACACCGTCGTCAAACTGCTGACGACCGGGCTGCTGTTCGTCTCCTGCGCGCTGTCGTGGCCGATCTTCCTCGGCTTCCTCGGCGGCGGAATGACCGCTCACGTCGAGCCAGTGCTCACCTTCATTCGCTCGGGTGACATGAGCGTGGATTGGGCGTTGCGCGTCGATACGCTGACGGCAGTGATGCTGGTGGTGGTGACGAGCGTGTCCGCGCTCGTCCACCTTTATAGCTGGGGCTATATGGCGGAGGATCCGGATCAGCCGCGCTTCTTCAGCTACCTGTCTCTGTTCACCTTCGCGATGCTGATGCTGGTGACGAGCGACAACCTCGTCCAGATGTTCTTCGGCTGGGAAGGGGTCGGCCTCGCCTCCTATCTGCTGATCGGTTTCTGGTATCACAAGCCCTCGGCCAATGCGGCGGCGATCAAGGCTTTCGTGGTCAACCGCGTGGGTGATTTCGGTTTCTCGCTTGGGATCTTCGGGACGTTCCTCGTGTTCGGCACGGTCTCGATCCCGGCGATCCTCGCGGCGGCACCGGGCATGGCCGGTTCGACGATCGGCTTCCTCGGCGGGCGCGTCGATACGATGACGTTGCTCTGCCTGCTGCTGTTCGTCGGCGCGATGGGCAAGTCCGCGCAGCTCGGCCTGCACACCTGGCTGCCGGACGCGATGGAGGGCCCGACGCCGGTCTCCGCGCTGATCCATGCCGCCACGATGGTGACGGCGGGCGTGTTCATGGTGTGCCGCCTGTCGCCGATGTTCGAGATGAGCCAGACGGCGCTGACCGTCGTCACTTACGTCGGGGCCGCCACCGCGCTGTTCGCCGCGACGGTGGGCACGGTACAGACCGACATCAAGCGAGTGATCGCTTATTCCACCTGCTCGCAGCTGGGCTACATGTTCTTCGCCGCCGGTGTCGGTGCCTATGGGGCGGCGATGTTCCACCTGTTCACTCACGCCTTCTTCAAGGCGCTGCTGTTCCTCGGGGCGGGCTCGGTCATCCATGCGATGCACCATGAGCAGGACATGCGGTTCTATGGCGCGCTGCGGAAACACATCCCGCTTACGTTCCTGGCGATGATGGCGGGCACGCTGGCGATCACGGGTGTCGGTATCGTCGACGTGTTCGGGTTCGCGGGTTTCTATTCCAAGGACGCGATCATCGAGGCGACCTATGCGCGTGGCACGACGGCGGGGGGCATCGCGTTCTTCGTCGCGGTGGTCGCGGCGCTGTTGACGAGCTTCTACTCGTGGCGGCTGGTGTTCCTCACCTTCTTCGGCAAGGCGCGCTGGGCTGCTTCCGAGCATATCCAGCATGCCGTTCATGATGCGCATGGACACGGCCATGACGATCACGCCGCCGCGCACGCCCATTACGCCGATCACGCCGCCCCCGACGAGGGCGCCGGGTCGGAGCCTCACGCGCATGATGCCGGGGCTGACGACGTGAAGCATGGCACGGCTGGCTATCACCCGCATGAAAGCCCGTTCCCGATGCTGGTTCCGCTCGGTGTGCTGGCGTTCGGGGCAATTTTCTCCGGCTTCCTGTTCCACACACCTTTCCTCGACGCGGAACATGGTGTCGAATTCTGGAAGGGGTCGGTCGCTTTCGACGCCCATCTGATGCATGCGATGCATGGCGTTCCGCTGTGGGTGAAGCTGTCGGCCACGGTCGTGATGGTGACAGGCTTCCTGCTCGCACTGTGGGCCTACATCCTCGACACGAGCATCCCGGCGCGCTTCACGAGCACGTTCCGCGGTCTCTACGCCTTTCTGCTCAACAAGTGGTATTTCGACGAGCTGTACCATGTGCTGTTCGTGATCCCCGCCTTTGCCATCGGCCGCTTCTTCTGGCGGCGTGGCGATCAGGGGACGATCGACCGCTTCGGGCCGAACGGCATCGCCAAGCTGGTCGTGGGGAGCGGTGCCGCCGCCCGCCGGCTCCAGTCGGGCTATCTCTACACCTACGCGCTGGTGATGCTGCTCGGCCTCGCCGCCGCCGCGACCTGGGCGATGACGCGCTGATATGAACGGTTTTCCCATCCTCACGATCATGATCGCGGTGCCCGCCGCCGCAGCCCTGTGGTGCCTGTTCGCCCCCGGCGACGAGGCGACGCGGGCGAACAACGCGCGCTGGTCCGCGCTGATCGCCACGCTGATCGACTTCGCGCTCGGTGTGGTGCTGTGGCTCAACTACGACGCCGGCGGCGCGCAGTGGCAGTTCGTCGAGCATGTCGATCTGTTCGGGCGTTTCGCCTGGGCGATGGGGATCGACGGCATCGCGCTGCTGCTCATCATGCTCTCGGTGTTCCTGATGCCGATCTGCATCGGTGCCTCTTGGGAGGCGATCAGCAAGCGCGTTCCCGAATATATGGCGGCGTTCCTGCTGATGGAAACGCTGATGATCGGCGTGTTCGGCGCGCAGGATCTGTTCCTGTTCTATATCTTCTTCGAGGCCGGCCTGATCCCGATGTATCTCATCATCGGGATCTGGGGCGGGGCCGAGCGGATCTACGCGAGCTACAAGTTTTTCCTCTATACCCTGCTCGGCTCGGTGCTGATGCTGATCGCGATGCTGTGGATGGTCCGCGAGGCGGGCACCACCGACATCCCGACGCTGATGGCGCACGATTTCCCCGTGCAGGCGCAGACGTGGCTGTGGCTCGCCTTCTTCGCCTCGTTTGCGGTGAAGATGCCGATGTGGCCCGTGCACACCTGGCTACCCGACGCGCACGTCCAGGCGCCGACCGCCGGGTCGGTGATTCTCGCAGGCGTGCTGCTGAAGATGGGCGGCTACGGGTTCATCCGCTTCCTGTTACCCATGTTCCCGCAGGCGTCGGCCGAGTTGTTCTGGGTAGTGATGGGCCTGTCGATGGTGGCGATCGTCTACACCTCGCTCGTCGCGCTGGTGCAGACCGACATGAAGAAGCTGATCGCCTATTCGTCGGTCGCGCACATGGCGTTCGTGACGATCGGGCTGTTCACCTTCAACCGCCAGGGCATCGAGGGCGCGATGCTGGTGATGCTGAGCCATGGCCTCGTGTCTGGCGCGCTGTTCCTCTGCGTCGGCGTGATCTATGACCGGCTGCATACCCGCGAGATCGCGCGGTACGGCGGGCTGGCAACGAACATGCCGCGCTATGCCATCCTTTTCCTGCTGTTCACGATGGCCTCGGTCGGCCTGCCCGGCACGAGCGGCTTCGTCGGCGAGTTCCTTAGCCTGATGGGATCCTATCAGGCGAACAGCTGGGTAGCATTCGTCGCGACGACCGGGATCGTGCTCGGCGCGGCGTACATGCTCTATCTCTATCGCCGCGTCGTTTACGGCGTGCTCGACAAGCCGGACGTCGCGGCGATGACCGATATCAACGGCCGCGAGATCGCGCTGCTGGTGCCGATCGCACTCGTCGTGATGTGGATGGGGATTTATCCGGAAAGCTTCATCCAGCCAATGCGCCGGGACGTCGGCGTCGTGCTCGCACGCGTCGATCGCGCATGGCCGGGGGGCGACGGACGGCCGACCGCCGGGCGGGCCGCCGCTCCTGCGCACGGTGAAGGTCATGGCGCGCCGGTCGTTGCCGCGCATGGGGTCGCACACTGATGTCGAATACCGCTTCTCTGCTGCTGACGTTGCCCGAACTGATCCTGTCGGTCGGCTCGCTGGCGCTGCTGATGGTCGCCGCGTTCGTCGGTGATAGCGCGACGCGTGCGGTCACCTGGGCTTCTGCCGCTTTGCTCGGCGTCGCTGCACTGGCCGCATTGTTCCCGGCCAACGGCGGCGGACTCGCGTTCGACGGGTTGTACCACGCCGACGCCTTTTCCGCCTTCGCCAAGCTGCTGATCTATATCGCCGCCGCCGTGTCGGTGGTGGTCGCGCCCCGCTTCTTCGAGCGGGCAGCGCCGCTGCGTGCCGAATATCCGATCCTGATCCTGCTCTCGTCGATCGGGATGGGCATGATGGTATCGGCGGGCGACATGCTTACCCTGTATGTCGGCCTCGAACTCCAGAGCCTCGCCGCCTATGTGCTCGCCAGCTTCATGCGACGTGACAGCCGGTCGGCCGAGGCTGGCCTGAAGTATTTCGTGCTGGGCGCGCTTGCCAGCGGCATCCTGCTGTATGGAATCTCGCTGGTCTATGGCTTCACCGGCACCACTCTGTTCAGCGGCGTGGCGCGGGCGTTCGGTGACGGGCTGTCCACCGGCGAGCTGTTCGGGCTGGTATTCGTGATGGCGGGTCTCGCCTTCAAGATCAGCGCCGTACCGTTCCATATGTGGACGCCGGACGTGTACGAAGGCGCGCCGACGCCGGTGACGGCCTTCTTCGCCTCCGCCCCCAAGGTCGCGGCGATGGCATTGCTGGTGCGCGTCGCGGTCGAGGCGATGGGGCCGGCATCGTCGGCGTGGCAGCAGATCGTGATTTTCTCGGCGCTCGCTTCCACGATCCTTGGCGGTGTCGCGGCGATCGGGCAGACCAACATCAAGCGGCTACTGGCCTATTCCTCGATCAACAACGTCGGCTTTGCGCTGTTTGGGCTCGTGGCGGGGACGGCCGAAGGCGTGGCGGCGGTGATGACGTATATGGCCGTCTATGTCGCCATGACGCTCGGCAGCTTCCTGTGCGTGTTGCAGATGCGAAATGCGGCAGGCGAGCCGATCGAGACGATCGAAAGCCTTTCCGGCCTGTCGCGGACGCGGCCGGCGCTGGCAGCGGCGTTTGCGATGTTCATGTTCAGCCTTGCCGGCATCCCGCCGCTGTTCGGTTTCTGGCCGAAGTTCCTCGTGTTCGATGCGGTCGTCGGCGTGGGCCTGTGGCCGCTGGCGATGGTCGGTATTGCCACCTCGGTGATCGGTGCCTTTTATTATCTCAAGATTGTCAAGACGATGTACTTCGACGAGCCGGCACCAGCTTACGCGCCCGTCACCAGCTATACCGAAGGCACACTGATCGCGGTGTCGGCGCTGTTCGTCTCGCCACTGGGCTATCTCGCGATCCCGGCGCTGGGCGCGGCGAGCCTCGCGGCGGCGCGGTCGCTGTTCTGATCGGTGTAGGCGGGCGGTGACGCTCGAGTTGCGGACCATCGCCGAGACGGGCTCGACCAACGACGATGTCGCGGCATTGGCCGCTGCGGGCGCCACCGAGGGGCTGTGGCTGCGGGCGGTGCGGCAAACGGGCGGGCGCGGGCGGCACGGCCGGGCCTGGGGAAGCATCGCCGGCAATCTCCACGCCAGTACGCCTGTCCGCATCGTGCGGGGCGATCCGCCGCCGGCCACGCTTGCGCTGGTCGCCGCCGTGGCGCTCCATCAGGTACTGGCCGCCCATCTCGGCCCGCATACCGGCAATCTCCGGATCAAGTGGCCGAACGACCTGCTGCTGGACGGGGCGAAACTTTCCGGCATTCTGCTCGAGAAACGGGGTGAGGCGGTCGTGGTCGGCTTCGGCGTCAACCTTGCCGGTCATCCCGACATTCCCGAGCGGCCCGTCACCAGCCTGCCCGCTGCCGGCATCGCCGCGCCCGAGCCGGCCATGTTCCTGAGTGATCTGGCCGAGGCGTTTGCGTCGTGGCTCGGGCGCTGGCGGGGCGAGGGACTGGCACCGGTTCGCGCGCGCTGGCTGGCCTGCGCCTTCCCCGTTGGCACGCCGCTGGTGGCCCACGGCGGGAGCGGCGAGGCGCTGGAGGGCCTGTTCGACGGTCTCGAGCAAGACGGTGCGCTGCGGCTGCGCTTGGCGGATGGATCGCGCCATGTCATGCACGCCGGCGATGTCTTCCTGCTCTGAAGGGCGCGCCATGCTGCTCGCGATCGACGCCGGCAACACCAATATCGTCTTCGCCCTCGTGGGTGAGGGGCTGGAGATCCGCGCACGCTGGCGGATCGCCACCGACCCGCGCCGCACGGCCGACGAATATGCGGTGTGGCTGGTGCAGCTGTTGCAACTTGAGGGCTTTACCCGCGAAGCCGTGACCGGCGTCATCATCGGCACCGTGGTGCCCCGCGCGCTGCACAATCTTCAGGTGCTGGCGAGCAAGTATTTCGGTGTTACCGCGCTCGTCGCCGGCCAGGCGCCGGCCGTCTATGGTATCGAACTGGATGTGGTGGAGCCGAGTACCGTGGGCGCCGATCGCGCACTCAATGTGATCGCCGCGCACCGCACCCATCCAGGCGACCTGATCGTGATCGACTTCGGCACCGCGACCACCTATGATGTGGTCGATTATGGCGGCGCATACAAAGGTGGCATCATCGCGCCGGGCATCAACCTTTCGCTGGACGCGCTCGTCTCCGCCGCCGCCAAGCTGCCCCGCCTCGCCATCGAGCCGCCACGCGATGCCAGTGTGATCGGCCGCACCACCGAGGATCAGATGCACGTCGGCATCTTCTGGGGCTATGTCGCGATGATGGAAGGCCTCGTCGCGCGCCTGAAAACCGAAATCGGCCGCCCGGTGAAAGTCATCGCCACCGGCGGCCTCGCCACCCTGTTCGACAAGCGCACCGATATCTTCGACGCGATCGAGCCGGACCTTACCATCCAGGGCCTTGCCCTGCTGCACCAGCGCACGACGGGGTGATCCCCGAGCGCCTCATCCGAACGGAATCCAAGTGACGAAACCCGGCAACGAACTCCTCTTCCTCGCGCTCGGCGGATCGGGGGAGATCGGCATGAACGTGAACCTCTACGGCACGCAGGGCAAATGGGTGATGGTCGATCTCGGCCTCACCTTCGGCGATCCCAGCTATCCGGGCATCGACCTGATCCTGCCCGATCTCGACTTCATCGAGCGCAACCGCAAGGATCTGCTCGGCATCGTGCTGACCCACGGGCACGAGGACCATATCGGCGCGATCCCCTATCTCGCCGCCGATCTCGGCGTGCCGCTCTATGCCACGCCGTTCACCGCCGGGCTGATCCGCGGCAAGCTGGAAGAGGAGGGGCTGGGCAACAAGGTCAAGCTTCACGTCATCAAGAACGAGGGCAGCTTCCAGCTCGGGCCGTTCGGCTTCACCTATGTGCCGCTGGCGCACTCGATCCCCGAGGGCAACGCGCTGCTGATCGAGACGCCGTACGGCCGGATCATGCACACCGGCGACTGGAAGATCGACGAGGATCCTCAACTCGGTGCCTTCTCCACCGCCGCCGAGCTCGAGGCGATCGGCGACAAGGGCATTCTTGCGCTGGTGTGCGATTCCACCAACGTGTTCAACGACAAGGCCTCCGGCTCCGAGGCGGCGGTGCGCGAGGGGCTGGATGCGGTGATCGGCGCCGCCACGGGTCGCGTGCTCGTCACCACCTTCGCCAGCAACGCCGCGCGCGTGCAGACGCTGGGCGAGGTGGCACGCGATACCAACCGCCAGTTGTGCGTGGCGGGGCGCTCGCTCGACAAGATCATCAAGGTGGCCAAGGCGACCGGCTATCTCAAGAACTTCCCCGAGACGATCGGCTTCGACGAGGCGATGCGCCTGCCGCCGCGCGACGTGATGATTATCGCCACCGGCGGGCAGGGCGAGAGCCGCGCCGCGCTCGCCCGTGTGGCGTTCGGCAGCCACCAGATCAAGCTGTCGGAGGGCGATACGGTCGTCTTCTCGTCCAAGCAGATCCCCGGCAACGAGATGGCGATCGGCCGAATCCAGAACGTGCTGGCCGGCAAGAACATCAACATGATTACCGACCGGCAGGCGCACGTCCACGTCTCGGGCCATCCCGGGCGGCCGGAACTGGCGCTGATGTACAAGTGGATCCGCCCCGAGATCCTGCTGCCCGTCCACGGCGAGATGCGCCACATGGCCGAGCAGGCCCGCTTCGGCATGGAGGAGGGGATCGAGAATGCGGTGATCCAGCAGAACGGCACCGTCATCCGCCTCGCCCCCAACGGCCCGGCGCTGGTGGGGCATGAGCGGGTCGGCCGCCTGATCCTCGACGGCGACGTGATCCTGCCGGCGGACGGCACGACGATGAACGAGCGGCGCAAGGTGTCGCTGAACGGGCTGATCGCCGTTACCGTGGCGCTGGACAAGGCGGGCAAGCTGCGCGGGGAGCCGGCCGTGACGATCCAGGGCATCCCGGTGGAGGAGGATCGTGACGATTTCCTCGCCGAATCGCGCGATGCCGCTGCCAAGGCGGTGGCGGAGGGCGCGCGCGACGAGGCCCGGCTGCGCGAAACGATCCGTCTGGCCGTGCGCCGTCGCGCGACGCAGTGGACGGGCAAGAAGCCGGTGGTCGACGTGTCGATCATCCGCGTGTGATGAGGGCGGGGGCTGCGCCGGTTGCGGGGATCGGACGATGAAGTTTTCATCGATCCTCGCGCTTTATCCGCTGTTCTGGTCGCTGTGCCTGTTCTTCGTGCTGCCCTTCCGCCTGCGGTCGAGCAACGAGGCGGAGGTGCAGGTGCCGGGGCAGGCATATGGCGCGCCACCGCGCTTCAGCCTGAAGCGCACCGCGATCTGGACGACCTGGCTCTCCCTCGTGGTGTTCGGGCTCTATTATCTCAACTACGTGTACGGGTGGGTCGGCGTGGAAATGCTCGATTTCTTCACGGCGCGGCGGGCCTCTGTCCAGTAATCCGGACTGGCGGCCCGCCTAGCGCGCCTGCGCCTCGATAACCGGGGCATCGCCGGGGGGGGGGGCACCGAGCACCGCCGCAACCGGATCGCCGCTGTCCGGGGATGCCGCAGCGGCTTGAGGGGATTTCGGCTTGTTCGTCACGCTCGAAAGACTGTCGACGATTTCAGAGGCGGTGAAGCAGATCCCCACCGCCCAGAGCAGCGCGATCCATCGGTTGCGGAATATCGAACTGGCGCGAAACGGAAAGACCATGGCGGGGATGATACCCCGCCACGGTTAGCAGATCGTAAATCGGGCGTGCGGATCAGACCGGATCGGTCGGCGCGGCCGGAATGGGATCGGCCGGCGAGGGGATCGGTGCATCGACCGGGCCTTCGTTCGGCGTTTCGGGGACGGGGGGCTGGCTGGCCATGTCGTTTCTCCTGAGTGGGAATGGAGAAACGCCGAAGAAGCGGATCGGGTCCGGAAAGACGAACGCCCGGACTGCCGTTCGGCAATCCGGGCGCCCGCGTGACGAAAGCTCGTCAACCCCCTTGTAGTCGGCTCGGCGCCCGCACGCGGTGTTCGT
Organism: Alterirhizorhabdus solaris; assembly: GCF_007785815.1. GTDB lineage: Bacteria > Pseudomonadota > Alphaproteobacteria > Sphingomonadales > Sphingomonadaceae > Alterirhizorhabdus > Alterirhizorhabdus solaris. Next base: position 21,929 of record NZ_VNIM01000023.1, on the reverse strand, counting down.
CCCCCCGAACGAAACCACGGGGCGCCGAGGCCTCCCCGAACCATGGCCTTGCGCCTGTGTTCGTGGAACCTTGGGTAGCGACGTTTCTCTTTTGTGTCATCGTCGTTGTCGCCAGCTGGTGCGGAATGACGGGGTCTGTGGTGAATCGGCAACAGGCGGCACCGGCGGGCGGACGATCCACGGCGGCCACCACCGCAGGGCGCTTTCCCCGGCGGCGTGGACGCTCTAGAGCGCGGGGGACCATACAGGATCGAGAGCAGCATGCGCCTTACCCGTCACTTCCTGCCCGTCATGAAGGAATCGCCCGCCGACGCGCAGATCGTCAGTCACAAGCTGATGTTGCGCGCGGGGCTGGTCCGCCAGACCGCCGCCGGCATCTACGCCTGGCTGCCGCTGGGCCATCGCGTGCTGCGCAAGATCGAGCAGGTCGTGCGCGAGGAACAGGACCGGGCCGGCGCCATCGAGCTGCTGATGCCCACACTGCAACCGGCCGACCTGTGGCGCCAGTCCGGCCGCTACGACGCCTACGGGCCGGAAATGCTGCGGATCACCGACCGCCACGATCGCGAGATGCTGTTCGGCCCGACGAACGAGGAGATGATTACCGCCATCTTCCGCGACGCCGCCCGCAGCTACCGCGATCTGCCGCGCACGCTCTATCACATCCAGTGGAAGTTCCGCGACGAGGTGCGGCCGCGCTTCGGCGTGATGCGCGGGCGCGAGTTCCTGATGAAGGACGCCTATTCGTTCGATCTGGACGAGGCGGGCGCGCGCCACAGCTATAACCGCATGTTCGTGGCGTATCTGCGCACCTATGCGCGGCTGGGGCTGCGCGCGATCCCGATGCAGGCGGATACCGGCCCGATCGGCGGCGACCTTTCGCACGAGTTCATCGTGCTCGCCCCCACCGGCGAGAGCGACGTGTTCTACCACACCAACTGGGAAGCGGACCGCGCGCTCGACGTGGACGCCGACGACGCGGAGGCGTTGCAGACGTTCGTCTCCGGCCTCACCGCCGATTACGCCGCCACCGACGAGAAGCGCGACGAGGCGCGCGAGGCGGCGGCGGGCGATGCCCTGAAACAGTCGCGCGGGATCGAGGTGGGGCACATCTTCTTCTTCGGCACCAAATATTCCGCCGCCATGGGGATGAAGGTGCAGGGGCCGGACGGCACCGACGTGGTGCCGCAGATGGGCAGCTACGGCATCGGCGTGTCGCGGCTGGTCGGCGCGATCATCGAGGCGAGCCATGACGACAAGGGCATCGTGTGGCCCGAGGCGGTGGCGCCGTACAAGGTGGGCCTCATCAACATGCGCGCCGACGATGCCGCCTGCACCGCCGCCGCCGACGACCTCTATGCGAAGCTGACGGCGGCCGGCGTCGAGACGCTGTACGACGACCGTGACGAGCGCGGCGGCGCCAAGTTCGCCACGATGGACCTGATCGGCCTGCCGTGGCAGCTGGTGATCGGCCCCAAGGGGCTGGCGAACGGCGTGGTGGAGTTGAAGAACCGCGCGACCGGCGAGAAGACCGAGCTGTCGCCGGACGCGGCGCTGGCAAGGCTGTCCGCATGAGCAGCGGCTCGTGATCCTGACCAGCTACGAACGGATGATCGCCCGGCGCTATCTGTTGCCGGGCAAGGGCGAGGGGTTCATCTTCGTCGTCGCCTCGATCAGTCTCGTCGCGGTGATGCTGGGGGTCGCCGCGCTCATCATCGTCATGTCCGTGATGAACGGCTTTCGCGCCGAACTGTTCGACAAGATCATCGGGCTGAACGGCCACGCCGTGGTGCAGGGCTATGGCGGTCGCCTGCCGGACTGGCGGGATATCGTGAAACAGGCGCGCACCACCCCCGGCATCACCCAGGCGACCCCGCTGATCCAGCAGCCGCTGATGGCCAGTTACGAGGGGCGGGTGGAAGGCGTGCTGGTGCGCGGGATGCTGCCCGAGGATATCCGCACCAACACCGTGATCCAGCAGAAGGTCGTCGCAGGCAGCATGATGCGGGTGACGCCGGGCAGCGGCAACGTGGCGATCGGCGCGCGGCTGGCCGAAGCGCTGGGCGCCAACGTGGGCGGGCAGATCAGCCTCATCAGCCCGCAGGGGCAGACGACGCCGTTCGGCACGGTGCCGCGCATCGTCAGCTACACGGTGGCCGCCATCTTCGAGGTGGGGGTGTACGATTACGACAAGGCCTTCGTCATCATGCCGATCGCCGACGCGCAGACGCTGCTGATGCTGGGCGATTCGGTCGGCATGGTGGAGATCGAGACGGTGGATGCCGACAAGGTGGCCACCATTCTCGCGCCGCTGGCCGACCGCGTTGGCCGGCAGGGCGTGGTAAGCGACTGGCGATCGATGAACGCCAGTCTGTTCGAGGCGCTGGCGGTGGAGCGGGTGGCGATGTTCGTGGTGCTGTCGCTCATCATCCTTGTGGCGGTGTTCAACATCCTGTCGTCGCTCATCATGCTGGTGCGCGCCAAGACGCGCGACATCGCGATCCTGCGGACGATGGGCGCCTCGCGCGGGGCGATGGTGCGCGTGTTCATGACGGTGGGCGTCACCATCGGCACGCTGGGCACAGGTGCGGGCGTGATCCTGGGCTTCATCTTCCTCTATTTCCGCCAGGCGGTGGTGAACGCGATCCAGTTCGTGACCGGGCAGAACCTGTGGGATCCCTCGATCCGCTTCCTCACCGAGCTGCCGAGCAAGACCGATCCGGTCGAGGTGCTGGCGATTGTGGCGCTGGCGATCGGCTCGGCCTTCCTGTTCACGCTCTATCCCGCGTTCAAGGCGGCGAATACCGATCCGGTGCAGGTGCTGCGTTATGAGTGAGACCGGCGGCGACGCCCTGACCGTCACCGGCCTGAAGCGCAGCTTCCGGCAGGGCGAGGTGGTGATCGAGGTGCTGCGCGGCGTGGACCTGCACGTCGGCGCGGGCGAGATCGTCGCGCTGCTTGGTCCTTCCGGCTCGGGCAAGTCCACCATGTTGCAGGCGGTGGGGCTGCTGGAGGGCGGGTTCGAGGGATCGATCCGCATCGCCGGCGAGGAAGCCGCGAAGCTCGACAATGACGGGCGAACGCGCGTGCGCCGGGAGGCGCTCGGCTTCGTCTATCAGTTCCACCACCTGTTGCCGGATTTCTCGGCGGCGGAGAATGTGGTGCTGCCGCAGCTGATCCACGGCACCGCTCGTCCGGCGGCGGAGGCGCGGGCAACCTCGTTGCTGGGCGCGCTGGGGCTGGGACACCGCCTCACCCACCGCCCGGCGCAGCTTTCTGGTGGCGAGCAGCAGCGCGTGGCGGTCGCCCGCGCGCTCGCCAACGCGCCGAAGCTGGTGCTGGCGGACGAACCGACCGGCAATCTCGACGAGGCGACGGCGGACGTGGTGCTCGCCGAATTCCTCCGGCTGGTACGCGGCGAGGGCAGCGCCGCGCTGGTCGCCACGCACAACGAACGGCTGGCGGCGAAGATGGACCGCGTGGTGCGGTTGCACGAGGGCCGGCTGGGGTAGAATGCCCGCCCGGTCGCGGCCGGGCGGGGAACGCCACCTCAGCGGCAGCGCACGTCCTGCGACTGCGCGCCGCCGTTCTGGTCCACCGAGCGGCCGAGCAGGGCGCCGAGCGCGCCACCGATCAGCGTGCCGCCGGTGCGACGGCGGCCACCGTCGATCACGTTGCCGAGGATGCCGCCGCCCGCCGCGCCGAGGATGAGGCCGGTCGTGCCGTCGTTCCGCTTGCAGTAATAGCGCCCGTCCGACCCGCGATAGACCTGATCGTCCGTCGAAAGCTGGCGTTCGCGATAGCGCGGATCGTCCCGATAGTCGCGGGCGGCGTCGTAATCGGTGGCGAAGCGGTCGTCGTAGCCGCCGGGCGAGGGGGCAGCACCGTAACGGTCGCCGGGGCGGCGCGCGCGGGTGTCGTAGTAGAGATCGCGCTCGGTGTAATAGCGGTCCGTCTCCGCCCGATACCGAGCCTGCGCCTGCTCCCACCGCTGTTCGTCGCTGGCGCTTTGCGCGAGCACCGGCGTGGCGAGGGCGGGCAGCGTCGCCAGGGCAAGAGCGAGCAGGTGGGTCTTCATCGCCGTATCTCCATCGCATCGCCGCTGGTGCCGCGACGAGACGGTTCTATCGCCGGCGCGGCTGAACCGCCGATGAGCATGGTGACGCCCCGCCCGGCGGCGGGGCGGGAAAACTCAGCTCAGCGTCAGATCCACCGGGGTGACGCCGTAGTAGTTGGAGACGCGGTCGGCATAGGCCTGGTTGAATTCCGGCGAATTGCTCGCCCAGCTCGGGCCGCCTTCCAGCAAACGGCGATCGATCGTCACGATATAGCCGTCGGCGACGTGATCGTAGGTGAGCAGCTGGAACGGCAGCGGGTAATAGCTCTTGCCCATGCCGAGGAAGCCGCCAAGGCTGAGTACGGCATAGGTCGTGTTGCCGGACCGCTTGTTGATCATCAGCGAATAGACCGAACCGAGCGTGTCGCCGTCACGGCTCTTCACCTTGGTGCCGTCGACCTTATTGGAGGCGAACAGCAGGCTGGTGGCCTCGCCGTCGGTCAGCGGGCCGGTGGTGTTGGGCGTGTCGGACATGTCATGGCCTTTCGTAATGGTGTCCGCGCAACCCTCGTGGCCGAGGCGCGGTTCCATTCGAGGAAGGCGGTCTTACGGGCGGCGTGGCCAGAAGGTGTTGCCGGTGAACGACAGCACCGCCTCGCCGTGCTGGTTAAGCGTGCGCGTGGATGTCTTTACCACCCCGCGATCGGGGCGGCTGGCGAGCGGGCGGGCGGCCAGCACCTCGGCCTCCACCGTCAGCGTGTCGCCGGGATAAACGGGTTTGAGGAAACGCAGCTCGTCGATCCCGGGCGATCCGAGCGACGCGCCACCCATGGCGGCCCAGCGTTCCACGGTCATCCGCATCGTCATCGCCGCGGTATGCCAGCCGCTCGCCGCCAGCCGCCCGAAGATCGGGTTGGCGGCGGCGGCCTCGTCGCTGAGGTGGAACGGCTGGGGATCGTAGGCGGTGGCGAAAGCCAGCACGGCCTCGCGGGTGACGGCATAGCAGCCATAGCGGGCGACGGCACCCACCGTGAAATCTTCGAACCACACCGTCATGGCGTCAGACGTTGAAGCGGAACAGCATGATGTCGCCGTCCTGCGTCACATACTCCTTGCCTTCCGAGCGCAGCTTGCCCGCCTCGCGCGCGCCGGCCTCGCCCTTGAACGCGACGTAATCGGGGTAGGCAATCGTCTCGGCGCGGATGAAACCGCGCTCGAAATCGGTGTGGATCACGCCTGCCGCCTGCGGTGCCTTGCTGCCGCGATCCACCGTCCACGCCCGCGTCTCCTTGGGGCCCGCGGTGAAGAAGGTGATGAGATCGAGCAGTTCGTAGCCGGCGCGGATCACGCGGGCGAGGCCGGTTTCGGCCAGCCCCAGATCGGAGAGGAACTCCGCGCGGTCGGCGGGGTCGAGCGTGACGATCTCCGCCTCGATCGCGGCGGAGACGACGACGGCCTTGGCGCCTTCCGACGCCGCCTTCTCGAACACGCGGGCGGACAGGGCATTGCCCCCGGCCGCCGATCCCTCGTCCACGTTGCACACGTACAGCACCGGCTTGGCGGTGAGCAGCTGCGCCTGGCTGAAGATGCGCTGCTCGTCCTCGTCGGCGGGCTTGGTCAGCCGGGCGGGCTTGCCCTCGCGCAGCAGGTCGAGCGCCTTGCCGAGCACGGAGGCGGCAGCCTTGGCCTCCTTGTCGCCTTGCGTCGCCTTCTTCTGGAAGGCGGGCACGCGCTTTTCCAGCGATTCGAGGTCGGAGAGCATCAGTTCGGTCTCCACCGTCTCGGCATCGGCGATCGGATCGACCTTGCCCTCCACATGCGTCACGTCGCCGCCCTCGAAGCAGCGCAGCACGTGGACGATCGCATCCACCTCGCGGATGTTGGCGAGGAACTGGTTGCCCAGCCCTTCGCCCTTCGACGCGCCGCGCACCAGCCCGGCGATGTCGACGAAGGCAAGCTGCGTCTCGATGATCTTGGCGGAACCGGCGACCCTGGCGATCTCGTCCAGCCGGGGATCGGGCACCGCCACCTGGCCGACGTTCGGCTCGATCGTGCAGAACGGATAGTTGGCGGCCTGTGCCGCCGCCGTCTCGGTCAGCGCGTTGAACAGGGTCGACTTGCCGACGTTCGGCAGCCCGACGATACCGCAGCGGAAACCCATCGCTTGTAAATCCCGTGATCTGATAGATCGGCCCCGATAGGCCGAAAGCCGCCGCGATGCCAGCCGCACGCGCCGGTGGCGCAGGGCCACGTCAGGCGATAGGGCAGGCGGCCAGACAGGGAGACGACATGGCCGACCTTTACCTCAAGGCGCTGCAATCGGAGCGGACGAAGCTGTGGGCCGAGGCGCGGCTGAAGGGGCTGCCGCACGATACGCCGCAGCGCCAGCGCATCCGCGAGATCGACGAACAGATCGCCGCGCACAAGTCAAAGCAGGAGGGTGCAAAGCAGGGGGACGCAAAGCAGGGGGGCGCGAAGCCGGCAGGCGGCGACAAGGCACCCGGCGGCAAGGCAACCGGCAGGTAACTCAGCGGTAGTTGAAGCTCACGCTGATCCGCTCCTCCCTGCCGGCGCCCGCGATCACCTCGTGGCGCAGCCAGCTTTCCCACAGCAGCACGGTGCCCGGCTGCGGCGCGACGCTGACGAAGCGCTGCTGGTCGGCCGGGGCATCGGCGCGCAGCTTGGGGGCGGCCATCATCAGCGGCAGGCGGGGGTCCTCCACCCGCAACGCCCCCGCGCCCGGCGGGATCGCCACGTAAAACGTGCCGGAAACGATGCTGTGCGGGTGGATATGCCCCGAATGGGCACCACCCGGTTTCAGCAGGTTCACCCACAGGCTGTCCAGCTTCGGCTTGCGCCCGCCCAGATCGAACGCGCAATCGACCACGAAGCGGGCGACGTGCGCGCCAAGCCGGCGGACCAGTTCGGCGAAGCGCGGATCGCGCTGTGGCAGATCGGCCAGCGAGGCATAGCTGGTGTAGCCGCGATAGCCGTGCTGCCTGGACCATGCGCGCCCCGCGCGATCCTCGGCGGCGATGTCGCGGCAGGCCTCCTCCAGTTCGGCGAGGAAGGCGGGATCGTCGATCCGGTCCTCGTACAGGCGTGTGGCGAACAGGGAGCGGCTGGGCATCTTCATCCTCGGCGACGGCATAAGCGGGCGTCCGCGCGATAGGCCGGGGAGCGACGGGACGCCAGCGGGTCGGGTCGGGTCAGGGAACGGGGTGGACGGGGCTTCGTTCAATCCCCACACCCGAAGGAGAGCCAGCATGACCACCCAACCCGGCGGCGATACCGATCAGGAAGCAGAACTGGGCCGCACCACGCCGCTCACCCCCGAGGAGGCCGCCCGCCGCAAGGCCCGCCAGCTGGCCACCGATGACGGCGATGCGAGCCATCAGGGCGGCGCCGGGGCGCAGGGCGGTCAGGTCGATTTCGGGCTGCCGAAGAACTTCAGCTAGGTCAGATCGTCGAGCCGCCGCTTTCCACCCGCCAAAGGGGGAAGCGGCGGTTTTCGCCTGCATGATACAGGCAGATCTCGTTCCCGGCGGGTCGACCAGCCGGGCCTCGCGCCATAGCCAACGTTCGTTCCGGACGTCGTGCGTGAATGTGATGCCGGCTTGTTTCAGTGCGGCCACCCGATCGTCGAGATCGTCGCATTCGAAATAGATCAGGGTCGAGGACACGACCCGCTCGACCGTGTGGATCGAGAAGGTTTTGCCGGTCGGCGTCTCGAAACGCGCATAGCGGGGCGGGCTGTCGACGATGCGCCGCAGGCCGAGCGCGGTGTAGAAGGCGCATGACGCATCATAGTCGAGACAGCCGACCGTGACCTGATTGAGCCTTATGGCTGCTGGCGCAATGCCACCTCGTTCATGAAGCGCGCGTCGTCGCCAGCCGCCAGCCGCTCCGCTTCGGCAGCGACCCCGCCAAGCATGTCGGCCAGCGGGTCCATCTCGGATTTGGCATAGTTGCCCAGCACATGGCCGGTCACCCGGTCCTTGTGACCGGGATGGCCGATGCCGAGCCGGACGCGGCGGTAGGCGTTGCCGACATGGGCCTCGGTCGAACGCAGGCCGTTGTGACCGGCGGTGCCGCCGCCCGTCTTCACCTTCACCTTGAACGGCGCCAGGTCGAGTTCGTCGTGGAAGGCCGTGACGTCGCCGACATCGCCTTTGTAGAAACGCAGCGCATCTCCGACGGCGCGGCCGCTCTCGTTCATGAAGGTGGCGGGTTTCAGCAGCAATATCCGCTGGGGGCCGATCCGGCCCATCGCGCTCCATCCCTGGAACGCCTTCTTCCACGGATCGAAGCCATGGATCTCGGCGATGGCGTCCACCGCCATGAAGCCGACATTGTGCCGGTTGAGCGCATATTGCGCGCCGGGATTACCGAGGCCGACCCAGATCTGCATGGTACATTGGCCGCACCGCCGCCCCGGCCGAAACCGGGGCGGCGGGCAGGGTCATCAGCTTTCGGAAGCGGCGGCTTCGGCCGCGGCATCTTCGGCCGCGTCGGCAGCGCTCAGCAGCGCGGACGGTGCGACGATCGTGGCGATCGTGAAATCGCGGTCGGTGATCGCGGCCTCGGCGCCCTTGGGCAGCGCGACGTCGGAGATGTGGACGGTGGCGCCCACATCCAGCCCGGCCAGCGAGATCTCGATCTGCTCGGGAATCTCGGCGGCGTCGACGATCAGTTCCAGCTCATGCTGCACGATGTTGAGCACCGCGCCGCGCTTGATTCCGGGCGAGGCCTCCTCGTCGGTGAACACCACGGGCACGTTGACGTGCACCTTGCTGTGCTCGCCGATGCGCAGGAAATCCACATGCAGCGGGCGATCGGTGACGGGGTGGAACTGGACGTCCTTGGGCAGGGTCCGCAAGGATTGGCCGTTTGCGTCGATCATCACGACGCTGTTCATGAAATGCCCGGTCAGGAGCATCTTCATCAGCACCTTTTCCTCGAGGTGAATCGAGAGCGGTTCCTGCTTGTTGCCGTAGATTACGGCGGGGACGCGGCCTTCACGACGCATGGCACGGGAGGCTCCCTTGCCTGCCCGTTCGCGCGTCTCGGCCGACAGGGTGAGCACGTCGCTCATATCATGTCTCCAGTTCGCTTGGTTGAAACACGCGCACCGCCTCCAGGGATGACCGGAGCGCGAGCCGGCGCCCTTAACGGAAGGAGGTAGCCAAGTCAAAGAAAGTCAAAGCAGGTTGACGCTGGGCGACGGTGGTGGCCATCCCCTCGTCCCGGGGGGACCGGACCATGAAGCCAGCCATGATCGCCATCGCAGCGATGCTGATCGCCTGCGCCACGCCGACCGTCCTGAACGCGAAGCCGCGCATCGGCGAGCCGGCGCCCGATTTCAGCGTGCAGACGTTCGACGGTGCCACCATTTCGCTTGCCAGCCTGCGCGGCCGGGTCGTGCTCCTCAATTTCTGGGCGACGTGGTGCGGGCCGTGCAAGGTGGAGCTGCCGTTGCTCGACGGCTACCACCGTCTGCAAAAGGATGCCGGCCTGAGCGTGATCGCGGTGACGACCGAGGATTCGGCCCCCGTGAGCAGGCTGAAACCGCTGGCCGCCGCCGTGAGCTTCCCGATGGTACGCCGGCTGAAGGGGCCGTACGCCATCCTGGGCGCGGTGCCGACCAACTACATCATCGATCGCAACGGCATCCTGCGATACGCCAGGGCCGCCGCGTTCACGCTCGACGACCTGAACGATCTGCTCGTGCCGCTGCTGCGTGAACCGGCGCCTGCGGCGATCGCCGCGCGCTGATCCGCCCCCGTCAGCGCAGCCGCACCACCTTCAACCCGTCCTTCTTCAGTACGTCCTGCACCGAATCCCGCCCCGTCAGGTGGCCGGCGCCCATCGCCACCAGCACAGTGCCGGGGCGGGCCAGCCGCGCCTCCAGCCATTTCGCCCAGCGGGCGTTGCGGCGCACCAGCAGGGTTTCGCGCAACGCGGCGCTCTCCTTCAGCTCTTCGTCGAAGGTGGCGGCGATGGCCTTGGCGTCGCCCCGGCTCCATGCCGCCAGCATCGCGTCGTAATCCTTGCGCGCGGTCGCGCCGTCGTCCGCCAGCGTGGCGAGGAAATCGCGCTGCGCGGTTTCCGGCAGCGTATCGAAGAAGCCGAGCTGTTCGGCCGGCGTCTCCAGCCCCTCCACCGGCAATGACCGGGCGCGGAACGCCGCCTCGAGCTGCGGCTCCACGCCTTCGCCCGCCACCAGCTTCATGTCGGTGAGCGTGGTGCCGACGAGCAGCAGCGCCGCCGCCCATGTCTTCATTCCGTCCAGCAGCGAAAGCGGCAGGCCGCTGCGCGCGATCAGCGCTGCGATGGCGGCGCGCTTGTCCGCCGGCACGCGGTCCAGCAGCGGCGGCAAGCCGGGCGCGCGGCCCATCGCCAGCATCGTGCGGGAGACGGCGGCGGGATCGGGGCCGACCAGCGTTTCCAGCACCAGCCCCTGCGCCTGCCCGACCGCGTCGCGCACCGGGCCGTTCTGCCACGCATAGCCGGTGGGCAGCACATGGATGGTGCCGAACAGGTAAATCGTCGTGTCCGCATCCGCCAGCTTCCACACCGCCGGGCGTGCCACGGCGGCCGCTTGCGGCGGCGGGGCCGGGGCGGGCGCGCAGGCGGCGAGCAACAGGGCGGCGAGCAGGGGGCCAGTGAGCAGAGGGAAGCGGCGCATCCCCCGCTGCTACCCGCTCGGCTCGCCCTGCGAAAGGGCGTTCGGCTTGACCGGATCGCGGGGTTGCGCCTAACGCGGGCGCGTTCCGCTGCATTTGCGAAGGGTCTATCGTCTTGGGCGCCGAAAAGCCGCTCAGCTTCCAGAAGCTGATCCTCACGCTGCACGATTACTGGAGCGCGCAAGGCTGCGTGATCCTCCAGCCCTACGACATGGAGATGGGCGCCGGCACCTTCCACCCGGCCACCACCCTGCGCGCGCTGGGGCCGCAGCCGTGGAAGGCCGCCTACGTCCAGCCCAGCCGCCGGCCCACCGACGGCCGCTATGGCGAGAACCCCAACCGGCTCGGCCATTATTACCAGTATCAGGTGATCCTGAAGCCCGCCCCGACCGATATCCAGAACCTCTACCTCGGTTCGCTGGCGGCGATCGGCATCGATCCGCTGCAACACGACATCCGCTTCGTCGAGGACGACTGGGAAAGCCCGACGCTGGGCGCCTGGGGCCTGGGCTGGGAGGTGTGGTGCGACGGCATGGAGGTGACGCAGTTCACCTATTTCCAGCAGGTCGGCGGGTTCGACTGCAAGCCGGTGGCGGGCGAACTGACCTACGGGCTGGAGCGGCTGGCGATGTACATCCAGGGCGTGGACCGGGTGTACGACCTCGCCTTCAACGACGCGGGCGTGACCTACGGCGACGTGTTCCTCGAAAACGAGCGCCAGTTCAGTGCGTATAATTTCGAGGCCGCCAATACCGACACGCTGTTCAAACAGTTCGCCATGGCAGCCGACGAGTGCCGCGCCCTGCTCGATCGCGAAAAGCCGCTGCCGCTGCCGGCCTACGACCAGGCGATCAAGGCGAGCCACGTCTTCAACACGTTGCAGGCGCGGGGCGTGATCTCGGTGGCGGAGCGGCAGGCCTATATCGGTCGCGTGCGCGAGCTGGCGAAGGGCGCCTGCGCCGCATGGATGACGCACAACGGCTGGGAGGCCTGACGATGGCCGACTTCCTGCTCGAACTGCTCTCCGAGGAAATCCCCGCGCGGATGCAGGAGAAGGCGGCCGCCGACCTCGCCCGTCTTTTCGCCGCCGAGATCGCGAAGGCCGGCCTCGTCGCTACCGGCCTCGAGAGCCACGCCACCCCGCGCCGCCTCGCGCTGATCGCGCGGGGGCTGCCGCTGGCGACCGAGGCCGTTTCCGAGGAGGTTAAGGGGCCGCGCGCCGATGCGCCGGCGCAGGCGCTCGCCGGCTTCCTCGGCAAGACCGGGCTGACCCGCGAGCAGCTGGTCGAGCGCCCCGATGCCAAGGGCAACATGATCCTGTTCGCGGTGACGAGCCGCCCCGGCCGCGCCACCGCCGAGGTGCTGGCCGCCGCCGTGCCCGCCATCGTGCGCGCCTTCCCGTGGCCCAAGTCGATGCGCTGGGGCACGGCCTCGGCCAGCACCGCGTCCCTGCGCTGGGTGCGGCCGTTGCAGGGCATCGTGGCGCTGCTGGGCGACGATCTGGTCCCGTTCGAGATCGACGGCATCTCCAGCGGCACCGCCACGCTCGGCCACCGTTTCCACCACCCCGGCCCGATCACGATCGGCAACGCCGACGACTATGCCTTCAAGCTGCGCGCCGCCCACGTGATCCTCGACGCGGCCGAGCGGCGTGCGATCATCGCCGGGGGTGCTGCCAAGGCGGCTGCGGCGGCGGGGCTGACGGTGGTGCCGGACGAGGGGCTGGTGGCGGAGAATGCCGGGCTGACCGAATGGCCCGTGCCGCTGCTGGGCACCTTCGACCCCGCCTTCCTCGCCGTGCCGCGCGAGGTGATCCAGCTGACGATGCGGACCAACCAGAAATATTTCGCGCTGACCGATGCGGGCGGCGCGCTGGCCCCCGCGTTCATCTGCACCGCCAACATCGAGGCGAACGACGGCGGCGCGGGCATCGTGGCGGGCAACCGCAAGGTGCTGGCGGCGCGACTATCCGACGCGAAGTTCTTCTGGGAGCAGGATCTGAAGGTGCCGCTCGCCGAATGGGCGGGCAAGCTGGATCGGATCGTGTTCCACGAAAAGCTCGGCACCGTGGCCGACAAGGTGGCGCGCGTGGCGAAGCTGGCGCGCTGGCTGGTGGAGGAGGGGATCGTCGGCGCGACCACGCCCCCTTATGTCGAGCGCAGTCGAGACACGCCTTCGAGCGCAGCCGAGAAGCCCCGCGTCCCGTCTTCGCCCGACGCCGCCGGCCCCTCGACTTCGCTCGGGGAAGGGGATGACCGCGCCACGCTCGCGCAGATGGCGGAAGATGCCGCGCGGCTGTGCAAGGCAGATCTCGTCACCGGCATGGTCGGCGAGTTCCCCGAGTTGCAGGGCGTGATGGGCGGCTATTACGCCCGCGCCGAGGGGCTGCCCGATGCGGTGGCCGACGCGATCCGCGATCACTACACGCCCGTGGGGCAGGGCGACGAGGTGCCGACCGCGCCGGTGACGGTGGCGGTGAGTTTGGCGGACAAGCTGGATACGCTTGCCGCGTTTTTTACCGCGCGAGAGTTTCCTTCAGGCTCACGCGATCCTTACGCCCTGAGACGTGCTGCTCTCGGTATCTTGCTATCGATTCAGCAAAACGGACTGCGGATACGGCTTGCCTCCTTGATTAGGCGAGCAGCAGCGCTTGTTATCGATAGTGTAATGAGTCGTACGGCTTTAAACGACACCAATTATGCACTGTACTTGCAAAAAATTCTGGAGGTGCAGCCTGACCGGAATTTGCCTGAAGCAGAATTCAATCGTCGAATGTCGATAATGGCTGAGGCCTTGGGTGAATTCACGGTCGTTATGAAACCCGAAACCGATCGGGTGTTTGAGTTTTTGCAGACCGGTGGCGAACGCATTCGGGAAGCACCTCCGAAGGCACTCGACTTCTTCGCCGACCGCCTCAAGGTCCAGCAGCGCGAGGCCGGCGTCCGTCACGATCTGATCGACGCGGTGTTCGCGCTCGGCGGCGAGGATGATCTCGTCCGCCTGCTCGCCCGTGTTCATGCGTTGCAAGCGTTCGTTGCGACCGAGGACGGGGCGAACCTGCTTGCCGGGTACAAGCGCGCCGCCAACATCCTGAGGAAGGAAGGGTGGACGGGCACGCCCGCGATCCTTTCCGGCCCGGCCGAACAGGGCATCGCGCAGACCGGTGAGGAAGACCCGCTCAGCCAAGTCGAGGATGCGGATGTCGCCGCCACGATCGCGGCGCTGGATGCGGCCGCCGATGCCCCCGCCTACACCCCCGAGCCGGCCGAAGCCGCGCTGATCGCCGCGCTCGATCGCGCCGGGCCGGACGCGGCGGCGGCGGTGGAGCGTGAGAACTTCGCGGGCGCGATGGCGGCGCTCGCCACGTTGCGCGGGCCGATCGACGCTTTCTTTACGGCCGTAATCGTAAACGACCCGGATCAGGACAAGCGCGCCAGCCGGCTCGCCTTGCTTGATCGCATTCGTGCTGCGATGCACAATGTCGCGGACTTTTCCAGGATCGAAGGATAGATGATGGCCAGCGCAAACCCCGATACCGCCGCTGCGCCCCAGTACGTCTATCGCTTCGGCGGCGGCGTGTCCGATGGTGGCAAGGGTGACAAGAACCTGCTCGGCGGCAAGGGCGCGAACCTGGCCGAAATGGCCTCGATCGGCCTGCCGGTGCCCCCGGGCTTCACCATCTCCACCGACATGTGCGCCGTCTATTACGACGAGGGCGAGCAATTCCCCGAGAGCCTGCGGACCGAAGTCGCGAACGGCATCGCCCATATCGAAGGCGTGACGGGCAAGCGGTTCGGCGTCGCGGCCGATCCGCTGCTGGTGTCGGTCCGCTCGGGCGCGCGCGCCTCGATGCCGGGGATGATGGACACGGTCCTCAACCTCGGCCTCAACGACGAGACGGTCGTGGGGCTGGCCGAGAAATCGGGTGACGCGCGCTTCGCGTGGGACAGCTACCGCCGCTTCATCCAGATGTATTCGGACGTGGTGCTGGAGCTGGACCACGGCGAGTTCGAGGAAGCGCTGGAGATCGCCAAGGAAGACAAGGGTTTCACCCTCGACACCGATCTTTCCGCCGACGATCTGCGCGCGCTCGTCGCCCGCTACAAGGCGATCGTCGAGGACCAGTGGAACAAGCCGTTCCCGCAGGACGTGCACGAGCAATTGTGGGGTGCTGTCGGCGCGGTGTTCGGCTCCTGGCAGTCGGAGCGGGCGAAGGTGTATCGCCGGCTGAACGACATCCCCGCCGCATGGGGCACCGCCGTCAACGTGCAGGCGATGGTGTTCGGCAACATGGGCGATACCTCGGCGACGGGGGTGGCCTTCACCCGCGATCCGGCCAAGGGCGATCGCGCTTATTACGGCGAGTTCCTCATCAATGCTCAAGGGGAAGATGTCGTCGCCGGCATCCGCACCCCGCAATATCTGACGAAGGCCGCGCGCGAGGGGGCGAGCGCGAAGCCGCTGTCGATGGAAGAGGCGCTGCCGGAAGTGTACGGCGAGCTGGCCAAGGTGTTCGACCTGCTGGAAACGCATTACCGCGACATGCAGGATATCGAGTTCACCGTGCAGCAGGGCAAGCTCTGGATGCTCCAGACCCGCTCGGGCAAGCGCACCGCCAAGGCCGCGCTGAAGATCGCGGTGGACATGGCGGCCGAGGGGCTGATTACCGAGGCCGAGGCGGTCGCGCGGGTCGATCCGTCGGCGCTCGACCAGTTGCTCCACCCCACGCTCGACCCCAAGGCGCCGCGCGACGTGATCGCCAAGGGGCTGCCCGCCTCGCCCGGCGCCGCCAGCGGAATCGCCGTGTTCGACAGCGACACCGCCGAGAAGCGGACCGAGATGGGTGATTCGGTGATCCTCGTGCGCACCGAGACGAGCCCCGAGGACATTCACGGGATGCACGCGGCCAAGGGCATCCTCACCGCGCGCGGCGGCATGACCAGCCACGCCGCCGTGGTGGCGCGCGGCATGGGGCGGCCGTGCGTGTCGGGCGTCGGCACGCTTTCGATCGACGCGAAGGCGCGCAGCTTCCGCGTGGGCGGGCGCGAGGTGCGCGAGGGCGACATCATCACCATCGACGGGGCGACCGGCGAGGTGATGCTGGGCGCGGTCGCGACGGTGGAGCCGGAGCTGGCGGGCGATTTCGGCACGCTGATGGAGTGGGCCGACAAGGTGCGCCGCCTGAAGGTGCGCGCCAATGCGGAGACGCCCGAGGATTGCCGGGTGGCGCGCGGCTTCGGCGCGGAAGGCGTGGGGCTGTGCCGCACCGAGCACATGTTCTTCGATGCCGCGCGGATCACTGCCGTGCGCCAGATGATCCTGGCGGAGGACGAGAAGGGCCGCCGCGTGGCGCTGGCGAAACTGCTGCCCGAGCAGCGCGCCGACTTTACCCAGATCTTCGAGATCATGGCCGGTCTGCCCGTCACCATCCGCCTGCTCGATCCGCCGCTGCACGAGTTCCTGCCGCACGAGGAGGCCGAGTTCGCCGAAGTGGCGAAGGCCGCCGACGTGTCGGTCGACGTGCTGAAGCGGCGCGCGGCCGAGCTGCACGAGTTCAACCCGATGCTGGGCCATCGCGGCTGCCGGCTGGGCGTGACCTATCCCGAGATCTACGAGATGCAGGCGCGCGCCATCTTCGAGGCGGCGGTGGACGTGGCCGAGAAATCGGGCGCGGCGCCGATCCCCGAGGTGATGGTTCCGCTGGTCGGCACCCGGCGCGAGCTGGAGCTGATGAAGATCGTGATCGACAAGGCGGCGGAGGCGGTGTTCGCCGACAAGGGCCGGCGGATCGAGTATCTCGTCGGCACGATGATCGAGCTGCCGCGCGCGGCGCTGAAGGCGGGCGAGATCGCCGAGGTGGGCGAGTTCTTCTCCTTCGGCACCAACGACCTGACCCAGACGACGCTGGGCGTGAGCCGCGACGATGCGGCGCGCTTCCTCTCGGCCTATGTCGAGAAGGGGATCTACGCGAAGGATCCGTTCGTCAGCCTCGACGTGGAGGGTGTGGGCGAACTGATCGAGATCGCCGCCGAGCGCGGGCGCAAGACGCGGCCGGGGATCAAGCTGGGTATCTGCGGCGAACATGGCGGCGACACCGCCTCGATCGCCTTCTGCGAGACGATCGGCCTCGATTACGTCTCGGCCTCGCCCTATCGCGTGCCGATCGCGCGGCTGGCGGCGGCACAGGCGGCGCTGGCGAAGAAGTAGCGCGCGGGCGCGCGGGTTGTTCGGCCGCGCTCGTGCGAAGCCTCGGACACGCGCGCTGCACCCGCTGCCCGCGCGTCGGGGCTGTTACCGACGCGCTACGCTGGCGTTCCGCACGGGTGTCGGTCCGCCGCATCCCGCGCGACGACGGTGGCGACCGTTCGACTTGCGAGCCGGTCGAGGCGAAACGGTCCTGTCGTGACGGCCTGCCATGGTGGCGGGCTGGCGGGACTGGGAAGGCGGCATTCCGCCAGGCACGGGCTGTGAAGCCCCCCGCCCGACCGGATCGGGCGACGCAAGGCGACCGAACCAAGTGATACAGGGGCGATCGCACTCCGGAGCGGACCGCGCAGATAGGGGCACCGGTTCTCCGACGTGGCGATCCACTTCCAGCGCTTAAGACGAGGTCTGCTCGCATGCCCCGACCGAAGCTTGGGCGACGGCGGCAGCGGTCGCCGCGCGCCCGGTACGAGGCATCAGGCCGGATCGATCCAGCGGCGTCTGACGCGAGCAGGAACAGGTAAGGCGGCGGGGGCGCATACATGTGCCCGCCGCCGCCTTCGATAGCCGTTCAACAGACGGCGTACGCAACGCTACTCGTACGAAACCGTATCGCCCTCAGGCGCGCGCGATCACCGCCGCGCCTGCCAGTGCCTCGGGCGAAAAGCCGAAGCCGATCAGGTCGGCCGCCGCCGCCTGCGCCCGCCGGTCGCCCCGCCGTTCGAAGCAGGCGAAGCGGCGGAGCGTCTCGAGCCGGTCGTCGGCGAGCGGCTGCGGCCCCTCGACGCCGGTCAACAGGGTGAGGAGGCGCGCGAAACCCGACCGGCTCGGCTCGAACGCCCCGCGATCCGCATCGCGCCGCGCCAGCATCACCACGCGCTCTTCCAGCGTGGTGAGGTGGCGGGTGGCCGGAACGATCTCGTGGCGACAGAAGCTGTCGGGGCTGGGCAGGTGCATCACCGTCTCCTTCGATGGAGCGTGTATGCCGTCCTGCCTGAACGCCCGCTGTGACTTGCGCCACAGCCGAAGATTTCAAAAGATTGCCGGGGAGGGCCGGGCGCCGGACAGACGCTCAGGGAATGTCGATCGGTTTCCGTGCGCGGCCACCGATCGCCTTGTGCAGCACGCGGGAAAGCTGGTCGACCGAATAGGGCTTGTGCAGCAGCTCGAACCCCTGCTGGCCGTGCCGCGCAAGAACGTGGCTGTAACCGCTGGCGAGGATTACCGGCAGATCGGGATAGCGGCGGCGGATTTCCGTGCCGAGTTCCAGCCCGTTCATGCCCGGCATCACCACATCCGAGAAGACGATGTGGAAGCGGGTGCTGTCCTTGGCCAGCTCCGCCATCGCATGCGAGGCATCCGGTGCCATCACGCTGTCATAGCCCAGTTCGCGCAGGGCCTGCGTGGCGAACGCACCGACCTGTTCGTTGTCCTCCACCACCAGCACGCAGGCGCCATCGCCGTCGACGGGGGTGGTATCCAGCCCGTCCGGCTCGCTGACCCCGTCGGTGGGGCGCGCGGCGCGCGGCAGGTAGAGGGTGAAGGTGGTGCCTTGGCTGGCTACGCTTTCCACCCGCACATCCCCGCCAGACTGCTTGGCGAAACCGATCACCTGCGACAGGCCCAGCCCGGTGCCTTCGCCCACACCCTTGGTAGTGAAGAACGGCTCGAAGATCCGGTCGATATCCGCTTCGGCGATGCCCGGGCCGGTGTCGGTGATGCTGACGGCGATGAAATCGCCCGCCACCGGCCCGTGGGCGCGCCGCGCGGGGATTTCGGTGACGGCTTCCGCCACGATGACCAGCCGGCCCTCGCCCTTCATCGCATCGCGCGCGTTGATGCCGATGTTGATGATCGCGGTGTCGAACTGTGCGCGATCGGCCAGGATGTGGAAGGCCTCGTCGGGCACGCGCGCCTCGGTTTCGATGCAGGCGCCCGAAAGCGTGCCGAGCATGTCGGCGGTTTCGCTCAGGCTGCGGCCCACGTCGAACAATATGGGCGTCAGCGCCTGCCGCCGGGCGAAGGCGAGCAGCTGGCCGGTCACCTTGGCCGCGCGGTCGGCGGTGTCGCCGATCGCGTCGATATACCGCATGCGCTTGTCCGGCGGGAGATCGGGGCGGCGCAGCAGGTCGACCGATCCGCGAATGACGGTAAGCAGATTGTTGAAATCATGGGCGACGCCGCCGGTGAGCTGGCCGATCGCCTCCAGCTTCTGCGACTGGCGCAACGCCTCATGCGCCGCCTCGCGCGCGGCCATGGCCTCGGTCACGCGCGCATCCAGCGTGGCGTTCAACTCGCGCAGCGCCAGTTCGGAACGGCGTCGCGCGGTGATCTGGTTGGAGAGGACCGCTACCTGCCGGTCCTCGGGCGCGCCGATGCGGAAGGCGTGGATCTCGTACCAGTTGCCATCGGCGGTCGGCGTGGGTTCTTCCAGCCGGATCGTCAGGCCGGTGCTGGGGGCGCCCCCGAAGACGTCGATCCAGTAGCGGGCGGTGTCCGGGGCAAGCTCGCGCAAGGGATGGCCGATGGCGTCGTGGAGGCCGGTCTGCTCGGCGAATGCGGGGTTTGTTTCGAGAAAGCGATAATCATGCGCGGTGCCGTCGGCGTCATATTCCAGCTGGATCACGCAGAAGCCGGCATCGATCGAATCGAACAGGGATTGATAGCGTCGCTGGCTTTCCTTCAGCGCCGCCTCGGCCTGCTCCCGTTCGCGCGTCTCCGCGCGCAACGCCTCGGTCCGCATGTCGCGACGGGTGATGGCGCGGCGCAGTTCCAGCTGGCTCATCACCTGCCGTGCCAGCACCTCCAGCAGAAAGTGCTGGCGCGGGGTGATCCCCTCGGGCCTGGGTTTGCGATCGAGCACGCACAAGGTGCCGATCGGCAGCCCCGCCACGGTGGAGAGGACCGCGCCCGCGTAGAACCTCAGGCCACCCTCTGCCGCGACCAGCGGGTTGCTGGCGAAGCGTGGATCGTCGCGGGTATCCGGCACTACCATCACCCCCTGGCGGAGCAGGGCATGGGCGCAGATCGAGACATCGAGCGAGGTTTCCCGCAGGCCGAGGCCGATTTCCGCCTTGAACCACTGGCGATCGCTGGCGACGAGATTGACGATCGCGATCGGTGCCTCGAAACTGTCGGCGAGGAGGCGGGCGATGTCGTCGAAATCCGGCTCGGGCGGCGTATCGAGGATGGCATAGCGGTGCAGCGCTGCCATCCGCGCGGCTTCGTCCCAGCCCGCTTCGGCAAGCGGCATTGCGGGCGGCGAGGGGAGGTCGGTCGTCATGATGGGCCGGTTACGGTTCCTGTCGGCCACCTCAGGCGGCATGGATATGTTCGGCGGTTGAACGAGCCTGATCTCGATTAGTGCCTGCCCCGCCCGATATCGCGCCGGTGGCGGATCGTGCGCAGGGGTGGCAGTGGCGGGCGGCGGTGATATGCAGGGTGCCAGAGGAGAGACGTGCGATGAGTGAAACCGGGGGCGCCGGGGATGGCGTCGACAGACTGGAACAGGCCAAATTGCCGGTGCCGGACGATGTGGCCGAGGCGATCCGCACGCTGATCCGCTGGTCCGGCGACGATCCCGATCGCGAAGGGTTGCTCGACACACCCAAGCGCGTGGCGCGCGCGTGGAAGGAATATTGCCAGGGGTATGAGTCCGATCCGGCCGACTATCTCAGCCGCACCTTCGAGGAGGTGGGCGGCTACGACGAGATCGTGCTGCTCAAGGACATCCCGTTCCAGTCGCATTGCGAGCACCACATGGCACCGATCATCGGCAAGGCGCACATCGCCTATCTGCCGACCGATCGCGTCGTCGGCATCTCCAAGCTGGCGCGCGTGCTCCACGGCTTCGCCCGCCGGTTGCAGGTGCAGGAGCGCCTGACCGCCGAGGTCGCCGATTGCGTGTGGCGCCACCTGAAGCCGCAGGGCGTGGCGGTGGTGATCGAGGCGAGCCACGCCTGCATGTCTGCGCGCGGCGTCCGCACCACCGGCGTCTCGATGAAGACAAGCCGCATGATGGGCGTGTTCCGCGAAGACGAGCGCAGCCGCAAGGAAGTGCTGAGCCTGATGGGGTTCTGACGATGCGGGCGCGGCGTCTGGCGACGGGACGGGAGGGTCGCACGCCGCGTCGCGATCATCACCCGATCCCGTGGCGCAGGCGCGTCGCCCTCGGCGCCGTCGCCGCGCTGGTGGTGGCGCTGGCCCCGGCCGCCGCAGAGGCGCGGGACGGCGATACATCGCGTCCCCGAAACCCGACGCCCCCGGTGGCGGTGAACGTGCCCGGTCTGGCCTATCCGGTCTATGTCCTGCCGGTCGGGCCGAAGGACGATCGCACGCCGCGTCAACGGTGCTGGGATGCGGAAACCGCCCGGTTGGGAACGCCGCTGACCGAACTCGACCGGCGCACGATCGATCTGAAATGCAGCCAGCGGTAGGAGCGCGGCGCGCGAAACCCTAGATGCGCTCCACCAGCAAAGTCGTGCCGTGCGCGCCGATCACGCGGACGGTTTCGCCGGGCACCGCATCGATGCCGGCCGCATTCCACACGCCGTCGCCCACGCGCACCCGGCCGCGATCCGCCGCGATCGGCTCCACTACCGTCACCAGCATGCCGATCAATTGGCCGGCGCGATCGTTCAGCAGCGGATCGGGCGAGATGCCGGGGTTGCGCTGGAACCAGCGGCGCGCGGCATAGACGCCGGCGACCGACGCGACCGCGAACACGATCACCTGACCGAGCAGCGGCAGCCCCAGCAGGGCGGTGAGGATGCCCGCCACGGCGGCGGCGGCGCCCAGCCAGATCAGGAAGACGCCGGGCGCGACGATTTCGGCGGTGGCCAGCGCCAGAGCCGCGATCAGCCACCACCAGTAAGGGGCGAGCCCGGCGAAACCGTCCATCAGGCCCTGTCTCTTATTCAAATCTACGAGCCCACCAGACATCTTAGGATGTCGGATGCCGGCTTTTTCTTGTAAAAATTTTT
>NZ_VNIM01000225.1 GCF_007785815.1 Alterirhizorhabdus solaris | reverse complement strand
CATGAAGACCATCAGGAAGGCCATTTTTCCCGTCGCCGGCATGGGCACGCGCTTCCTGCCCGCCACCAAGGCGGTGCCCAAGGAGATGCTGCCCGTCGTCGACAAGCCGCTGATCCAGTATGCGGTGGACGAGGCGCGCGCCGCCGGGATCGAGCAGATGATCTTCGTCACCGGCCGCGGCAAGAACGCGATCGAGGACTATTTCGACATCCCGTACGAGTTGCAGGCGACCCTGCGCGAGAAATCGAAGCACGACATCCTCGAACTGCTGGAAGACAGTCGTCTCGCGCCGGGTAACGCCGTGTTCGTGCGCCAGCAGGAGCCGCTCGGCCTCGGCCACGCGGTCTGGTGCGCGCGCGACCTGATCGGCGACGAGCCGTTCGCGGTGCTGCTGCCCGACGAGCTGCTGTGGAACCCGGCCTCGCCGTGCCTGGCGCAGATGACCAAAACTTACGAGGCCAAGGGCGGCAACGT
>NZ_VNIM01000224.1 GCF_007785815.1 Alterirhizorhabdus solaris | reverse complement strand
TTCAAGAACCGCCGCCTGGTCCGCGACTATGAGCAGCTCACCGCCGTCGCCGAAACCCTCATCACCATCGCCGCCTCCGCCACTCTGCTACGTCGATGGACGTGAGGAGACGGCCTTTTCAAACGCACTCTTAGAAAAGTTACTGAAAACGTTCGATATTGTAGTGTTTAATACCAAGGTTCAGTGATCATAACCCACAGGCCCAATCGCGGAGACCGAGCGACATGATGCGCCAGGGTTGCTCGACGAGCTTGTTCCAAGCGTCGCAGCAATGGTCGACGATCTCGTCGTAGGAGCCGAACACGCGGTTCGAGAGCCAGTTGTCGCGCATAAACTGCCACACGTTTTCCTGCGGATTGAGCTCCGGGCTTTTCGATGGGATCGCTACGATCGAGATGTTGACGGGAAGCTCGAGCTTCGGCGTCAGGTGCCAGCCGGCCTGGTCCATGAGCACCACGGCGTGGGCGCCGGGGGCGACATGCAGAGCGATCTCCGCCAGGTGCAGGTTCATTGTGTCGGTGTTGCAGAACGGCAGGACGAGGCCGGCCGCCTTTCCCTCCTGCGGGCATA
>NZ_VNIM01000223.1 GCF_007785815.1 Alterirhizorhabdus solaris | reverse complement strand
GCCACGGGAGGCCGAGGGTAGACGACCGGCGGGTGCTGAGTGGCATCGTATTCGTCAACCGCAATGGGCTGCGCTGGCGAGATGCACCCAGCGAGTACGGCCCGCACAAGACGCTGTACAATCGGTGGAAGCGTTGGGGCGAGGCCGGTGTGTTCACGCGAATGATGGAAGGTCTGGCTGCAGCTGGCGCCGAGCCGCAGACGGTCATGATCGACGCAACCTACCTGAAGGCTCACCGCACGGCATCGAGCCTGCGGGTAAAAAAGGGGATCTCGGCCGCCTGATCGGCCGCACCAAGGGCGGCATGAACACCAAGCTCCACGCCATCGCCGATGCGAACGGGCGCCCCTTGAGCTTCTTCATGACCGCGGGCCAGGTCAGCGACTACACCGGCGCGGCAGCGCTGCTTGATGACATGCCGAAGGCGCAGTGGCTGCTTGGTGATCGCGGCTACGACGCCGACTGGTTCAGGGACGCCCTCCAGGCCAAAGGCATCCAGCCCTGCATCCCAGGCCGCAGGTCGCGCAACAAGCCGGTCCGGTACGACAAGCGCCGCTACCGGCGTCGCAGCCGCATCGAGATCATGTTCGGCCGCCTCAAGGACTGGCGCCGCGTCGCCACCCGCTACGACCGCTGCCCCACCGCCTTCTTCTCCGCCATTGCTCTCG
>NZ_VNIM01000222.1 GCF_007785815.1 Alterirhizorhabdus solaris | reverse complement strand
GGGCTGAGACCCATAAACAGGATTCACAAATCGGCCGCGTTGTGATTCACGGTCTTCGCTGATGCGGAGGTTTGGGTGGTGGACGGGTTCTGGTTGACCGACGAGCAGTGGTTGCGGTTGAAGCCGCTCTTGCCGAACAAGCCTCGTGGCGTGCCCCGTGTCGATGATCGTCGTGTCATCAGCGGCATCGTGCACGTGTTCCAGTCCGGCTGCCGGTGGAAGGATGCGCCTGCCTTCTACGGCCCGTCCAAGACGCTTTACAATCGGTGCGTCCGCTGGGCGGCCAAGGGTGTGTGGCGCGACGTTTTCGAGGCGCTGGCGGCGGCAAGCGGGCCACCAGCTGAGATCCTGATCGACAGCACGCATGTGAAAGCACACCGCTCGGCGGCAGGCGGCAAAGGGGGGCTCACGCGCAGGCGATCGGCAGTAGTCGCGGCGGTCGCAACACCAAAGTTCACGCCATCACCGACCGATACGGCCGGCCACTCGCCTTCCACCTGACGCCGGGGCAAGCGGCCGACTGCCGCGCGGCCGAGCACCTGCTGATCGACTTGCCCGAGCGGTGCATCGTCCACGCCGACCGTGCCTACGACACCAATCGCGTCCGCGACCTGATCGAGAGTCAGGGTGCGGTCCCCAACATCCCGCCAAAACGCACGCGCGTGTGGAAGAGCTGCTT
>NZ_VNIM01000221.1 GCF_007785815.1 Alterirhizorhabdus solaris | reverse complement strand
GTGGTGGCGATCCTGGGCGCACGCCACGGCCGCAGCGCGCGCACGACAGCTTTTCTTTCGGTACTCCGTCAATCGCTGGCGCCCGTGCCGTGGCGACTTTCCGTCACTTGAGCCATGGACTTTCCTAACGTCGGCCGAATGCTGCGTCTGCGGATGACTAGGGTCAGGACTCGTTGATCACAGCCAGAAGATGACGGTGGCATCGAGAGCAATGGCGGAGAAGAAGGCGGTGGGGCAGCGGTCGTAGCGGGTGGCGACGCGGCGCCAGTCCTTGAGGCGGCCGAACATGATCTCGATGCGGCTGCGACGCCGGTAGCGGCGCTTGTCGTACCGGACCGGCTTGTTGCGCGACCTGCGGCCTGGGATGCAGGGCTGGATGCCTTTGGCCTGGAGGGCGTCCCTGAACCAGTCGGCGTCGTAGCCGCGATTACCAAGCTGTCAATCGGCGTCCAAAAAGGACCCCCTGTCGGCGTCCAAATGTGACCCCCTTAGTCGAGCGGCGTGACGGTTATGGCGGGCGTGCCATTCGCGCTGGTTGCGGCGTAGGGCGGGCGTAGCCCGACCGGAGGCGCAACGTAAGCGTGGTTTGCAGGCCGCCTTGCCTGGGCAGCCGTGGCCGTGATGTTTGTCGCCTTTGTGAGGGCGATGTTGGTGCGGGAAGTTTTCGGGTCTGAGACTGGTCGTACGAGTGCTCGTACGAC
>NZ_VNIM01000220.1 GCF_007785815.1 Alterirhizorhabdus solaris | reverse complement strand
AGCCCTCGCATCCGCCCCTTCACCTCGCGCAGCGACGAGGCCCAGAGCTCCAGCGTCCTCTCGATCGATGCACCCGTCATCCACGGCCTCCCTACCATGGAGACCTATTGATTCAGAGTTTCCTCCAGTACGCAACTGTAATGTTAGGGCGTCGACTCATTACGCCTGACGGCGAAAAGCCGTTTCGCAATTGCGTGACCCATGATAATCAGTGCTGATGATCGGGGGCAATTCAAACTTCGCATTCTTTCAGAAGATTGAGCCACAGGTATATCGCCTAGGGATACTGGCGGAGTGCTCTTTTGCGGAAGACCCGAACACATGTTTGATCAAGCTCCGTCAACTTGCGGAACTAACCGCGCAGCTAACTGCCTCGCGGTACGGTCTTGAGATTCATCCCAGCGAAAATATTGCTGATATACTTCGACGATTGAAGTTTGAGTGCAGCCTGCCCGAAGAAGTAGGGGCGTTGTTCCATTCACTTCGCATTGCCGGAAATCAGGCAGCCCATGGCAGCGCGGACGATCACGCAGGTGCGCTCAATGGGCTCAAGCTCGCCCGTCAGCTTGCCATCTGGTATTCGCGCACCTTTCGCAATCCAGCCGACAAATTCGGCCCATTTGTCCCCCCAGCACGCCCCACCGACGCTAGAGCGGTTTCCGCGCCTTCTGAATCGTTGAGGATTCACACGAGCGCGGTTTTCTGATTCAGGCGTTGTGCCGGGTCGAGGAGGCCGGCATGGATGCCACGAGTGCTGTCACAGGACCTTCGAG
>NZ_VNIM01000022.1 GCF_007785815.1 Alterirhizorhabdus solaris | reverse complement strand
ACCGCCCCCATCCCGCTCACGCTCGCCACCCTGAACGAGACGATCGCGCCGCAATCGCAATTGACCGAGCGGGATCGCAAGGGCGTGCCGCTGCTGCTCGGCCCGCACGGCATCAGCGTGGACCGGGGCAGGCCGATCGGCTGGCGGCGGCTGGCGGCGGCCAGGGCGGAGGCGCTGTCGATGGGCCAGTGGTGCGCGATCTCGGGCGCCGCCGCCTCGGCCGGCATGGGGCGGCTGACGACGCTTGGCGGCGCGCTGACGCTCACCTTCGCCAACGTGCGGCTGGGCTACTGGTGGGATCACGGCAACACGGTCGGTCGGGAAGGCGGCCACGCCGTCGTCCGTTGGCTCGGCCGGCGGTTCGACACCTTCGTGTTCCTGTTCGACGAGATGACCGCGCGCTATTCGCGCAACTGGCGGCGGGTATATCTGTCCGACGGCGGGCATTTCGAGAACAGCGGCGCCTACGGGCTGCTCCACCGGCGGGTGGGCGTGATCCTGCTCAGCGACGGCGGCGCGGACCCCGGCTATCGCTTCGACGATCTGGAGCAGCTCGTCCGCAAGGTGCGGCTGGACCTGCGCGGCGAGGTGGAGCCGCTGGATGCGGGCGAGGTGGCGACGCTGGCCGGCGGGGCGGCGCGCTTCTTCCTGAACGCGCCTGCGGGTGCCGACTGGCACGACCGGCTGATCGACCCCGCCGCCTTCGCGCTGCTACTGCGCGTGCGCTTCGCCGGCGAGGCGCGATCGAGCCTGATCGTGTGGCTGAAGCCCCGCCCGATCCCGGCGATGGCGGCGGACGTGGCGGCCTATGCGCGCGCCAACCCCGATTTTCCGCAGCAATCCACCGGCGACCAGTTCTTCGACGAGGCGCAATGGGAAAGCTACCGCAAGCTGGGCCTTGAAATGACTGACCTGCTGCTGCGCGAGGCCGGCCCCGCCTTCCTCGACGGGCTGCGCAAGGCGAGCGGACGATAAACCCGTTGCGCGATCCGAAACCCTTCGCTAGTGACCGCCACCGTGGGCGTGTAGCTCAGTGGTAGAGCACTGTGTTGACATCGCAGGGGTCGCAAGTTCAATCCTTGCCACGCCCACCACGAAGTTTGGCTCTATCCGGTCATTTTCACCTCCATCGGTGGTGTGCCGGGTAGAGCAACTTCGGCGCCAGTTCGGCGCAGAGCGCCAGGCGCGCGCAAGTCGATCTCTCCCAGCATGTCAGTCAAAGCAGCGGTCACGGTCGCGAATCGCCCGATCGCGTAGACTTCGGTCGAGCCCGTCACGGCGTGGCCCATGAAGCCTTCCAGATCCCATTTCGCGACGCCGCGGTTACGCAGGATCGTCGCCAGGCTGTGGCGCAGGAGGTAGGGCTTCCATTCCCGCCCCGTCGGCAGCTTCAGCCCCGTCAGCATTGTCGACCAAGCGCGGTCCACATCCTGGACAGCACGCCCGTAATAATTGACGAGGTAGCCGGCCCCTTTGCGTTGATCCTGATCGAGACGGCGGAACGCCACGAGTTCGGCGGCCAGCCATTCGGCCAGCACGGGCATGACAGGGATCAGAGGCCGATACTTGTTCGTCTGGGCACGGCCGAACGGATTGAGATCAAGCGTTGGCGAACCGGGATACCACTGCTCGCGGTCCGGCGAGACGCAGATGTCGACGACACTGTCCGGACGCGCGATCGTGCACAGCGATGCTACCATGAAGGCATGCAGCGACGCGCGCTTCTTGTTCAGCTCGGCCGCATAGGCGAGCATGTCGGCGATTACCGGAACGTCGACGCGCACGCGGCGCGGACGTGACACCTGCTTGCGCGGCAACGGCCGGTAGATCGGCCGGCGCTCGGACCGGGGCGGATCCGCGTCGGCGGCGTGATTGAGCGCGGCAGCGACCTGAAGCACCGATTCCTCGGTCGTCGCGGCCGATCGCGGACGCGAGGCGGTGACCACGCCGGCCTTGTTCCGCCAGACGACCGGCCGCGCCTTGGACCACGCGCGGAATGCGGTGACAAACGGCATCCCGCACGCCACCGCACAGCTGGTGCTGATGCCGAACGTCCCTCCCCGCCCCTCCTCGTCGCTCATGAAATCGACGACGTGCTTCAGCCGCGCCTGGATGCTGACGGCCGAGTCCTTCAGGTCGCCATGCTCAAGGCGATAGTCGGCGATCGCGTCGCTCAACAGATACGCCTCGGCCGATGCGAGCGGTTGCCCGCAAGTGTGGCAGTAGGCTGGGGCTTCGCCGGCATCGCTCAGATATCGCCGGTCGAGGGCGAGGATGGCCTGGTCGACGTCCGCTGTGCCCGTTGAAGCGCTTGCCTCGCGTCGCGCGGCTGGGTCGTACCAGAAGATGTACCAGCGAGGCGAACGTTCGGTCCCGTCATCCCGCCGGAGTTTCTCGAGCCAGTATTTCCCCCGTCGATAGACCGGCGGCGCGCGTCCCTGCATCGTCCCTGTTCCTTGAGATAATTAGCCTTCTCCTCGTGTAGGAGATCGATGAGGCCGACGCTCACCAGAAGGTCGAGGTCGGCAGCAGTCAGGTCGAGACCGCGACCACAGTCGGCGGCCCGGCATACCCGCTTATCGAGGTGGACGATCAGCGATCCGGTCATTTCAATTCGCCTCCCGCGAGTGTTCGAGGCCGATCACGCCGGCGGCTTCCAGCTGCTCGACGACTTTTCGGGCAAGGGCCGTGGCACGCTCGTCGATGCCTTCATACGCCTCGGGCAACATGCCTTGTTCGAGGACCGCGGTAGGCTCGGCGCGATACGCATCCGAGGCCACGGCCACCTGCGCGATCAGCGCGTCGCGCAAGACGGGCTCGAGACCGCGTCGATCCTCGATCGTGAACATGGGGCGCGGCCGGGACTGGACGGGCTGCGGCGGCGCGGGCTGGATCACCTCGCCGGTCGCCTGCCACCACGCGAACAGCGCGTCGACGCACCCCGGGCAGAGGTCATCGCCCTCCCGGCCCACGCCGCCGATCGCGCGCTTGCGGTCGACGGCGCCCGTCTCGGCCACCGCGGCCTTCCCCCAGCTGACCATGCGCGGCTCGATTCCCGGCGTGCCGATCGACTCCACGTGGCGTGGGTCGGCCGAGAAACCGCAGCGATCGCAGCGCATGATCGTGATCGTGGTGCTGCTCACGCCCCGACCTTCCGAAGCTCTTCATGGATCCGGGTCAGGCTCTTCGAGCGTGATGCCTTGATCGCCTCGAAGACCGCCTCGACCACGACGTCGAAGGTCTTCTCGACGTCTGCGACCGATTCGGCCGACGCCGCGATGCTGGCGGCGGCCGTCCTCACCATCATCACCGCCGCCTCGAACAGGAGCGTATTGGTGTCGGCCGGCGACAGCACGACTTTCGCGATCTCGATCTCGCGCTGGAACAGGGCGCCCAGCCCGGTCTGAAGCTTGCGGCTGAGGTCTTTCCGGATCTGATCGTTCACGCTGCCGCCTCCACTACCTGAGCCGCCGGCGCTGGCGGCGTGAGATCGATTTCGCGGAACGCGAGCAGCGGGTGGACCCACTCGGCCGCCGCCTGCCGGCTGCACGCGGCGACGGCGTTGCCGCCGCCGGCCAGCGCCTCTGCGAGCAAGCCGGGCAGCAGCGCCGCCTTCACCTTCCCCCACCGTGAATGCGTCTCCGGCCCGACAAGCGGCTCCGCGATCGCAAGCAGCTGCGACTTGGGCAGCAGCGCGAGGAACGCCTCGGTCGGCTCCCACAGCCGGCGCAGCGAGGCGTCGTCGCCGCCGGTGAGCGCGGCCAGCGCGTCGTGCGTGGTGAAGCTGAACCCGGGCGCGTTGGCGCCCCGTTCCAGCGTCAGCCCGGCCAGCACCGCGCCGGCCAGCCGCTTGGTCGCCGCGCCCGCCCGCCGGTACTCGGCAAAGGCAACGGCAAGATCCTCGCCGGTGATGAAGTTCTCGGCCGCGATCTCGCGGATCGCATCGCGCCAGATGTGGTGGGCGACCTGCTGTTCGGTCTGCGCGCGCGCCGCATCGGCCGCCGTGGCGCTGATGCCGACCATGTTCTCGCCGCGCGAGGGCGCGCCGGCGCCGACGACGCGCGGGCTGTCGCGCCCCACCAGCACGCGCAGCTGCGACCAGACGGCATGATCCAGCCCGACGTCGCCGTCGCGCTGCGCGTTCTCGACCAGCCGCGCGCGCAGCAGCTCGCGCCGCATCGAGCGCACCGTCTCGAGCACGTCGGCCGAGACGCCATGCTCCTCCTTTACCGCCGCCCGCGCCGGCCCCGCGTAGAACTCGGGATCGCACAGTGCATCCGACGCCTTGACGTCGATGCCCCGTTCGCGCGCCTGCGCGGCGACGGCGCCAGTGCCGGTGCCAAACTTGGCCTTCCGGCTCTCCCACCAGTAGGTCACCTGCGGATCGCCGGCCTCGCCAATCTCGATCGCCGCGACGATCTCGCCATCCGGCAGCGTCAGCCCGCCGCCCTCGCCCTTCTTCGGCGTCACCTGCAGCGTGTAGTCGCTGCCGCCGCCGTGCGGGCTGGCGGGCGGCGCGGGAACGAAGCGGATATCCCGGTCGACCTCGGCGCGCGTCGCGGTGCGAACCGCTTCCAGCCGCGCATCGACCAGCGTGCGCAGCTTGCCCTCGTCGACGATCCGCCCGCGCTGCTCCGCCTCATCGGCGAACAGGTCGAGCTCGAAGCGGCCGCCGGCCTCGCGGTAGACGGCGGCCAGCGGACGAAGGAGATCGAGTTTCCGCTGGTGCAGGATCCGAAGCTCGCCGCCGAGCTCGCCGCTTACGAGATCGTCAACGCCCGCGAATTCGGGCCGATTGTGCTGCCGCTCAAGCCGCGCTGGATCGGCTACAAGCCCGGCGACTGCCTGACCATCGACGTGCCCGAACTGAACATGATCGGCCAGACGGCGATCGTGATGAACCGCTCGCTCGATCCGTCGACCGGCGTGGTGACGCTCACGCTGCGGTCGGAGACGGCCGCGAAGCACGACTTCGCGCTGGGCCGCACCGCCAGCCCACCGCCAACGCCAAGCCTTCAGGTGATCGACCCGTCGCAGCTGCTGATCCCCGGCATTTCGGCAGTGTGGGGTGCTATCGCCGACGACGGCGGCAAGCCCGACGACAACGCCGACGTGACCGGCGAGAACACCGCGCTCGACACCGCCAACGTCGCGGGCACGCCGGCCTCCCAGATTAAGGCCGCCGCCGCGCAGGTGGCCACCCTCACCGGCACCGGCCCCGGCTCGATCAGCTACGACATCGGCACAGTGCGGACCGCGCTCGAAGGCCAGATCGTCACCGGTAAGGCCGAGCAGAAGGTCATCACCGACAGCCTCTCGCTTCAGATGGGCGTGCGGCGCAACCTCGTCGTCAACGGCGGGCTGGAGCGCGGGCTGGAGGGCATCAACCTGCCGGCCGGGCAGGGCTTCAGCAAGAGCGACAACCCGACGTGGGGGCCGATCCTCTCGTCCAACACCGCCAGCGGAACGCAGGCTGTGGCATTCCCTCGCTTCGCCGCGCAGGCCGGGCAGCGGCACGTCATCACCGGCGACATCACGCTCGTCGCCACCGCCGGCGCCGCCTACCTCGACATCCTCTACACGGACGCGGCGGGTAATCTGCTGTCCGGCGGCGATGGCCCGGAGAAGCGCCGTACCGCGTCATTCCAGTTCGCCGAAGGGAGCGCCGGCCGCGATGCCTCGGCGGCGGAATCGCTGGCTCCAACCGGCACCGTTTGGGCGCAGCCCCGCTTCGTCTATGAGGGCGTTTCCGGCATCACCGTGATCGGTGTGCGACAGGTGAAGGCCGAGCTCGGCGCGCTGCCTTGGACCGCGTACAGCGTCGCCGATCAGACGCTCCAGTCGACCTTCGCCGACATCACCACTGTCAAGAACGTCGTGGTCGGCCCGGACAGCGCGTTGGCCCAGCTCGATACGCGGCTGACGGCGGCGGCGCAGCAGGCGGGCAACGATGCGCTGGCGGCCAAGGGCCAGATCAGCGACCTCTCGACCGTCGTCGCGGGCAACAATCTGGCGGCCGGTCAGCGGTTCCAGTCCGTCGAGGCGTCGATCGGCGCCGAGCGCGCCGGATCTCCGAACCTTGTCCGCAAAGGCGACGGCCGGTCGGGTTTTCTCGGCGTGGGCGCAAACGCGGGCGGCTTCGCCGTGACGAACCACCCGACACTTGGGAGCATCTTCCAGAAAGCCGGCGCGGCGGCGAACGACACTCTGTTCTGGGACATTCCTGTCGAGGCAGGATGGACCTTAAGCATCAGCGCGGAAATGGGGTTCAATCCACCCGACGCGGGGATCGCCTACGTCCGTTATCTCGGCGGCGAGCCCTATGTCGGCGACCCGGCAGGCACTTTCCGTAGCGAGAACTGGATCCGTGCCGGCGGTCAACTTTTCACCGTTCCGGCCGGGGTCACGGCACTTCGCATTCTGGTGGCGGCGACCAAAGCCTGCGACTTCGGCGTGTCGCGGGTGCAGCTTCAGCGCGGCGCGTGGACCGCCTACCGATACGACGCCGACGTGCGGGACATCACCGCGTCTGCCGCGATCACGCAGGCGGCGGTGGCGGACGTGCAGGGACGGACGGCCTCGTACATCCAGCTTCAAGCGATCGCCGGCACGAGCATGGCGAAGTTCACGGTGGCGGCGGCGGGCGGGCCGAACCCCTATTCGCGGATGCTGTTCGAGGCGGACCAATTCCTGTTCCGTGGCGATGTAATCATCGACGGGAGCATCCGGACATCCGCGATCGTCGATGATGGCATCACGATGCTGGGCAACATGCAGCTGGGTGGCCCGGTCGATGGGTCGGGCGCTACGGTGAACGCGGTGACCTATAATTTCGTGCTCGATTATCCAGCCAAACTCATCGTCCTGGGCACCGGCTCGCACGGCTACATGGGATCGATCCCAAGCTACGACGTGATCCTCGCGCTCGACGGCGTGCAGATGGGGACCGGCGCAGGATCTGGCGCGAGCTACGCAGAGTCATCTTTTGCGATCACGGGCGGCGCTGTCGTGCCCGCCGGCCCGCATTCGGTCGTGCTGCGATGGCGTGGTGACAACCCGGCGATCCGGTTGGTCGCCGGCAGCATCGTTCTTCTGGGAGCCAAGAAGTGAGCTGGTATGCCATCGGCACGCCCGGGCAACTGGCCCGGGCGCTCATGCAGGGCACTGCCGCAGACGCCGCCCGGCAGCTGCTGGCCGGCGAGGCGGCGGTGCCCGTGGACGACGCCACCCCGCGCGTTATCTCGACGGATGGCAGTGCTGCGGTTGCGCCTATCGCCGTGGCGTTGCCGGCGATCACCACCGCCGTGCAGCTGTCCACCACCATTCCGGTGCCCGCCGGCGCGCGTTGGCTGGCAAAGGGCGCCGCCTTCACCGGCCCCCAGGACATCAGCTTCGCGGCCCCCGGCGATTACGTCGTCAAGATGGACGGCCGGTGGATGGGTGCCGGCACCGTCACCGTCCTGTCGGCCGCCGACTATCGGGCTTGGCTGGTCGACCAGGTGAAGGCCGAAGGCGAGCGCCGCTCGATGCTGGTGATGTCGATTGGCGGATCGAAAAAGACGAAGTACGCGGCCAAGTCCGCAGAGATCGAAAACTGGTATGCGCTTGGCGGTCTGGGCGCGATCACCTCGACGCTACTGGCGGCCTTCAGCGCCCTCAACACGACGGTACGCAAGCGCAAGTTCCGCTTTGCTATCCAGGACGCAGCCAAGCACGGCGACACGGTGCCGGCCGCGATCGCGCGCTTCGTCTCCGGCGCCGACGCCAGCCTCGACGAAATCGCTCGGCTCGAAGGGATCGAACAAGCCGGCGTCGACACAATCCGGGCGGCCGGCTCCAGCGCCGCCGCGCTCGCCGCCTATCGCGCGGTCAATTGGACCGCTGCCTGACCAGCCACTCCATCGGAGGACGTACATGAAGAAGATCCTGCTCTGGGACCCTCGGTTCCCGGATCGCACCCCGCTGGTCATTGTCGTCAGCAACGCCATCGCCACCGCGATCACCATCGACGGCACCGGCGCGGTGCTCCCCGAGGTGGTGCTCGGCATCGCCCGCATCGGTGGGGATACCGGCGCAGCGCCCGACCTGCCGGCGATCGCCTTCACAGTTTCCGCCGTCCCGATCGCCGAGGGCGATAGCGGCACGAAGACCGTCACCCACCGGCTGAGCGTCGTGCGTAACGGCGTGACGGGGCCGCTGGTGGCGAACCTCACCTACACCGGTACCGCGACCGCCGGCGGCGACTATATCGCCTCGCCCGCATCCGCGACGATCCCGGCAGGGCAGGATTACGTCGACTTCACCACCACGATCAACAGTGACACCGTGGCCGAGCCGGACGAGACGATCATCATCACCGCGACGCTGGCGGCCTATCCAGCGGCGGTCGCGATCAAGACGATCACGATCGGGAACGACGACGCCTCGATCCCGATCAACCCCGGCTCGCCTTCGGGGGACCGCACGGCCAGCTTGACGAGCCGTGCGCAGCTGCCGGACGGTGCCGCGCCGGCCAACGCCGGCTTCGGCTTTCCGTGCACCGGCCTTGATATGGCCTCTGACGGCACGTTCTGGGCGGGCCATGGCAGCGCCGCCCCGGAGGCCAATACCGGAGTCGTGAAGCTCAATTCGGCCCTGACGGCGGTCACCGCCCAGATCACGACGGCTCAGCTGGGGCTTCCAGCCGGCTCGGTTCAGGGCGTGACGATCGACGATAGCGACGGCTCGCTATATTTCATTCTCGTGAACTTCACCGGGCCGGTGACCTACATCGTCCATTGCACGGCCGCCGGTGTGCTGATCAGCAGCACGCAGATCGGCACGTCGATGAACGGCATCGCCTACGACAACCAGCGCGACTGCCTGATCGTGCTCTACGACAGCGGCAATATCCGGTGGCAGGACAAGTCCGCGCCCCACAGCGTCCTCACCGGCGTACCGGCCTTCGCCGCTGCCGGCAGCGACAACGATCAGCTGTTCTATGATCCGACCCGCAAGGAGCTGCTGGTCACGGGCGGGGCAAACAACGTCAACGGCACCGTCGATGTCTACAACGTTGCCAGCTCCACCCAGACCCTGCTCGGCACGATCACGCTCGACCAGTGCCTGGCGATCGAGGGCGTCGTCCGTCGGGGCGACGACCTGATCGCGCTCTCGGATCAGAAGACCCACCCCGGCAGCAATGGCTTCAACTTCAACCAGGTCGACGTCTACGCCAACGCCTTCCTGCCCGGCACGCCCAGCTTCACGCTGGCCAACGCCAGCGCCGCCGAGGGGGGTGCCGCGGGCTTCGTCCTCACCGCCAACCGGAACGGCACCGCCGGAGACCTGACGGGCACGTGGACGGCCGTGATGAACGGCACGGCCGTCGCTGCCGACTTCCCCGCCGGGACGGTGCCGAGCGGCACGTGGACGATCCCGAACGGGTCGAACGCCACCACGATCTCCGTGACCTCGTTCGACGACACCACGCAGGAGTCGAACGAAACCTACGGCATGTCGGTGAGCTACAGCAGCGCCGTGGTGGCGACCGGCACCGGCACGATCAACGACAACGACGCTCCTGCGGGCAGCTATCAGGCCGAGTCCAACGCCCTCTTCGCACGGATGGCGACTGCGCCGGACACCACGCGCAAGGGCAAGATCGATGACCTGATCGTCGCCCTGAAGAACGGCGGTATCTGGTCGAAGCTCGATGGCCTTTACGTCATGGCCGCGCACGCTCAGCAGCCGGCGCTGCTCAACTGGACGGGCGCCAAGGCGGATGCGGCATTGGTCGGCACCACGCCGCCGGCGTTCACGACCGACAAGGGCTTCACGACGGACGGTGCTGCCAACTACATCGATTATGGATGGACGCCTGCCGGCGGCACCAGTTTCCAGCAGAACAGCGCGGGTATGGGGCTGTGGATCAACAACAATGCCGCCATGTCGAACGGTACGGCCTGCCTGTCGGTGGCCGTCTCCGGACAGCCGATCGCGCTGAACCCGCGCGGATCAACGGGGAATTCTGCCTACCGTGTTAATCAGACCGCCGCATCTGGTGCCGCCTCCGGGCGAACGGACAGCCGTGGCGCTAATTCGGTCAGCCGTACCGCAGCTAACGCGACACAGATGTACGCCAATGGTGCAGCGAGCGGACCGGCAGGCACAACAGCTTCCACCGCACCCGTCGCGTCCAACTTCCTCTCCGGCGCCGGTAGCAGTCCGCTTGTCTACCAGGCGCAGAGCTTCGGCATGGCATGGATGGGCGCCGGACTTACCGCGAGCGAGCATCAGGCGCTTTACGACGCGGTCAGCACATACATGACCGCCGTCGGC
Organism: Alterirhizorhabdus solaris; assembly: GCF_007785815.1. Taxonomy (GTDB): domain Bacteria; phylum Pseudomonadota; class Alphaproteobacteria; order Sphingomonadales; family Sphingomonadaceae; genus Alterirhizorhabdus; species Alterirhizorhabdus solaris. The sequence continues at coordinate 40,689 of NZ_VNIM01000022.1, read as the reverse complement.
AACCAAGTAATCTAAGGGTGACTAAAATGATCCGACATCTGTTGGCGCTCGCCGCGCTTGCCTTCGCCACGCCTGCCGCCGCGCAGGTCCACACCTCGCCGGTCGAACTGGTGGACGCCACGCCCTCCACCCCCGGCATCGTCATCAGCAAGGCGGTGCTGGTGCCGCCGGTGGCGAAGGGCAAATCGGTCAAGTCCTGCGGCAAGGCGGGCGCGTTGTGGGCCTACGTGCTGCTGACCGACGAGTGCCCGGCGGCGGCACTGGCGTCGGCTGCACCCGTCAGCCTCCGCCCCGTCGTCGATCCGGCTCTGCCCCGCGACGTGACCGGCACGATCACGAAGACGGCGGCGAACATCGGCAGCGGCGGGCGGATCAGCAACGCCAGCGTGGCGGGCATGTCCGTCCTGTCGCGCACCAAGGGCCGCGTGGTCGACGGCTACACGTTCGAGGATCTGAAACTCACCGGCTCCACCTTCATCTACCGGGCCTTCACGTATCAGGACGGCATCACGAACCCGGTGTTCCGCCGCATCCGCTCGATCGGCGGCGGCGCAGGCGGCATCCTGCTGCGCAAGAACATCGGCAATGCACTAATCGAGGACGTGCGCATCGAGGCGGACCTGACGAAGCCGAACACCAGCCCCGGCGATGTGCCGGAAGGCATCAGCCTGTGCTGCCGGGGCGAAGCGGACACCGGGCACGCCGTAATCCGCCGCGTGTGGGTCCAGGGCATCCGGCACGAGCCGAAGGGCGGCGGCTTCAGGAACGGAGATGGCCTGCTGGTGGCGAACCACTTTTCCGCCGACGTGACCGACAGCTATTTCGGCTGGAACAGCGATGCCGGCGTAGACCTGAAACCCGCGACGGTGCGCGTCGACTGCGTGATCCTGGAAGGCAACCGGCGGGGCATGAAGGCATGGTCCAGCCAGTCGCACGGCCTCGTCTGGTTCAAGGATAACGGCCAGCCTGGCAGCGGGGCTGCGGCGGACCTTCAGGTGCAGGGTGATGAGGGAAAGCGCAACCGCGTGACTTTCGACACGCTGGTGGTCGAGCGGACGCAGGGCGGCACCTATCCGATCGTGCAGGTCGAGAACGGGCAGGCCGATGTGTACGCCACCCGCTGCCTGTTCATCGGGGTGCCGAAGGGTACGCCGCTGATCGTCGCGGCCGGCAAGGCCAAGGGATCGACGTTCAGCGGCGGCGAGGGCTGCGCGCTCTGACGATTTGAGGCGGAGCAGGGACGCAACACGCCCCGCCTCGCCGGCCGCTTCGCACGAGCCTCTTAAGAATTGTGAAGAGCGGCCCGGCCACGTCGCTAGCCCTCGGGGGGAGAACGCCATGAGCAATGAAGCAGGGCCGGCGGCGGGGCCGCCGGCGGCGGGAGCGACGCAGGCTGTCACCGTCATGCAGCCGGTCGACCGGACGCTATCGGTCGACGTCAGCCATATCGCTGCCTGGGCGGTCGCCGCCGTCGCGATCGCGGCGCTCGTGGGGCTGGTCTACCGCCTGCTGACACGGGACATGACCCGCGAGCTGCGCGACGTGCAGCACAAGGTGCGCAACGTCAGCACGCGCGTCGACGCGATCGAGCATCTGCGTGCCGGCGACATCGAGCGCATCGTCCGCGTCGAGACGAGCATCGCCGGCATGGAGAAGGGCCTCGAGCGGGTCGAGCGCACGATCAACGACCGCTTCGACACCCTCCCGGGCCTGATCCGCGAGATCCGTGCAGTGGCACCACGTGGCTGACGCCGACGCGCCGATCGACGCGCTGGCCGCCGGCGTGCTGGGCGTCGTCCGCGTGATCGATGGGGCCGCCGCCGGCATCGACGCCGCCTTCGCGGCCGAGCTGCGGGCGCGCCACGGCGTACCGGAATGGGATCAGCCGGCGCCGATGAACATCGAGGCCTACGCGGTCTAAGCTTCAGCGTTCGGCCCGCAGCACCAGCCACGCCACGATCCAGCTCAGCATCGAGATGAGCAGCACCAGTAGAAGCCGGCGGAAGCTCACTACCTTGCCTTTCCTCCGGCCACCCGGTGGCAATCTCTGCATGAATATCCCCCGCAGACGCTGACCCAATCAGCTCACGGCCGGGATCACTCCCGGTTCGTCGAGCGAGTCTGCATGCCGAACAATCTAGAAAGGACAACGACATGTCGACGGTATTCCCGCGCGAGAAGGATGCGCTTGCCTTCTACGGGTCGCCCGGCACCGGGCAGGTCCGGATCAAGCCGCCGTACCAGCTGTATTTCGGCGAGCAGAAGGTCTCGTCCGTATTGATCCACGGCAAGTGCGCCGACAGCGCGATGCGGGCGATGGATCGGATCGCCAAGGCGTACACCCCGGCCGACATCCACCGGCTCGGCTTCGACGCGTTCGGCGGTTGCTTCAACAACCGGCCGAAGCGTGGCGGCACCAGCCTGTCGATGCACGCCTACGCCTGCGCGATCGACTGGAACCCGGCACGGAACCCGCTGAAGGCGGATCACCGCACCGCCTCGTTCGCGAAGGTGGAGTGCAAGGCGTTCCTCGACGCGTGGGAGGCGGAGGGCTGGATCAGCCTTGGCCGCGCCCGGGACTTCGACTGGATGCACGTGCAGGCGGCCCGGCTGTGAGCCGCGTCATCCAGTTCGCCGGGATCGTCGCCTACATGCTGCTGGCAGCGGCAATCCTGTTGCTGATCGCCCACACGTTCGACGCGGCGATGGCGAAGGCGACGCCCGACGGAAAGGTGCCGCTTGCTGACGCGGGCCTGTTCACTGCGCTGCTGCTGTCGTTCCGCGAGGTGATCGGCCGGATCGGCTCGATCTTCGACCACCAGGATCGCGCGGACCTGACGCAGGCGCTGTCCAACTCGACGCCGACGCAGCGGCCGAACCCGCCGGCAGCGCCGGGTGAGGGCGCGTGAGCCCCTACCTCATGCTCGGCGCTGCGCTGGCGCTGGCCGGTGCCTATGTCGGCGGCCGGATCGACGGGCAGAAGATCGAGCAGGGCGCCGAGCTGCGCGCCGATCGCGAGGCCGAGGCGGTCCGCGTGCGCCTGCAGGGTCAGATCGACGCCTCCGCTACCGCCGGCCAGACGGCCGAGTTCAAACGCCAGTCCGATGTCAGGAGTTTCACCCGTGAGAAAGAGACGATCGTCGAGCGCCCGGTTTATCGCAACGTGTGCGTGGATGCTGATGGCGTCGGCCTGCTCGACCGCGCCGCCGCCGTCGCGAACGGCCTCGGTTTCACCCCACCTGCTCGCCCCGCCGCCGATGCTGCCGCAGGTGGCGCGGACGGCGGAGGGGGCGATGGACGGGCGGCAGTGCCTGTCGAGCGCGCTGGACCTCTATGACGTGGCGGGCGGGATCCGCGGAGCGATGATCGAGCTGCAACGCGAGGTGGGAATGCGGCTGCCCTAATCTCGGGCCTTCCGACGATCGCCCTATTTACCTTCCGCTGCCCGCTGTCTTTCATTCATCAGTGTCCAGAGAACGATCTGGCAGTCGCGCGCCAGCATCCGTCCTTCCTCGTCATTCAACTGGTGGCGAATGATATAATCCGTGAGGATATCGGAAGACTTCGCCACCTGAGCGCATAGGCGAGAGACAGCTGAAGCATGGCCCTTTGCTAGGGGGTCAGTGACGATCCGACTGTCCGGTTCGATAAACGCGGTGGTCGCTAATAGACTTAAGATCATCATCCGACTTCCACCCTCATGAGCTGCGACGAGAACAACGCCACGAGCATTCGCACATCAGCCGAGCGCCGCCCTCACCTCATCATAGGGCTCGATCACCAGCTCACTTCGACCGTCAACGAAGACGATAAGCGTTCCATCATCAGCGGCCTGATATCGCAACCCCGGATGAGGGTGAACGGTGATCGGGTTGCCGTCCGGCAGGTGAAACTCAGGCATAAGACGCTCCATCGATTCGTACCGTCCATCGTGCGGCCGGCTTAGCTTAGCGTCCACCGCAGCTGAGCGCGCGCCTAGCCGATGATGTCCCAGCTGGCGCGATCGGCGGCTTCTTGGTCGGTCACCTTGCGCCCGGCCGGACCACCCGGCTTGTACGGGGTCATCGTGGCGAACCCGACGCGATCCTGATCGATCGAGCCGGTCAGCTGCTCGTACAGCCGCTTGGTGACGTGGAAGGCACGCGCCTGATCCCCGGCCGTCATCCAGTCGAGATAGCATTGGCGGAGCATGCGGCCGAGCAGTTCGGGATCCTCGCGAAAGCCGAGCGCGAACGCGGTGCCTTCCGGGCGCGGCTCGTATGTGCCCATGAAATCGTAGATCACCGAAACCTCCGGTCCTGCGGGACGCGCAGCCGCGCGTCGCCGAGGTGTCTCGCTTCCTTACCGAACACGTCCGCTGGCTGAAACCAGCGGGGGTTGCCGTGCGTCAACACGGCGAACCGACGGGGGATCGCTCCCGTCACGAGCGGCTGGCTATGCCGCTATCGCCCCGCACCTGCCGAAGCGGGCGGGGCCTCAATGGACATGAAAGATTATGGAGACCCTAACGACCGTTGCGGCCGTGAGCCCGGCCGCGCCCTATCTCGGCGGCAAGCGCAATCTTGCCCGTCGCCTCGTCGATCGCATCGGCGCGATCCCGCACACAACCTATGTCGAGCCGTTCGTCGGCATGGGCGGGGTGTTCCTGCGCCGCACGGCGCGGCCGCGCGCCGAGGTCATCAACGACCTGTCGGGCGACGTCGCCACGCTGTTCCGCGTGCTGCAGGAGCATTATCCCTACTTCATCGACATGCTGCGCTGGCGCCTCACCAGCCGGGCCGAATTCGACCGGCTGCGTGCACTGCCGGGCGATCGTTTGACCGACCTCCAGCGCGCGGCGCGCTTCCTCTACCTTCAGCGCCTCGCGTTCGGCGGCAAGGTGAAGGGGCAGCACTTCGGCGTCAGCCGTGCCAACCCGGGGCGGTTCGACGTGACGAAGCTGGAACCGATGCTGGCGGATATCCACGAGCGCCTCGCCGGCGTTGTGATCGAGCAGCTGCCCTATGCCGAGGTGATCCGGCGCTACGACGGGCCAGAGACCCTGTTCTATCTCGATCCGCCCTACTGGGGATGCGAGCGCGATTACGGCGACGGCTTCGCGCGTGACGACTTCGAGCGGCTGGCCGACCAGCTGGCGGCGATCAGCGGCAGGTTCATCCTCTCGATCAACGACACGCCGGGCGCGCGCGAGGTGTTCGGCCGCTTCGTCATCGATGAGGCCGAGACGACCTGGACGGTCGGCGCGGCAGCCGCCGGCGGCGGCAAGCGCGTGACGGAACTGATCATCAGCTCGCGCTGATCTGTGTGGGTATCGTGCGCCGGTGGGTGGGTATCGGCCCGCCGGCGCCCCCGGAAAAGCGCGGAAATGCGCCACCTGAATAGCGCGAGGCGGAGGGGTTGTCCGCCGCGCAGCGGCCGCCGGCCGCCTCATCTTCCATTCCAGAACTCAACATGCGGGGTAGGATCATGCTCACCGACAAGGCGGTGCGTGCCGCGCGGCCGCGCCCGGCCGGCTACAAGCTGCCGGATGCCGGCGGCCTGCACCTGTTCGTTGCGCCCAACGGCCGCCGGTCTTTCCGCCTGCGATTCCGCTGGGAAGGGCGCGAGCAGCTGCTCACCTTCGGCACCTGGCCGGAGATCTCGCTCGACGCGGCGCGCGCGCGGCGCGACGAGGCCCGCGCGCGGCTCGATCGAGGCGAGGATCCTCGCGTCGCCCCGGCCGCCGCGATCGTGCAAATTCGCACGTTCGAGGATGTCGCTTGTGCATGGCACGCACATACGTTGCCGCGCTGGACGACGGTGCATGCCACCGACGTTCTCGCCAGTCTTCAGCGCGACGTCTTCCCGGCGATCGGCGCGATGCCGCTCGCCGAGATCACGCCGCCGGTGGTGGTAGATGCGCTGCGCGCCATCGAGCGGCGCGGCCGGCGCGAGACGGCGCGGCGCGTGCGCCAGCGGATCTCGATGGTTTTCGAGCATGCGATCGCCGAAGGCCTCGTCGACGTGGATCCGGCTGCGCGAATCGGGCGTGCTCTGATGCCGCCGGCGCCGGCACGCCGGCAGCCGGCGATCGTCGACGTCGCCGAGGTGCGCGCGCTGCTCCTTACGACCGATGGCGTCGACGCCGCGCCGGCGGTGAAACTCGCGTCGCGATTTCTGGCGCTGACGGCCGTGCGGCTGGCGGCGGTGCGCGGCGCGTGCTGGAATGAGATCGAGGATATCGATGGCGACGCGCCGACGTGGCGGGTGCCGGCGGCGCGGATGAAGCTGGCGGCCGCGAAGAAGCTCGATGCCGCGAACGATCACCTCGTGCCGCTCAGCGCGCAGGCGGTGGCGCTGCTGCGCGCAGCGCGCGCGCTAAACCACGGCGGCGGGCTGATCTTTCCGGGCGGGGATGGCGCAGCGCCGATCGGCGAGGGCGCGATCGGCGCGCTCTACCGGCGCGCGGGCTTCGCCGGGCGGCATGTGCCCCACGGCTGGCGTGCGACCTTTTCCACGATCCTCAACGAGCGGTTTCCGGAGGATCGTGGCGCAATCGATCGCGCACTGGGCCACGCCGGCGGCGGGCGCGACGAGCGCGACGAGGGCATCAATCGCAAGGTGGAGGGGGCGTACAACCGCGCGCTCCACCTCCCGCGCCGGCGACGGCTGTTTCAGGTATGGGCCGACGAGCTGGACGGGATCTGAGACGTAGCACCATGCGGGCGGGTGCGGACCGGGTGGCACGATCCGTGCTCCTCCCCCTCGCCAAGCCCCGTGGCGGCGCAAGCCGCCACATGCCGGACGCTCATGCTTGGCGGCCGGTTGGCGTTAGGCGATCGATCGCGGTCTGGGGGAGCATCAAACTGGTGCATGGGGTCGCGTTAGCGATCCCATTCCTTATCCCTTCAAGCTCTTGGGGCGGATAGCGCACATTTCATGTACTCGCGTTGGGGATAAGAGCACCGAGGCGGTCCAGCGCCTTTCGCAGGGCGGGATCCTTTACCTCGGGCAGCGCCCCGGGCTTGGCAGCGGCCGGGGCCGCGATGCGCGCACCGAGGCGGCGCACCTTCATCGTGAGCAGCTGGCAGAAGCGCTGCCACACCCGGGGCGCCATGCGCTGCCGGTGCTCGAAATAATAGGCGTTCGACGTCTGCTCGCGCTGCGGGCCGAATTCGCCATCGTTCCCCGTCTTCTGGCTCCGCCTGACCCACGAGAGGATGCCGTGCGCACTGAGCCGGCGCAGGGCGTTGACGACGCTGTTCCTATGGCAGCCGGCCGACTCGGCGATCGTCTCGATGCAGGGGAACAGGCGGCCGGTGGCGAAGTCGACGAACTTCAGCGTCGCCTGCAGCACGGTGACGTCGAGGCGCTGAAGCCGGTTGTGGCCGCGTGCCAGTACCACATCCAGCCGCTCGATCTCCTGCCGCAGGGTCGCCGGTCGGCCGACCGGCGCGGCGGCGCCGTCCTGATAGCCTCGCAGCTCGGCTGCGGCCTCGTCGCGGCGCTGGCGGGCGGCGCGGATCTCCCGGACCGGAAGCTCCTTCCACAACTGGCGGCGGAGCTCTTCGGCCGTCCGGACCAATGCCTCGCGATGGGCGAGGCCGTGGCCGATCGAGCCATCGCCGATCGGCGACCAAGGCTGCGCCCGGCCGTCGTCGACGTCGAAGCTGTTGCGGCGGACCTCGCGATCGCGGGCGCGCTCGCGCCCGCTGAGGGCAGCGCCGGCGGAGCGGATCAGGTTGCGTATGTGGCGCGATGCTGGCGCGCCGGTTTCGTGAGTAGGCGACATCGTGTCGGCTCCCGGATGGGAAGTCGATGGGCGCACGAATGCGCCGCCTGAAACGTGATGTTCAGGCGCGCGCTCGTGACAGCGGGATGGCGCTCAGGAGCGCCATGATGTCGTGGAAGGCGTTCGGCGCGATTTCGGCGTTGGGTGAGATTACGCCCGGGATTGCGGCGGTTGGTGCATTGCCAACGGGACAGATAGAAGCTGATTTCTTGCAGAAATCCGGGCTATCGCCTTCGTTGACATCGCAGGGGTCGCAAGTTCAATCCTTGCCACGCCCACCATTCACTCCCCGTTTGGCCGGTCGCGGCACGCGGCTCAGCGCAGGCGGCGGGTGCTGTCCCATCGCAGCAATATGCGTTCACGCAGGCGGTGGAGCGGACGTTGCACGGGCGACGGGGTTACATCCTGCGTCGGTTCATCCTCGCGCAAGATCGCGATCAGCGCGAGCAGCGGCACCAATGCGCCGCCGACGAACGCGAGCATGAGCAGAACCAGCGTTACCGTCAGCGACATCCCCTCCCCCTTTGCGAAATGGATCGGCGGACACGGTATCATGATTCGCCGCTCGCCGCGCTTGCTCCGCCACGCGCGCAAGCGGGGCGGATCGTCGTGGGTCGGATTGCAAAGCGGGGGCGTCCGCGTCCAATAGGCGGATGGCCGACCTCGACCGACGCTCCACCCTCGCCCTGCTCGCCGCGCTGACCGGCGCGACGCCGCTCGCCGCCGCCACCCGCGCCTCGCCCGGACGAGCCTTCTCGTGGGAGGGGTTGCAGGCGATGGCCGCGCGCCGCGCCGCCGCGCCCTTCCGCTCCGTGCCGCCTGTCGCCGCCGCCGCGCGGATCGACTACGACGCGGCCGGCGGGCTTCGCTTCCGCGAGGATCGCACACTGGCGGGCGGCATCCGCCTGTTTCCGCTGACGGCGATGGCGCCGGTGCCGGTGGCGATCAATCTCGTCGAACAGGGCCGCGCCCGTCCGGTCGTCTTCTCGCCCGATCTGTTCGCCACGCGGGGAGGCGGCACCGGCGCGCTCGGCATCGCCGGCTTTCGCGCGATCACGCCGGGGCGCGACAGCGACTGGCTCGCCTTCCTCGGCGCCTCCTATTTCCGCGCGGCCGGCGCGCAGGACCAGTATGGCCTGTCCGCCCGCGCGATCGCGATCGACACCGGCATTACGGGGCAGGAGGAGTTCCCCGTCTTCACCGACTTCTGGATCGAGCCGCGCGGGGCCAACGCCTATCTGATCCACGCCCTGCTCGACGGGCCGAGCGTGACGGGGGCGTTCCGCTTCGACTGCCGGTTTGCGGCGGGCGTGGTACAGGACGTGTCGAGCGTGCTGTTCTTCCGCCGTCCGGTCACGCGGCTGGGCGTGGCGCCTGCCACCAGCATGTTCTGGTACGGCGAGGGCCGGCACGACGCCGCGACCGACTGGCGGCCCGAGATCCACGATTCGGATGGCCTCGCGCTCGCCACCGGCAGCGGCGAGCGGATCTGGCGGCCGCTGGTGAACCCGCCGCGCGAGACGATCGACTCGTTCGCCGACCGGAACCCGCGTGGCTTCGGCCTGATCCAGCGCGACCGCGATTTCGCCAACTATCAGGACGACGGCGCCTTCTACGATCGCCGCCCGAACCTGTGGATCGAGCCGAAGGGGGCGTGGGGGCCGGGCGCCGTCTCGCTGTTCGCCTTCCCCACCACGGGCGAGACCACCGACAACGTCGTCGCCTTCTGGACACCCGAAGCGCCGGTGAAGCGCGGCACGCGGCTGGCGTTCGACTACCGGCTGACCTGGAACTCGGCCGATCCCGCCGCCACCGCCCCCTCGCGTGCGATCGCCTGTCGCTTCGGCACCGCCGGCCGCCCGGGGCACGAGCCGGTGGCGGGCGCGCGCAAGCTGGTGGTCGATTTCCTCGGCGACGCGCTCGTCGGCCTCGGCCGCGACAGCGGGGTGACGGTGGAGGCCGGGGTAGCGCACGGCACCCTGCTCGCCAGCGCCGCCTATCCCGTCGTCGGCCAGCGCGGCCTGTGGCGGGCGACGCTGGACGTGGCGCCGTCCGGCCCCGCCACCGATCCGGCGACGGTGCGCCTGTTCCTGCGACGCGGCGATCAGGCGTTGAGCGAGACGATCATCGTTCCCGTCGGCTGATGACGGCCGCCCGATGATCTGCGCCCGATGATGCCGCCCCCGCTTCCCGCCGAATCGCCGCTGGTGATGCCGCGCCAGCGGTTCAGCCGCGCCGTGCCGCCCTCGGTGCCCGATGCTACGGGGCCGAGCGACATGCTCGCGCGGCGGCTGCTGCTGCTGCTGGCGACGCTGCTGCTGGGCCTTGCCGCCTTGTCCGGGCTGAAACCGGTGCTGGCGCGCGATGGCCTCAGCGCCCTCGACTATCTGCTGATGCTGCTGTTCTTCCCGCTGTTCGCCTGGATCGCGTTCGGCTTCGTCGGCGCGGTGATCGGCTTCTCGCTGCTGATGAGCGGCCGCTCCCCCGGCTATATCACCGCGCCCGAGGTGGCGAACGCCGCCACGGGGCGCACCGCCGTGCTGATGCCGGTGCACAACGAGGACGTCCGCGCCGTCTTCGCCCGGGTGGCGGCGATGTTGCGCTCGATCAAGGCGGCCGGCGACGCGGCGACGACCGATTTCTTCATCCTCAGCGATTCCGGATTGGCGGCCGGCGTCGAGGAGGAACGCTGCTGGGAGGCGCTGGCGCCCGCCTCCCCCGTGCCGCTCTACTACCGGCGGCGGACCGCGAACATCGCCGCCAAGCCCGGCAACATCGCCGAATGGGTCGGCCGGTTCGGCGGCGCTTATGCCTATATGGTGGTGCTGGACGCCGACAGTCTGATGAGCGGCCGGACGATCGCCACCCTCGCCTCCGCGATCGAGGCCCGGCCGGCGGTGGCGCTGATCCAGACGGTGCCGACGGTGATCGCCGCCACCACCCTGTTCCAGCGGTGGATGCAGTTCGCCAGCGTGCTGTACGGCCCGGTCTCGACGGCGGGGATGCTGTGGTGGTTCGGCGCGGAGGGCACCTTCTGGGGGCACAACGCGATCGTGCGCACCGCCGCCTTCGCCGAAAGCTGCGGCCTGCCCGAACTGCTCGGCCCCGCACCGTTCGGCGGCCATGTGCTGAGCCACGACATGGTGGAGGCGGCGCTGCTGCGGCGGCGCGGCTGGGCGGTGCACATGGTGATGATCGGCGGCAGCTACGAGGAATATCCGCCGACGATGATCGATCACGCCATCCGCGACCGGCGCTGGGCGCAGGGCAACATCCAGCACATCCGCCTGCTCGGGTCGGCCGGGTTCCACTGGGTCAGCCGGTTGCAGCTGCTGGTCGGCGCGTCGGCCTACATCACCTCGCCGCTGTGGCTGCTGCTGATCCTGACGACGCTGGCGGCGCAACTGGGGCAGGATGCGCCCGCCGCCGTGGCCGGATCGACGGTCGACGTGCTGGCGCTCACGGTGCTGCTGCTGTTCGGCCCCAAGGCGATGGCGCTGGCCTGGGTGCTGTCCGATCCGGCACGGCGGCACGGCTTCGGCGGCGGGCGGCGGCTGGCGCGGTCGGTCGCGGTGGAGGTGGTGCTTTCCATCCTGTTCGCCCCCGCCGCGATGCTGACGCAGACGATCGACCTCGTCGGCATCGTGCGCGGCAAGCGATCCCGCTGGTCCACCCAGTCGCGCGAGAGCGACGGCATCTCGTTCGAGGATGCGCTGCGCCGCTACCGCTGGCATGTCGTGGCCGGGCTGCTGTCGCTGACGATCGCGCCGGTCGCCCCCATCGCGGCGGCGTGGCTGGCGCCCGTCACGCTCGGGCTGCTGGCGGCGCCGTGGCTGGCGATGTGGACGGCGCGCAATAGCCTGGGCACCCGCGCGCGCGACCTCGGCCTGTTTGGCGTGCCGCCCGCACCGACCGAACCCGATCTGCGGCCGGCAGGCGCCGCCGAGCGCTAGAGCTCCGACGCCTCGCCCACCATGAACATCCGGTCCACCTCCGCCACCAGTTCGCGCAGGTGGAACGGCTTGGACAGGATCTTGGCGTTGGCCGGGGCATGGCCGCCCCGTAGCGACACGGCGGCGAAACCGGTGATGAACATCACCCGCATCGAGGGGGCGATCGTGCCGGCGTGCTGGGCCAGCTCGATCCCGTCCATGCCGGGCATCACGATGTCGGTCAGCAACAGGTCGAACGGGCGGTTTTCCAGCAGCGGCAGCGCCGCCGTGCCGCAGTCCACCGCCGTCACGGCATAGCCCACGCGTTCGAGCGCACGTGCCAGATACTCGCGCATCGAGGCATCGTCCTCCGCGAGAAGGATGCGAATCATTCTGTCAGCCCGTCCTCGATCGTCCCAAGCCGCGCATGATATGCGGGAAGCCTTTACGATTTGCCACCTGCCCCGCCCCGGCCAGGCCCTGTGGCGGGAGCCCGATTCACCTCGTCGGCGGACGCGCTCGGCGCTTCCCCTTCAGGCGATCAGGCTCTAGCGTCCGCCGATGAAGGCGACGCATGACAGCCCGGCCCCGTTCGATCGGCTCGGGCCGACCGATCCGCTGACCCCGCTGGTGGTAAGCGTGCCCCATGCCGGGCGGGACTATCCGGCGTCGCTGGTCGAGCGCAGCACCCTACCGGTGGAAACGCTCGCCGCGCTGGAGGATCGCCACGCCGATGCGCTGGCCGCCGGCCTGCCCGCTATGGGCATCACCACCTTCGTCCAGCGGCGCGCGCGCGCGTGGATCGACCTCAACCGCGACGAGCGCGAGATCGACGCGGCGATGATCGCGCCCGCGCCGCGCCCCGGCACGCTGATCGTCTCGGCCAAGGTGCGCGGCGGGCTGGGCCTGATCCCACGACGCATCGCGGGCGCGGGCGAGATCATGCGCCAGCGGCTGACCGAAGCGGAGGTGGCGGCGCGCATCGCCAGCGACCATCGCCCGTGGCATGGCGCCATCGCCGATGCACTGGCGGCGGCCCGGGCGCGGTTCGGCATCGCCGTGCTGCTCGACCTGCATTCCATGCCGCCGCTGGCGCCGGTCGGCGGCCGGGCCGCGCCGCGCCTCGTCTTCGGTGATGCCCATGGCCGGGCCTGCGCGCCACGTTTCGTCGCGCGCTTGCAGGAAGTGGCGGCCGCGCGCGGGATCGCGACCGCCCGCAACGCCCCCTATGCCGGGGGCCACACGCTCGATCGCCATGGCCGCCCGCCGGGCGCGATCCACGCGGTGCAGATGGAAATAGACCGGAGCCTGTATCTCCGGCCGGACTTGCGGACGCCCGGCGCGGGCCTGGCGGAGACGGTCGCGCTCGTGGAGGGCATGGTGAAGGCGCTGCTCGCCGAACTGGCGGCGGTGCCGGAAACAACGCTCGCCGCGGAGTAGCCCATCGGCGGCCCCCAAGAAAAAACCACCCCGTGCTTTCGCACGAGGTGGCCAAGGTTCAGGGAGGAAGCGTACCCGAAGGTACGCTGATGCCAACCGCGAAAGGGGGGCGCGGCCAGCACTGACACTGAGATAGAGCGGACGCCGATGGCTTTCAAGTCACAGTCGCGCGAAATTTTTCATTCCGCTTAACTCCCGCTTGACTCACCCCTGCCGGGGCTCCGCACCGGGCAGCATCCGCGCCAGCGTGCGATCCCGATCGACGAGGTGATGCTTCAGCGCGGCGGCGATATGGAGCATCACCAGACCCGCCATGATCCACCCGGCGTAGACGTGGAACGTGAAGGCGGGCGCACCCCCCGTCACGCTCTGCGCGATCGGCAGATACGGGATGTCGAACAGCCCGAACCAGTTGAGCGGCCACCGCTTCATCCCGGCGGAGCTGAAGATCCAGCCCGACAGCGGCATCAGGATGATGAGCACGTAGAAGAGCCAGTGCAGCGCATGGGCGCTCCCCGCCTGCCAGCGCGGCATCGCCGGCAGCGGCGGCGGGCGGTGAGTGAGCCGCCACGCCAGCCGGGCAAGGCTGAGGAACAGGATGGTGATCCCCAGCGCCTTGTGGCCGCTGAACAGGGGGTTCGGCGCCGTTTCGGGCAGGAACGAGCCGTAGATCCCGCCGGTGAGATTGTAGAGCACGAACGCGGCGATGACCCAGTGCAGCCAGATCGCCACCCGCGTATAGCGGTCGCCGCGTTCGGCCCGGGCCATCAGGAAGCGGCCACCGGCTCGCCGGCGGGGGCGAACGCCTGTGCGCCCGGCACCTTGCCCAGCTGCACCTGCCGGCCGAAGATCTCGCGGATCAGCGACAGCGAGAACAGGTGGCCATAGACCAGCGCCAGCAGGCCGGACTGGATCAGCTTGCGCGCCACGTCGCCGCGCAGCTCGCGCAGCTTGTCCTCTGAGATCATCTGGAAGCCGCGATACACGAACGGCTGGTCCGCCCCCTCGGGCTGGATCGAGACCTCGCCGTCGATCAGCAGCTTGTGATCCGCCAGTTCCTTCATGAAGGCGGCGGTGCGCTGACCGGCCTGCTCGAACTGCTCGCAGAAGGCCAGCACGTCGCGCGTGGCGGCGGCGGGCTGGCCGTCCTCGAACAGCGGCTCGCCCTCCTCGAACTTGCCGATCACCTCGGTGCCTGGATCGAAGCACAGCGACAGCTCGTCCGCCTCCGGCCGCAGCCGGGCGAGCATGAACGGATAGCGGCGGACATAGGCCGGCACATACACGTCGCTGGTCAACTTGCCCGTCTCGTCGACGAACACGTTGACGCCCTCGTTCAGCCCCATCAGCGCCAGCGGCACGGGGTTGTCGCCGGCCGAGAACACGATCGGATAATGGCGCTGCGCCAGCGCGAATTCCTCGACGGTGAGCGGCACGGCATGGGCGGTGGCGAGGAACGGCGCCGCCTCCACCTTGCGGGCCTTCCAGTCACCATGCGCCACGCTGGAGAGCGGTTCGAGCCGGTTGTAGAAAAGCGGCAGTCCCTGCTCTGGGGCGCTGGCCATCGTGTCTTCTCCTGATCTGCGGAAGGGTGGAATCCCTCGCGGTCTATGGCGCGGGCGGTTCGGGTGCAAGCGGCACGAGCTTGCCCGGATTCATCAGCCCCAGCGGATCGAGCGCGGCCTTGATCGCCCGCTGCGCCGCCAGCCGCGCCGGGTCCGCCAGCCGCGCGTAATCCGCCAGCTTGGTCTGGCCGATGCCATGCTCCGCCGAGATGGAGCCGCCCGCCGCGACGGTAAGGTCGTGGACGAAGGCACTGACCCCCGCCCCTTCGCGTGCCAGCCATGCCCGCCCGTCCTCACCCATCGGCGCGCGCACGTTGAAATGCACGTTGCCATCGCCGAGGTGGCCGAAGGCGATCACGCGGGTGGTGGGGAAGCGCGCCTCCACCGCCTGCCGCGCGCTCTCGATGAAGCCGGGCATCGCCGACACCGGCACCGCGACATCGTGCTTGGCGGCCATGCCGTCCGCCCGCTCCGCCTCGGAGATCGACTCGCGCAGCTTCCACAGCGCCTCGGCCTGCGCCTCGCTGGCGCTCACCGTCGCATCGGCGACGAGGCCGTCGTCGATCGCCTGTGCCAGCGCCGCGCCCAGCGCCCCGGCCGGATCGGGGGCGCCGGTGGGCGCGGTCGCCTCCACCAGCACGTTCCAGCGGTGTCGCCCGGCCAGTGGCGCGCGCGTGCCCGGAATGTGGCGCAGCACCAGATCGAGCGCGACCTCGGGCACCAGCTCGAAGCTTTCCACCGCGGCCCCGGTCGCCGCCTCCAGCCGGCGCAACAGCCCGAGCGCGGCCTGCGGCGTCTCCAGCCCGGCCCAGCCGACCGCGCGTGCGCCGATCGCCGGCACCAGCCGCAGCGCCGCCGCCGTGATGATCCCGAGCGTGCCCTCCGCGCCGCCGAGCAACTGGCGCAGATCGTAGCCGCGATTGTCCTTGCGCAGCGCCGACAGCCCGTCGAACCGCGCGCCGTCGGGCAGCACCGCCTCCACCCCCAGCACCAGCGCGCGCATCGGGCCGAAGCGCAGCACCTGCGTACCGCCGGCGTTGGTGGAGATCAGTCCGCCGATCGTGGCCGTGCCCTTGGCGGCGAGCGACAGGGGAAAGCGCATCCCCACCGCCTCCGCCGCCTCGTGCAGCGCCGAGAGCGTGACCCCTGCTTCCACGATCGCGACGCCGTCCTCGGGCGATACGCCGAGGATCGCCCGCATCCGCCGCAACGACACGATCAGCGCGCGACCGTGCGCCGGCGGCGTGGCACCCGCCACCATCGAGGTGTTGCCCCCCTGCGGCACCAGCGGCATCCGCGCCGTGGCCGCCGCGCGCACGATCGCCGCCACCTGCCCGGCATCGGCGGGGGAGAGCAGCGCCAGCGCCTGCCCCCGCACCCGCCCGCGCCAGTCCACCAGCCACGGCGCCAGATCGTCGGGATCGCGGGTGAAGCCGCGCGGGCCGAGCAATGCCTCAAGCCCGGCGAGCAGGGCGGCGTCTTCATGGTCGATCGTCATCGTCCTGCCCTATAGACGCGGGCGTTGCGCGCCGCCAATTAATCGCCGGTTCAACCCCTTGCCGCGAAGGCAGTGCCATGCGGATCGAGATGTCGTGAACGGAACAGGGGGGATGGCCGCGCTGCTGCTGTCCGGCATGGTGCCGCTGCTGCCGCCCGTGCCGATGCCGGCGCCGGCCGAACGTGTGCAATATGCCGATGTGACCATCCGCGAGCGGGTGGAGCGCGTGATCGTGCGCATCCGCACCGGCCTTGCCGGCAGCAGCCCGACACCGAAATACAAGGAGAAGAAGGCGCCGCGCTGCATCGCCGCCGCCTCCATCGCCGCTGCCGCCGTCACCGAGCCGGACAGCGTGGATTTCGTGCTGAAAGGCGGCGAGCGGGTGCGCGCCAGGCTGGACGACGACTGCCCGGCGCTCGACTACTACGGCGGCTTCTACCTGCGCCCCACCGCCGACCGGACGATCTGTGCCGATCGCGACTCGATCCACGCGCGATCGGGCGGCGAATGCGCCATCACCCGCTTCCGCAAGCTGGTGCCGCCCGCGAAGTAGCGCCGCCCGAAGTCCGCGCCGGGCCGCTTTTGCTTGACTTCGCGCGGGTTCGCCGCCAAGCGCCGGGGCTATTGCATGGCCGGAAATCGGCCGTGCCTTTATCCGGATCGCCCATGACATTCGCCGATCTCGGCCTCTCCGACGAACTCCTCCGCGCCATCGGCGAATCCGGCTATACCGAGCCGACGCCGATCCAGGCGCAGGCCATCCCCCCCGTGCTGATGATGAAGGACATCGTCGGCATCGCGCAGACGGGCACGGGCAAGACGGCGGCGTTCGTGCTGCCGATGATCGACATCCTCGGGCAGGGCCGCAGCCGCGCGCGGATGCCGCGCTCGCTGATCCTGGAGCCGACGCGTGAACTGGCCGCGCAGGTGGCCGAAAATTTCGAGAAATACGGCAAGTATCACAAGCTCTCGATGGCGCTGCTGATCGGCGGCGTCTCGATGGGGGATCAGCAGGCCGCGCTCGAAAAGGGCGTGGACGTGCTGATCGCCACGCCGGGCCGGCTGATGGACCTGTTCCAGCGCGGCAAGATCCTGCTCAACGGCTGCTCGCTGCTGGTGATCGACGAGGCGGACCGGATGCTCGACATGGGCTTCATCCCCGATATCGAGGAAATCTGCTCCAAGCTGCCGGCCACGCGCCAGACCCTGCTGTTTTCCGCCACGATGCCGCCGCCGATCAAGAAGCTGGCGGACAAGTTCCTCTCGAACCCCAAGCGGATCGAGGTGTCGCGCCCGGCGTCGGCCAACCTCCAGATCGAGCAGTTGCTGGTCGAGGTTTCGTCGCGCAACAAGAAATCCCGCCTGCGCGACCTGTTGCGCGCCGAGGACGTGCGGACCGCGATCATCTTCTCTAACCGCAAGACGATGGTGCGCGAACTGGCCGACACGCTGCGGCGTGACGGTTTCGCCGCCAGCCAGATCCACGGCGACATGGAGCAAGCCGAGCGGCTGCGCGAGTTGGAGCGGTTCAAGGCCGGCGAGATCAACATCCTCGTCGCCTCCGACGTGGCCGCACGCGGGCTGGACATCAAGGGCGTGAGCCATGTGTTCAACTTCGACGTGCCGTGGCATCCGGACGATTACGTCCACCGCATCGGCCGCACCGGACGCGGCGGCGCGACCGGCAAGGCGATCACGCTGGTGACTCCCGAGGACGCCGAGGCGATCGACCAGATCGAGAAGCTGACCAGCACGAAGATACCCCGTGCCGCCGGCAACGACGCGCCCGTTCCCGACGCGCCGGCCGAGGCACCTCGCACCGAGGAACCACGCCGCGACCGTGGCCGCAGGCCGCGCCGCGAGGAGCGGACGGAACAGGCCCCGGTCGAAGCATCGCGGGCCGACGCCCCTCGTCAGGAGGAGGCCGCCGCGCCCCGCGAGGAGGCTGCACCGCGTCGCGAGGAAGCGGCACCGCGTCGCGAGGCCGTTTCGCCTCAGCCACGTGTCGATGCGGGCACCCATCGCGCCGAGCGCCCGGCCTCGCGCCGTGACGATCGCTCCCGCACCGACAGCGCCCCTCGCCGCGACGACCGGCCCCGTCGTGACGATCGACGCGACGACCGCCCGCCCGCCCGCGAGCCGGAACTGCCCGCGATCGAGACGGCCGATGGCTGGAACGGCCCGATCCCGGCCTTCCTGGACTATAAACTGCGGAGCTGAACTACGCTTGCGGTAGCCGGGAAGTCGCTCACGTTTCCCCCTGTCATGCCGGACCTGTTCCGGCATCCACCGCCGCGCACGAAGGGCCGACTTTAGCTTGTTGCGCGGTAGACCCCGGCACAAGCCGGGGTGACGACGTAGGTGGCGATCACGGATCAACGCCCCACTCGGCCGCGTTCGTACGTCGCTGCAAAACGTGATCGATCATTCCCGATCGACATCGCCCCGCATGATGGGCCTTACCGCCCGCCCTGCTGTGACACCTTAGGGTCAGGCGGTTCGACCGGCATCCCGCTCTGTCCCCACCAGTCAAAGCGGTACCGCGTTACGCCGCAAGCCGCCAGCAGGCGCGGGCCGCGACCGATCACGCCGAGGCGCGTCGGAAGCCTTCCACGTTCAGCCCGCAATCGTACGGTTGATGGCGAATGCCTCGACCAGGTGGGTACGGTCGATCCGGACGGGGATATTCGACACGTTCGGATCGTCATCGACGCGCTCGTCCCGAGACATGCGCCAGATCGTACGCTGTCAGGCAGAGAACCGTGCTTCAGCCCCCCTGCCCGGTCCGCCGATACCGCGCGCGAAAGCCGTCGGCGAAGGCGGCCAGCGTTGCCCCGGAGATCGCGTCGCGCAGCCGCTGCATCAGCGACTGGTAGAAGGTCAGGTTGTGCTCGGTCATCAGCATCGCCCCCAGCATCTCGCCCGAGCGGACGAGGTGGTGCAGGTATGCCCGGCTCCACCCGGTGCAGGCCGGGCAACCACATTCGGCATCGAGCGGCGCCCGGTCCTCGGCGAACTTCGCATTGCGGATGTTGATCGGCCCGTCCCACGTGAACGCCTGCCCGTTGCGGCCGGAGCGCGTGGGCAGCACGCAATCGAACATGTCGATCCCGCGCTCCACCGCGCCGACGATATCGTCGGGCTTGCCCACCCCCATCAGATAGCGCGGTTTCGCCGGGTCGAGCTGGCCGGGCGCATAATCGAGGCAGGCGAACATCGCCTCCTGCCCCTCCCCCACCGCCAGCCCGCCGACCGCATAGCCATCGAATCCGATCGCCAGCAGCGCCTCGGCCGAGGCGCGCCGCAGCCCCTCGTCCAGCGCGCCCTGCTGGATGCCGAACAGCGCCGCATCCTCGCGCCCCGCCTGATCGAACGCTGTGCGTGACCGGCCGGCCCAGCGCATCGAGCGTTCCATCGCGCGCGCCTGCTCCTCGGGCTTGCTGGTGGTGGGCACCAGTTCGTCGAACGCCATCACGATGTTCGAGCCGAGCAGGTGCTGGATCTCCATCGAGCGTTCGGGGGTGAGCATGTGGCGCGAGCCGTCGAGGTGGCTGCGGAAGGCGACACCCTCCTCCGTCACCTTCGATAGCGCCGAAAGCGACATCACCTGATAACCGCCGCTGTCCGTCAGGATCGGGCGATCCCAGCCCATGAAGGCGTGCAGCCCGCCCAGCCGCGCCACCCGCTCCGCGCCGGGGCGCAGCATCAGGTGGTAGGTGTTGCCGAGGATGATATCGGCCCCCGTCGCGCGCACGTCGGCGGGCTTCATCGCCTTCACGGTGGCGGCGGTGCCGACCGGCATGAAGGCGGGGGTACGGATCTGCCCACGTTTCGTGGCGATGCTGCCGGTGCGGGCGCGGCCATCGGTGGCGGCGATGGTGAAGGCGAAGCGGGGCGCGGTCATCGCCGCTCCATGAAGCGTGGCCGCCCCGCTGTCGAGTTTGGCGATCCTAATCCCCGCCCGGCAGCAGCAGGCTCGCGTCGCCATAGCTGTAGAACCGATAGCCGCCCGCGATCGCATGGGCATAGGCCGCCTGCATCCGCTCCCGCCCCATCAGCGCCGAGACGAGCATGAACAGGGTGGAGCGCGGCAGGTGGAAGTTGGTCATCAGCCCGTCGATCCCGCGGAAGCGGTAGCCGGGGGTGATGAAGATCGCGGTGTCCCCCTCGAACGGGCGGATCGTGCCGCTTTCGTCGGCCGCGCTCTCGATCAGGCGCAGGCTGGTGGTGCCGACCGCGATCACCCGCCCGCCACCTGCGCGCACCGCGTTGAGGCGGTCGGCGGTGGCGGCGTCGAGCCGGCCCCATTCGGCGTGCATCCGGTGGTCGGCGGTATCGTCCACCTTCATCGGCAGGAAGGTGCCGGCGCCGACGTGCAGCGTCAGCGTGGCATGATCGACCCCGGCCGCCTCAAGCCCCGCCAGCAGCGCGGGGGTGAAGTGCAGCGCGGCGGTGGGGGCGGCGACGGCGCCCGGCTCGGCGGCGAACATCGTCTGGTAGTCGTCGGCGTCGCGCGCGTCGGCGGGGCGCTTGCCGGCGATATAGGGAGGCAGCGGCATCCGCCCCGCGCGTTCCAGCAGCAGTTCCACGGGTTCGTCGCCATCGAAGGTCAGCAGCAGCGAGCCGTCCTCGGCCCGCGCCCCGGCCACCGCCGTCACCCCCGCGCCGAAGTCGATCGTGTCGCCCTCGCGCACGCGCTTCGCATTGCGGACGAAGGCGCGCCATGCGCGTGGCCCCTCGCGCTTGTGCAGCGTCGCGCCGATCCGGGCATCGCCGCGCCGCCCCTCGAGTTGCGCGGGGATCACGCGGGTGTCGTTGAACACCAGCAGATCGCCGGCGCGCAGCCGGCCGGGCAGGTCCGTGACATGTGCGTCCACCGTCGCCGGGCCGTCCAGCACCAGCATCCGCGCCGCATCGCGCGGGGAAGCGGGACGCAGAGCGATGCGATCGGGCGGCAGGTGGAAATCGAACAGATCGACGTGCATCGATGATCCTCGGGCGGGGCAGCCGGCTTGCTACCGACGCCCGGCCAGTCGGGGGACAGGCTGCGATGGCGTTCCGCTGGCGGGGCCGCGCCGCCGGTAAACAATTGTAGCCGCCATCCAGATGCCGGCCAGGTTCGCGACGGCAAGGCAGCTGCCGTCGCCCTATACCAGCGCTACCTCAGCGCCGACGCTTCGGCGCGGGCTTCGTGGCGGGCGGCGCGGCCAGCACCTCGGCGGCGTCGCCGGCGGCGCGGGCGGCCCCGTCGGCCGAGACCTTCGCGGCCTGCGCGCGCTCGCTGGCGGTCGCCTTGTCGCCCGAGGAGGCGGCGCGCGCCGCGCTTTCTGAGGCCATCGCCGCATCCACCGCCTGCTGCGAGGCAGCATCGGCGGCCGCCGACGCGGCATCACTGGCACGCGCCGCGCTGGGTGGGGGCGGCGGCACGTTGTCGCTGGCGAAGGAGGCGCGGATGATGCGCGAGGGGTTGGCCGGCGGCTCGCCCCGCTCGATCAGGTCGACATAGCCCATGCCCGAGATCACGCGGCCGACGGCGGTGTATTTGCCGTCGAGCTGGAGGTTGGGCGCGAGCATGAGGAAGAACTGGCTGTTGGCGCTGTCCGGCGATTCGGCGCGCGCCATCGACATCTCGCCGCGCACGTGCGGCATGTCGTTGAACTCGGCCTTCAGGTCCGGCAGGTCCGATCCGCCAGAGCCGTCGCCCTTGGGATCACCGCCCTGCGCCATGAAGCCCTCGATCACGCGGTGGAAGATCAGCCCATTGTAGAAACCGCGCTTCACCAGCAGCCTGATCCGCTCCACGCTGGCGGGTGCCTTGTCCGGCCGCAACAGGACGGACACGCGGCCGCCGGTGGACAGGTCGAGGTTGAGGATATTGGCCGGATCGGCCGCCGGGGCCGGCGCGGGGGCGGCCGGCGTGGCGGGCGAAACCGCCGGCTTCTGGGCGAAGGTGGGGGCGGCGACCAGCACGAGCAGCGGCGCCAGCATCCGAACGATACGCATTCTTACTCTCCCGGGGCGGTGCCCCATCAAGGATCAGCTGCCGCGACGGCCGAGCAGCCCGACGCGCGCCGCCATATCGGCCACTACCGCCTCGGGCACGAACTTGTCGATCGGGCCGCCGTAGATCGCGATCTCCTTCACCAGCCGCGAGGCGATCGGCTGGAGCGCGACGTCGGCCATCAGGAAGACCGTCTCGACCCGGTCGTTGATCTGCTGGTTCATTCCCGCCATCTGATATTCGTACTCGAAATCGGAAACGGCGCGCAGGCCACGCACGATGATCGAGGCGCCTTCGCGCTCGGCGAAGTCCATCAGCAGCGAATCGAAGGCGACGACGCTGATGTTGCCCGCCAGCGATCCGGTTTCCCGCCGTACCATCGCCATTCGCTCGTCCACGCTGAACATGGGCGACTTGGAGGCATTGGTCGTGACGCCCACGACCAGCCGGTCCACCAGCCCTGCGGCACGCGCGATGATGTCCATGTGACCCAGCGTGATCGGATCGAACGTGCCCGGATAGACCCCGACCCGCATCACCGGTCCCTCTCGACGACATAGCGTGCGACGGCCCGGAGCAGGCCCGCCTCGGCACCGAAGCTGGAGAGATGTGCGATGGCCTGATCGACGAGCATCGACGCCTGCTGCCGTGCGCGCTCCACCCCCAGCAGCGAGACGAAGGTGGCCTTGCCGGCGGCCTCGTCCTTATGCAGCGGCTTGCCGACGGCGGCCTCGTCGCCCTCCACGTCGAGCAGGTCGTCGGCGATCTGGAAGGCCAGGCCGATGTCGCGGGCATAGCCGCGCAGGCGGGTGCGGCCCTCGGCCGGCACGTGCCCCATGATCGCCGCGGCTTCCAGGCAGAAGCCAATCAGCGCGCCCGTCTTGAGCTGTTGCAGCCGGGTGACGGTGGAAAGATCGAACGTCTCGTGCTCGGCGGCGAGGTCCATCGCCTGCCCGCCCGCCATGCCGGAAGGACCGCTGGCCCGCGCCAGCTCCCGCACCAGCTCGATGCGAACGAACGGGTCGGCGTGGGTCGCCTCGTCGGCCAGCAGCTCGAAGGCGAGCGCGTGGAGCGAATCGCCGGCCAGCACCGCCGTCGCCTCGTCGAACTGGATGTGCACGGTCGGCCGGCCACGGCGCATGTCGTCGTCGTCCATGCAGGGCAGGTCGTCATGCACCAGCGAATAGACGTGGATGCATTCGATCGCGGTCGCCACCCGTAGCGCGGCGGCGCGATCGACGTTGAAAAGGTCGCACGCCGCGCATACCAGCAGCGGGCGCATGCGCTTGCCGCCGCCGATCGCGGCGTGGCGCATGGCGTGGAACAGCCGGGCGCGCGGATCCTCCGGCACGGGCAGCAGCAGATCGAAATTGCGGTCGATCTCGGCGGCCACCCGCTCCAGCGCGGGCTTCAAGCCGATCTGCGCGATCTCGCTCACCGGCCGGTTCAGCCGGCGTCGAAGGGTTGCGTGCGCGCCGGCTTGCCGTCCGCGCCAAGCGTGATCTTCTCGATCCGGGCCTGCGCCGAGGCCAGTCGCGCCTCGCACTGCGCGCGCAGGCGGTCCCCCTCGGCGTACAGCTCGATCGACTCGTCGAGGGTCGCCTCCCCGCTTTCGAGGCGTTGCACGATCGTCTCGAGGCGCTTCAGCGCGTCCTCGAACGAAAGCTCGGTGATACCGTCCTGATCCATCGTCCGGCTATTGGCGGTCGGCCGCGGTGTGGTCAAGCACGGCGGGCGCCGATGCGGTGGGCCGCGAGGCCGCCGACAGGGCTCGCGCCCGCTCTTCCGCCACCAGTTCCTTGCGGCTCAGCTTGCCGATCAGCGTCTTGGGCAGGGTCCGCCGGATCTCCACCGCCACCACGCGCTCGTGCTTGCCCAGCTGCGGGTTGAGCCACGTTCTCAGCGCCTCGCCATCCGCCGGGGTGCCGGGGTACAGCGTGACGAACGCCTTCGGCCGCTCGCCGAGGTAATCGTCGGGCACGCCGATCACCAGCGCCTCGCGCACGTCCGGGTGGGTGTACAGCACCGCCTCCACCTGGCTGGGGAACACCTTGAACCCGCCGACCGAGATCATGTCCTTCAGCCGGTCGACGATCCGCACATAGCCGTCATCGTCGATCGTGCCGACGTCCCCGGTCCGCAGCCAGCCATCGACGAAGCAGGCCGCGTCCGCCTCCGGATGGTTCCAGTAGCCGGACATGACCTGCGGCCCGCGCACCACCAGTTCCCCCGCCTCGCCCGGCGGCGCGGGCCTGGCCGGATCGTCGCGGTGGACGAGGGCGAAGCGGGTGGCCGGCAACGGCTGGCCGATCGTGCCGGTGCGGCTCTCGCCCTCATAGGGGTTGGTCGAGGCGATGCCGCCTTCCGTCAGGCCGTAGCCCTCGATCAGCCGCGCGGCCGTCGCCTCCTCGAACCGCGCCTTCAGCTCGGCGGACAGCGGCGCCCCGCCCGAGACGCACACCCGCAGCGACGACAGGTCCGCCTTCGCCAGCCCCGGGTGATCGAGCAGCGCCTGGTACATCGTCGGCACGCCGGGCAGCGAGGTGGCGCGGGTGCGCGCGACGGCGGCAAGCACCTGCCCCGCATCGAACCGCGGCAGCAACACGATCTCCCCGCCGGCCGAGACGGTGCGGTTCAGCACGGCGGCGTTGGCGAAGATGTGAAACAGCGGCAGGACGCCGACGATGCGGTCGTCGTCCCCGGCGTGGGGATCGATCGAGGCGATCTGGCGGGCGTTGGCGGTCAGCGCCTGATGCGTCAGCATCGCCCCGCGGGGCGTGCCGGTGGTGCCGCCGGTATATTGCAGCATCGCAATATCATTTTCCGGGTCGATCGACGCCGGGGTGCAGCCGCCGTCGTTGTCGATCAAAGCGGAAAAGGCGGTGATGCGCGGGTCGTCCGGCCGCTTCGTCACCTCGCCGCCGCGAAACAGGCGATAGAACAGAGATTTTGCCGGCGGCAGCGCCCCCGCGACGGAGCCGACGATCAGCCGCTCCAGCCCCGATCGCTCCATCACGGCGATGGCGGTGGGCAGCAGCAGGGAGGCGGACAAGGTGAACAGGATGCGCGTGCCCGAGTCCGCGACCTGATGCGCCAGCTCGTCGGCGGTATAGAGCGGCGAGAAGTTGACGACGGTCGCGCCGGCCAGCATCGCGCCGTAATAAGCCGCCACGTAATGCGGCACGTTGGGCAGGAACAGGCCGACGCGATCGCCTTTCGCCACCCCCATGCGCGTCAGCCCGCAGGCGACGCGGCGCACCCCGTCCAGCGTTTCGGCATAGCTGTACTTGCGCCCGAGGAAATCGATCAGCGGCGCCGTGCCCCGCCGAGCGGCCGTCCCGGCCAGCATGTCGGGCAGCGAGAGCGGAGCGAACGTCCGGTCCCACCCGGTGGGGTGCCTGTAGGCGTTGCGCCATGCGGCGGCGGGATCGCTCATGACGTTAACGTAAGACGCGGATCCGGATGAGGCAATCCCGGCATGGCGACCGGGACGCCCGCAATCATTCGTCATGCAGGCGCCCGCATGGAGCGCCCGCAGCGAGCCGTGTCAGGCGGTCTTCTTGAACGGATCGACCATGCCGGCGGGCAACTGGATGCCGCCGACCGTCGCCTCGGCATGAACCGCGTCCGCCGCCAGATGCGCGGCCTCGCGCTGGGCGCGCAGCTCACCGATCAGCGCCTCGCGGTCGCCCTCCAGCCGGTCGTCGACCGGGGCCTCGATGCCGGCCGCCTTGGCCGCCTTGGCGACGAGCGCGTCCAGCTCGCGCTGCGAGCACAGGCCGAGCGTGACGGGATCCTTGGGGGTGATGTTGGCGATGTTCCAGTGGGTGCGATCGCGCAATGCGGCGATAGTGGTGCGCGTGGTGCCGATCAGCTTGGAGATCTGCCCGTCCGATACCTCCGGGTGATTGCGCAGGATCCACGCGATGCCGTCCGGCTTGTCCTGCCGCTTGGAGACGGGCGTGTAGCGCGGCCCCTTGGTGCGGCGGACCTGCTCCGGCCCCTTCAGCATCGCGAGCGAGTGGCCGGCGTCGGCCTGCCCCTTGTCGATCTCGGCCTGCGTCAACTCGCCCGCGCGCACCGGATCGCGGCCGGTCAGCTTGGTGGCGGCGGTATCATCGGCGATCGCCTGGATCTCGAGAATATGCAGCCCGCAGAACTCGGCAATCTGCTCGAAACTGAGGGCAGTATTGTCCACCATCCACGATGCGGTGGCATGCGGCATGAGAGGCTGGGCCATCGGCGATCTCCACGAATAAAAAGGGCCGCCCCTTCACGGAGCGGCCGATACTTGGCATCAGCTGTAATCCCGCCGTCGGGCGAGGGCAAGGCGGATTGCGGCGCAGGGCGGGCGGATACGTGGACAAACGGCGACGAAGGTTGTCGGCGACGGCATTTTCGGCGACTGCGTGAAGGTGTTACGGACCGCCGATCATCCCGGTCTGCGGCATGAATGGGACGACACCGACGTCGTGGTCGGCGGCACCCGCACGCCTCCCTTTTCGGCGATGAGCCCCGCCGGCCGGTGCCGATGCCGATGCCGGACGTCGGCCGCACGCTAGCGCAGGCCGATGCGATCATCCGCCGGCCGGCGGAAGGATCGCCGCCGATCCGGGCCGACCGCCTGATCGCGCGCGAACGATGGAGTGGCTGGTTCGGGAGCAGTGGAGCCACGAGCCGTATGTCGCGGTCGCGCGGCTCCGGTCGCGCACGCTGACGCGATCCGTGGCCGATCCGGCGCAGCGGTTGACGGGGGTGGCAACGCGGCACCTACTCGGCCGGAAGGCGCGCGAGCGACCGGCCCGTTCTGGTCGGCCACGCCGCCACCCTCGCCGACATCGCGCTCGTGGCCTGTGCGCGGGTCGCGGACGAGGGCAGCTTCGCCCTGGCGCTCTATCCGGCCGTGACGCGGTCGATCGCGCACGCGCAAGGCAGCGTCCGCGATCAGCCCGGGGTTAAGCGACGCGCCCGCCCACCGTTACCGTTCCCGTGACCCTGGGGAGCTTTCGATGGCGCGGGAACGGCTGGATCCGATCGACGACTGGTTCGACGACGCGATGGTGGAAGTGCCCTGCCAGGACCTGCTCGACCTGCTGGAACGTTGCCTGAAACGGCTGGCGGAGGAGACGCCGACGCTGCACTGACCGCCGCCGCCCGCAGGCGGGCGATCAGCTATCGCCGGTGGTCAGCACGATCTTGCCGATGTGATCGCCCTCCTCCATCCGCCGGTGCGCGTCGGCCGCGCGGTCGAGCGGAAAGGTGCGGTCGATGATCGGGCGCAGCCGCCCCGCCTCGACATGCGGCCATACGGTGCGGCGCAGTTCGTCCGCGACCAGCGCCTTGAAGTCGGCACTGCGCGGGCGGAGCGTGGAGCCGGTCAGCGTCAGCCGCTTGCTCATCACCTTCCAGATCGGGATCTCCGCCTTCGCGCCCCGCTGTACCGCGATCGAGACGTGGCGGCCGTCGTCGCCGAGGCAGTCCAAGTTGCGCGGCAGATAGTCGCCACCGATCATGTCGAGCACCACCTGACAGCCCTTGCCGCCGGTGAACGCCTTCACCTGTTCGACGAAATCGGCCGTCTGGTAGTTGATCGCCAGATCCGCGCCGATCTCCCGCGCGCGGGCCGCCTTGTCCTCGCTGCCCACCGTCACGATCACCGTAAGGCCGAACAGCTTGCCCAGCATGATCGCGGTGGTGCCGATGCCGCCGGTGCCGCCGTGGACCAGCACGGTATCGCCCTCGGTCGCATAGGCACGCTCGAACAGGTTGGTCCACACGGTGAACACCGTCTCGGGCAGCGCCGCCGCCTCCACCATCGACAGGCCGTCCGGCACCGACAGGCAGTGGCGCGAGTCGGCAAGCGCATATTCCGCATAGCCGCCGCCCGACACCAGCGCGCACACACGGGTGCCGAGGAGCGCCGGCTCGACCCCGTCGCCCAGCGCCACGATCTCGCCCGCCACCTCGAGTCCGGGGATCGAGGGCGCGCCCGGCGGCGGGGGATAGGCTCCCTTGCGCTGCATCACGTCCGGCCGGTTGACACCGGCAGCCTCCACGCGGATCAGCACCGCGCCCGCCGGGGGCACCGGCACCGGCCGCTCCACCGCAACGAGCACCTCCGGTCCGCCGCTTTCCGCCGGGTCGATCGCCCGCATCGTCGTCGGCAGACCCGCCATCATTCATCCCCCGCAAAATCGTCTCCGGGTTTATTGACAGCGTGGCCGGTCCGGTCAACGATAACCCCATGGACGCGGAAGAACTTTTTCCGAAGCGAACGGACGACACGCTCATGGCGCTGGCGCGGCAGGATCTCGATCCGCTGTCCGTGGCCGAGCTGGAGGCGCGCATCGCCGCGCTGGAGGCGGAGATCGCCCGCACCGCGGCAAAGCGCGAGGCGGCCGTTAACCACCGCGCAACCGCCGATGCCCTATTCAGGCGATGATGGCGGGGCGACCGGCATACGCCCGCTCGGGGCGGAATATCCGGCGGGTCGCCGCACTTCTTGATCGCGCGCTTCTCCATCACGACATGGGGGTCAACAGCCCCGTCGATGATGGCATCGCCGATCATCCGGGTTCGAAGGAGTAGATGCCCATGCCTTCTTTTGCCCGCGAACTGGAGCAGACGCTCCACAACGCGCTGACCGCGGCCAGCAGCCGCCGGCACGAATATGCCACGCTCGAACATCTCCTGCTGGCGCTGATCGACGACGAGCATGCCTCCAAGGTGATGGCGGCCTGCGGCGTGGAGGTGGCCGACCTGAAAGAGGCCGTGCGCCTCTACCTCGACACGGAACTGGATGCGTTGAAGGTGGGGAGCGATACCGATCCCTCCCCCACCAGTGGTTTCCAGCGCGTCGTCCAGCGCGCCATCCTGCACGTCCAATCCTCGGGCCGCGAGGAGGTGACGGGCGCCAACGTGCTCGTCGCGCTGTTCAGCGAGCGCGAGAGCTACGCCGTGTTCTTCCTGCAGCAGCAGGACATGAGCCGCCTCGATGCGGTCAGCTTCATCAGCCACGGCGTCGGCAAGGCCGGCCAACCCACGGAGCAACGTGACGTGAAAGGCGCCGAGGAAGAGAAAGCCACCAAGCAGGACGGCAAGAAGGGCGAGAGCGCGCTCAAGCAGTTCTGCGTCGATCTCAACGAGAAGGCGCGGAACGGCAAGGTCGATCCGCTGATCGGGCGCGGCCCGGAGGTGGATCGCACGGTGCAGATCCTGTGCCGCCGCTCCAAGAACAACCCGCTCTATGTGGGCGATCCCGGCGTCGGCAAGACGGCGATCGCCGAGGGGCTGGCGCGCAAGATCGTCGAGGGGCAGGTGCCGGAGGTGCTGCTTCCCGCCGTCATCTACTCGCTCGACATGGGCGCGTTGCTGGCCGGTACACGCTATCGCGGCGACTTCGAGGAACGGTTGAAGCAGGTGGTGACGGAGCTTGAGAAGCTGCCGCACGCCATTCTGTTCATCGACGAGATTCACACCGTGATCGGCGCCGGCGCCACCAGCGGCGGCGCGATGGATGCCTCGAACCTGCTCAAGCCGGCCCTGTCCGGCGGCAGCATCCGCTGCATCGGATCAACGACTTACAAGGAGTTCCGCAACCACTTCGAGAAGGACCGCGCTTTGCTGCGGCGCTTCCAGAAGATCGACGTGAACGAGCCGACCGTGGAGGATACGATCAAGATCCTCGCCGGCCTGCGTTCCGCGTTCGAGGAGCATCATCACGTCAAGTACACGCCCGACGCGATCAAGTCGGCGGTGGAGCTGTCTGCGCGCTACATCAACGACCGCAAGCTGCCCGACAAGGCGATCGACGTGGTCGACGAAGCGGGCGCGATGCAGATGCTGGTGCCCGAAAACAAGCGCAAGAAGGTCATCACGCCCAAGGAGATCGAAAGCGTGATCGCCACGATGGCGCGCATCCCGCCGAAATCGGTCTCGTCGGACGACAAGAAGTCGCTCGGCACGCTGGAGACGGACCTCAAGCGGGTGGTGTTCGGGCAGGATCAGGCGATCACCCTCCTGTCCTCGGCGATCAAGCTGAGCCGGGCGGGCTTGCGCGATCCGGACAAGCCGATCGGCAACTATCTCTTCACCGGCCCCACCGGCGTCGGCAAGACGGAGGTCGCACGGCAGCTCGCCAGCATCATGGGCATCCCGCTCCAGCGGTTCGACATGTCCGAATATATGGAGCGTCACTCGGTCAGCCGACTGATCGGCGCGCCCCCGGGCTATGTCGGTTACGAT
Organism: Alterirhizorhabdus solaris; assembly: GCF_007785815.1. Classification (GTDB taxonomy): domain Bacteria; phylum Pseudomonadota; class Alphaproteobacteria; order Sphingomonadales; family Sphingomonadaceae; genus Alterirhizorhabdus; species Alterirhizorhabdus solaris. Next base: position 10,238 of record NZ_VNIM01000022.1, on the reverse strand, counting down.
CAGGGCGGGTTGCTCACCGATGCGGTCGATCAGCATCCGCACAGCGTGCTGCTGCTGGACGAGATCGAGAAGGCACATCCGGACCTGTTCAACATCCTGCTGCAGGTGATGGACAACGGCAAGCTGACCGATCACCACGGCAAGACGGTGGATTTCCGCAACACCATCCTCATCATGACGACGAACGCGGGCGCCTCCGACATGGCCCGCGAATCGCTCGGCTTCGGCAATCTTTCCCGCGAGGGTGAGGACGAGGAAGCGGTGAAGAAGATGTTCACGCCGGAATTCCGCAACCGGCTCGATGCGATCGTGCCATTCGGCTATCTGCCGACCGAGGTCATCAGTCGGGTGGTGGACAAGTTCATCCTCCAGCTGGAGTTGCAACTCGCCGACCGCGAGGTGCACATCGCGCTGGATGACGACGCCAAGGGCTGGCTGACGGCACGCGGCTACGACAAGCTCTATGGCGCGCGGCCGATGGGCCGGCTGATCCAGGAGAAGATCAAGCAGCCGCTGGCCGAGGAACTGCTGTTCGGCAAGCTCGTCCACGGCGGCGAGGTGAAGGTGCACCTGAAGGACGACGCGCTCGCCTTCGAGATCACCGCCGCCGCGCCGAAGAAGCCCAAGAAGGGCGGCAAGCCCAAGGAAGAAGTGCAGGCGTGAGGCCAGGCGACGGGGTGATGCCCGTCGCGGCGGCACGGATGGGCCGGCGGGCGATGCTCGCCGGCCTTTTCGTGTCGCCGCTGGTCGGGTCGGCGGCGCTTGCCCGCGTGCCGGGGTTGACCGCGCGGCTGGCGACGATCGAGGCGACGACGGGCGGGCGGCTGGGCGTGGCGATGCTTGATACCGCCACGGGCGAGGCCGCCGGCTATCGCGCGGACGAGCGGTTTCCGATGTGCAGCACGTTCAAGCTGCTCGTCGCGGCGATGACGCTCCACCGGGCCGGTCGCCTGCCTGGCACGCTTGATGCGATCGTGCCGTACGGTGCGGCGGATCTTATCGCGCACTCGCCCGTCACCGCCCGCCATGTGGCAACGGGCTTGACGGTGCGCGCACTGTGCCATGCGACGATGACCGAAAGCGATAACGCCGCCGCCAACCTGCTGCTCGCGCGGTTGGGCGGGCCGGCGGCGCTCACCCGCTTCGTGCGCGGGCTGGGCGACCGGGTGACGCGGCTCGACCGGATCGAGCCGGTGCTGAACGAAGCGCGCCCCGGCGATCCGCGCGATACCACCAGCCCCGCCGCCATGCTCGCCACGATGCACCGGTTGCTGTTAGGCCCGGTGCTGTCCACGCCCGGGCGGGCGACGCTGACCGGCTGGCTCGTGGCGAACCGTACCGGCGACACCCGGCTGCGGGCCGGCGTGCCGACCGGCTGGACGGTGGGCGACAAGACCGGCGCGGGCGAGAACGGCACCACCTGCGACATCGGCATCTTCTGGCCGCCGGGGCGCGCACCCATCCTGATGACCGCCTATCTGACCGGCGCCACCGTGCCCACCGAGGCGCGCAACGCGGCGCTGGCGGCGGCGGCGCGCGCGGTGATCGCGGCCTTGCCTCCGCCGGGCGGCCGGGGTTAGCCTCCCCCCGACGTACCGGGAGACGACGATGACCGACGAGACCATCCGCGCGAAGGCGATTGCGCTCTACGATCGCTTCACCCACGGCACGCAGGATCGCCGCAGCTTCATGGCGGAACTGACGGCGGTCGCCGGGGGCACCGTGGCGGCCAATGCGCTGCTCGCCAGCATCGCCGCCAGCCCGGCGGCCGCTGCGATCGTGCCGGCCGGCGACCCGCGCCTGAAGACGGCGACGGTGCGCTGGCCAGCGGCGGGCGGGCGAACGCTCTCGGGCTATCGCGCGGCGCCTGCGGGCGCGAAGGGGCGCTTGCCGGCAGTGATCGTGATCCACGAGAACCGCGGCCTGACCGAGCATATCCGCGACGTCGCCCGCCGGGTGGCGCTGGCGGGGTTCGTGGCGGTTGCACCCGATTTCCTCACCGTGGCCGGCGGAACCCCGACCGATGAAGACAAGGCGCGCACGATGATCGGCGCGCTGGATCTCGCTGCCACCACGGCGGATGCGGTAGCGACAGTGGCATGGCTGCGCGGCGACAAGACGACCAACGGCAAGGTCGGCGCGGTCGGTTTCTGCTGGGGCGGCGCGCTGACCGACCGCCTGGCGGTGGCCGCCGGCACCGCGCTGACGGCCGGCGTCCCCTATTACGGCCCTGCCCCCGCCCCGGCCGAGGCGGGCAAGGTGAAGGCGGCGATGCTGCTTCATTATGCCGGGCTGGACGATCGGGTGAACGCCACCGGCCTGCCGTGGGCCGAGGCACTGAAGAAGGCGGGGGTTCCGGTGGAGTCGTTCGTCTATCCGGGGGTGAACCACGCCTTCAACAACGATACCGCCGTCGGTCGTTACGACGCGGCGGCGGCGAAACTGGCGTGGGATCGCACGATCGCCTTCCTCCACGCCCGGCTCGGTTGAGGGAGGCGGGCATGACCGACACGCTGACGCTCTACACCAATCCGATGTCGCGCGGGCGGATCGCCCGCTGGATGCTGGAGGAGGTGGGGCAGCCTTATGAGACGAAGATCCTCGGCTACGACGGCGCGATGAAGGCGCCGGCGTATCTGGCGATCAACCCGATGGGCAAGGTGCCGGCATTGGTGCACGGGCAGACCGTGGTGACCGAGGTTGCCGCGATCTGCGCCTATCTGGCCGATGCCTTCCCGGCCGCCGGCCTCGCGCCCGCGCCCAACGCTGCATCACGCGGCCCTTATTATCGCTGGCTGTTCTTCGCCGCCGGCCCGCTGGAGGCCGCCGTGACCGACAAGGCCCTTGGCGTGACGGTGCCGTACGACAAGAAGATGATGGCCGGTTACGGCGATTTCGCCACCGTCATGGACGTTCTGGAAGACGCGCTGTCGGTCGACGGGTGGCTGGCCGGCGATCGGTTTTCGGCAGCGGACCTGTATGTCGGCGCGCATGTGATGTGGGGGTTGCAGTTCGGCTCGATCGAGAAACGTCCGGCGTTCGAGGCGTTCGCCGCCCGACTGGCGGAACGGCCGGCTCACCGGCGCGCCACCGAGATCGACGATGGGGCCATGCCGGATCAGGCACGCTGATCGCAGCGACCGGACGGCAAAAGGCCCGGCGGATCGCTCCGCCGGGCCTTTTGTTTGTCGTGACGCTGAAGGTTAGCGGCGGTCGCCCATGAACTGCAGCAGGAACGTGAACATGTTGACGAAATCGAGATAGAGGGTCAGCGCACCCATCACCACCGATTTGCCGATGAAGTCCGTGCCCTGCACCTGGAAGTACATGCTCTTGATCTTCTGCGTATCATAGGCGGTGAGGCCCGCGAACAGCAGCACGCCGATCCCGCTGATGACCAGCTGCATCACCGGCGACTGCAGGAAGATGTTGATGACCATCGCCACCAGCAGGCCGACGACGCCCATGATGAGGAAGGTGCCGAACGCCGACAGATCCTTCTTCGTGGTATAGCCGAACAGGCTCAGGCCGGCAAAGGCCGCCGCCGTCGCGAAGAACGTCTGCGCGATCGATGTGCCGGTGTAGACGAGAAAGATCGTCGACATCGACAGACCCATCGCCACCGAGAAGGCCCAGAACAGCATCCGCGCCGTGCTCGTCTGCAGGCGGTTGATACCGAAGCTGAGGACCATCACGAACGCGAGCGGCGCGAGGATGACGAGCCAGCGCAGCGGCGTCGCCATCACCTGCTGGGCATAGCCCGAGCCGGCGAACAGCATCGCGACGATACCTGTCAGCAGCACGCCCGATGCCATGTAGTTATAGACCGAAAGCATGTAGGACCGAAGCCCTGCATGGACCTCGGCCTCCCGTGCTCCGACCGACGACGGGCTCGCCGCAGCGGTCGTCCGGGGGTCAGACCAGTTTGCCATCGCAAGAAAACTCCCGATAAGGCGATCGACCAAAGCGGGATCGCCTTTGGGGAATATCGGCCGCCCTCCCCGCGAATACAAGGGAAAGCGGCTGGCGCCGTTTGTGTCGATTGTTTGCCGGGGACGCCATGCACCGCCTGTTCGTCGCTCTCCGTCCACCCGCCGCGATGCGCGCCCGGCTGCGATCATTGCAGGGCGGTATCGCCGGCGCGCGCTGGCAGGACGACGCGCAACTGCACCTTACGCTGCGCTTCATCGGCGCGGTCGATCGCCACGTGGGGGAGGATATCGCCGCCGCGCTCGGTGCGGTCCATTTCCCCCGCTTCGCGCTGGCGCTGGACCGGATCGGCTGCTTCGATCGCCACGGCCGGATCGACAGCCTGTGGGCAGGGGTGACGCCGGCCGACGATGTGACGCGGCTCCACGCCAAGGTGACGCAGGCGCTGGCCCGCGTCGGTATCGCACCGGAGGGCCGGGCCTATCTGCCGCACCTCACGATCGCCCGTTTCAGCCGCGCCGCCGCGCCGGCCATGGTGCCGACCGGGCCGATCGTGTCTGAAACCTATGAGATGACGGAATTCTGCCTGTACGAGAGCGTTCTCGGCCGGGACGGCGCGACCTATCTGGTGATCGAACGCTACCCGCTGGCGTAGGCGCCGGTCAGCGCAGCTTGTTGATCGACAACCCGTCTTCCTTGGCCCGCGTCTTCACCGATTCCTCACTGCGGGTCAGCGCCTTGGCGATCGCCTTCAGCGCCATGCCCTTCTTGGCGAGGGTGTGGAGCTTCTGGATCTCGTCCTGCGTCCACGGCTGGCGGTGTCGTTCGAACTTCTCGGCCATGAGTGACTCCCTGCGATCAGCGCCGCGCCTAGCATGGCGTGCCGGTGGATGCCGCATCTTTGCACGATCGGCCGGCGGGGCGGGGTGAGACGGGACGGTGGGTCGCATACCGCCCCGCCTCGCCGACGTCCCTAGCCGGCCGCCGACCGCCCGGTTGTGACCCCGCTCACATGGTAAACGGCCCGGGCATTTTTCCCCTGCGATCAGCCGGGTTTCGGCATCAGCCGCAGCAGGCGGCCGCCGCTCTCGCCGTCCTCCAGCACCCAGAGCGCGCCGTCCGGCCCCTGCTCCACCTCGCGGATGCGCGCGCCCATGTCGAACCGCTCGGCCTCGCGCGCGGTGTCGCCATCGAAGGCGATCCGGACGAGCGCCTTGCTGGACAGGCCACCGATGAAGGCACTGCCCTGCCACGCCGGGAACAGCGCGCCCGAATAGAACATCAGCCCGGCGGGCGAGATGACCGGATTCCAGCTTACCTTGGGTGCCTCGAACTCGGGCTGGGTCGAGTGATCGGGGATGACGCGGCCATCGTAATGATCGCCGTTCGAGACGATCGGGTAGCCGTAGTTGCGACCCGGCAGGATCAGGTTCACCTCGTCGCCGCCCTTTGGCCCCATCTCCTGCTCCCACAAGCGCCCCTTGGCGTCGAAGGCGATGCCGAGCAGGTTGCGATGGCCATAGCTCCACACCGCGGGGTGGAAGCCCTTCGCCGAAAGCGGATTATCGGCGGCCGGCGTGCCGTCGTCGTTCAGCCGCAGCACCTTGCCGAGCGTCACCCTGGGGTCCTGCGCCGGATCGAACTGCTGCCGCTCGCCATTAGTGAAGAACAGTTTGCCATCGGGGGCGAAGGCGATGCGGCCCGAATAATGGCCGTTGCCCTCCACCAGCGGGCTGGCGCGGAAGATCGTTTCGATCCCGTCCAGCGTCTCGGCCCCGGGCTTGCCAGCGAGGCGGCCGCGCGCCAGCACCACCCCCTTGCCGCCCTGCCCGGCAGTGGAATAGCTGAAATACACGAGCCGGTTCTGCGGGAAGCCGGGGTGGAGCACCACGTCCATCAGCCCGCCCTGCCCCGCCGAGTCGACCGCCGCGATCGTGGTAACGGTGCGCCGGGTCTTCCCGTCCGCCGAGACGAGCAGCATCTGCCCGGCCTTTTCCGTTACCAGCATCCGCCCGTCGGGGAGGAACGTCATCGCCCAGGGCGCGGCGAATTTGGCGACGGGCGTGGCATCGAACGGCTTGGCGGCACCGCGCTGCGGCCCGGTGATCGGCGCCTGTACGCTGGCGCCGGCGGCGGGCGCGGGCGCCGCCGCGGACTCGGCGTCTCCCCGACTGCCGCAGCCGACGAGCAGTGCGGCGGTGGCGAGGAGAAGGGGGGAGAGGCGCATATATCACTCCGAACAAACGACCAGATCGATAACTGCGAACGCCCCCGTCCGCGCAATGTTGCAGTCTTGTCGGCGCGGGCGAACCCGGCTATATCGCTCCCGTCTTCTCGACATTGGAAACTTTGCCGAGGTCGGCTCCCCCCGGAGCCGGCTGATGAAGGCGCTTATGTCGTTGCCCGCGGATGCGGCAGGAGATTGAATGGCGGATATCGCGCTGCTGATGAAGCTGATCGAACCCGAGGCGCAGGCACTCGGGCTCTCGCTCGTCCGCGTGGCGATGTTCGGCGGCAAGAGCGATCCGACGTTGCAGATCATGGCCGAGCGGCCGGATACCCGCCAGCTCGACCTGAGTGACTGCGAGGCGTTGTCGCGGCGCGTGTCCGAGATCCTCGACGCCGAAGACCCGATCGAGGAAGCATACAGGCTGGAGGTATCCTCGCCCGGGATCGACCGGCCGCTGACCCGCCGGCCGGATTACGAGGACTTCAAGGGCTTCGACGCGCGCATCCGGCTCGCGGTGCCGCTCGATGGCCGCAAGGTGTTCGAGGGCCGGCTGGACGGGCTGGAGGGCGATCATGTGAAGCTGCACGCCGAGCGTGTCGGCGAGGTGCTGATTCCGCTGGCCTCGATCGGCAACGCCAAGCTGCTGCTGACCGACGCGCTCATCAAGGCCACCGCGCCGCTCTCCACCGAGGGTGCGGACAAGATCATCGAAGACGCGATCGTCGAGGGTGCGCCCGCCGACGCCGCCGACAGAAATTCAACGGAAGGATGAAGCCGATGGCCACCGCCATTTCCGCCAACAAGGCCGAGCTGCTCGCCATCGCCGACGCCGTGGCGCGCGAGAAGCTGATCGATCGCGAGATCGTGATCGAGGCGATGGAGGACGCGATCCAGCGCGCCGCGCGCTCGCGTTACGGCGCCGAGAACGACATCCGCGCCAAGATCGACACCAAGCAGGGCGACATGCGGCTGTGGCGCGTCGTCGAGGTCGTCGAGGAGGTCGAGGACTATTTCAAGCAGGTGAACCTGAAGGAAGCCGAGAAGCTCCAGAAGGACGCCAAGGTCGGCGACTTCATCGTCGATCCGCTGCCGAACATCGAGTTCGGCCGCATCGCCGCGCAGGCCGCCAAGCAGGTGATCTTCCAGAAGGTGCGCGATGCCGAGCGCGACCGCCAGTATGACGAGTTCAAGGATCGCGCCGGCGAGATCATCACCGGCGTGGTGAAGCGGGTGGAGTTCGGCCACGTCGTCGTCGATCTGGGCCGCGCCGAGGGCGTCATCCGCCGCGACGCGCAGATCCCGCGCGAAGTGGTGCGCGTGGGCGATCGCGTGCGTTCGCTGATCCTGCGCGTGGCGCGCGAGACGCGCGGGCCGCAGATCTTCCTCAGCCGCGCCCATCCCGACTTCATGAAGAAGCTGTTCGCGCAGGAAGTGCCGGAGATCTACGACGGCATCATCGAGATCAAGGCCGCCGCGCGCGATCCGGGAAGCCGCGCCAAGATCGGCGTCATCAGTCACGACGGCAGCATCGATCCGGTCGGCGCCTGCGTCGGCATGAAGGGCAGCCGCGTGCAGGCGGTGGTGCAGGAGATGCAGGGCGAGAAGATCGACATCATCCCCTGGTCGCCCGATCTGGCCACCTTCGTGGTCAATGCCCTGCAGCCGGCACAGGTCGCCCGCGTGGTGATCGACGAGGAGGACAGCCGTATTGAGGTGGTGGTGCCCGACGACCAGCTGTCGCTGGCGATCGGCCGTCGCGGCCAGAACGTGCGGCTTGCCAGCCAGCTCACCGGCTCGGCGATCGACATCCTCACCGAGGCGGACGCCAGCGAGAAACGCCAGAAGGAGTTCGTGACGAACAGCGAGCTGTTCCAGAACGAGCTGGACGTGGACGAGACGCTCTCTCAGCTGCTGGTGGCCGAAGGCTTCGGCTCGCTGGAGGAAGTCGCCTATGTCGAGGCGGACGAGATCGCCACGATCGAGGGTTTCGACGAGGAACTGGCCGCCGAGTTGCAGAGCCGCGCGCAGGAAGCGCTCGACCGTCGCGAAGCCGTGAACCGCGAACTGCGGCAGGGGCTGGGCGTGGACGACGCGCTGATCGACATGCCGTATCTGACCGAGGCGATGCTCGTGACGCTCGGCAAGGCCGGCATCAAGACGCTCGACGATCTGGGCGATCTCTCCACCGACGAACTGGTGCTCAAGAAGCGGGTCGAGCCGCGCCGCCGGGTGGAAAGCAACCGCGCCGAGGACAAGCCGGGCATCCTTTCCGAATATGGCCTGACCAACGATCAGGGCAACGAGATCATCATGGCCGCGCGCGCGCACTGGTTCGATGAACCGGAAGCCGACGCCGCCCCGGAAGCGGAGGCCTGATGCCGTTCATCGACATCCGGCTCGCCGGCCCCGCCACGCGCGAGCAGAAGGCGGGGATCGTCGCCGACGTGACGCGCGTGATGGGCGAGCGGCTGGGCAAGCCGGCGAGCGCGGTGCAGGTAAACATCACCGAGCTGTCGCTTGAGAATTACGGTGCGGGCGGCATCCTGATCGCCGATCGCGCGGCGCCTCCGATCCCGGAGGACGCTTTCGCGGATGGGCAACGATGATCGCCCCGATGGCCTGACCGCCGACGCCGAACCGCCGGGCCACGCCGGGCGGAAGGAACGTCACGTGCCCGAGCGCAAATGCGTTCTCTCGGGCGAGAAGGCGCCGCGCATGGCGCTCGTCCGCCTCGCGCTGGGGCCGGACGGCAGCGTCGCGCCCGATGTGCGCGCCAAGGCCGGCGGGCGCGGCGCGTGGATCGGCGTGGACCGCGCCACGCTGGAAACCGCGATCGCCAAGGGCAGGCTGAAGGGCGGTCTGGCGCGTGCGTTCAAGACCGCCACCTTCACCATCCCCGACGATCTGCCCGACCGCATCGAGGAGGCATTGCGCCGCGCCACGCTGGATCGGCTGGGGCTGGAGGCGCGCGCCGGCACGTTGCTGACCGGATCGGAAAAGATCGCCGAGGCCGCGCGGCGGGGCAACGTGGCGATGCTGATCCACGCCGCCGATGCGGCGGCGGACGGCAACCGCAAGCTCGATCAGGCGCTGCGGGTGGGTCGTGAGGAACAGGGCAGCGGCGCACGGGGACTCGTAATCCCGGCGAACCGGGCCATATTGTCGATGGCGTTGGGCCGCGAAAATGTGGTACATATCGCGCTGATCGTGCCGGCTGCCGCCGCGCGCGTCGCGCAAGCGCTCGGTCGCTGGTGTGACTTTATTGGACGAGATGACGGCGACGATCCTTGCGACATGGGTTCGCAGGGGCCATCGGCGCTTCGGGATGAGAGTGAAGGGTTCGGTTGCTAGATGAGCGATAACGACAAGCCGAAACTGGGTATGCGCGCACCGCTGGGGCTGAAGCGCACGGTCGAGACGGGCAAGGTGAAGCAGAGCTTCAGCCACGGCCGCTCGAACACCGTGATCGTGGAAACCAAGCGGCGCCGCGTGCTCACCAAGCCCGGCGAAGCGGAAGCGCCCGTCGCGGAGGCACCCGCCCCCGTTGCCGTGGAGGCGCCCGCTCCCGTGGCAGCGCCCGCGCCTGCCGCCGCACCGGCCCCGGTTGCACCGCCCGCCCCGGTTGCCGCAGCCGAGCCGGTTGCGCCACCTGCGCCGGTCGCAGCCCCTGCGCCGGTCGCAGAGACGCCCGCACCCGTGACCCCGCCGGCCCCTGCGCCGGCGCCACCCGTCGCGGCCGCCTCCGCACCGACGCCGTCCGCTCCGGTCGCAACGGCACCTGCGCCTGCGCCGGTTCGCGCGCCGACCCCGGCCGCCCCGCCGCGCCCGGCCCCGCCACGGGCGCAGCAGCGCCCGGTGCCGACCCGCACGCTTTCGCCGCTGTCTCTTATAAACATCTCCCAGCCCACGAGACATCTCAGGGTCTCGTATTCCGGCTTCTTCTTGCAAAAAAAAAACTCCGCTACCTACAACTGCACCTTCAGCCGCCCGTGGCACGCCGCCCCCCCCGCTCCCTCGTCGGCCACGCCGCCCCTCAAACCCTCTCTCTTATACACCTCTCCCTGCCCACTCTACCCTT
>NZ_VNIM01000219.1 GCF_007785815.1 Alterirhizorhabdus solaris | reverse complement strand
CATGCCGATCGCGCTTCGCACCGATTTCGACGCTGCCTCTGTGAGGAAGGCGGCCCGCCACTCCAAGGACGGCGCACAAACCCGGCGCTTGCTCGCGCTGGCGGCAATCTATGATGGCGCGAGCCGGACCGAGGCGGCGCGGATCGGCGGGGTTACGTTGCAGATCGTCCGGGACTGGGTGATGAAGTTCAACGCGGCCGGTCCTGACGGACTGGTCGACCGGAAGGCGCCAGGGCAGCCGTCGATCCTCAACGCAGCCCATCGGGCGGCGCTGGTCGAGGCGATCGAGCGCGGGCCCATACCTGCCGCCCATGGTGTCGTGCGCTGGCGGATCGTCGATCTGGCGCAGATGCCGTGGGATGAATTCTTGCTGTCGGTATCGCGGCCCACCCTGAGCCGCGAGCTGCGCGCGCTGGTCTATCGCAAGCTCTCTGCACGGCCCAGGCACCATGCTCAGGACCCGGATGCGATCGAAGCCTTCAAAAAAGGGGCTTTGCCGCCGAGCTGGACAAGGTCAGAGCCTCCCTCCCGCGGGGCACGCCGATAGAGATCTAGTTCCAGGACGAGGCTCGGATCGGGCAGAAGAACAAGATCACGAGGCGATGGGCAAAGCGGGGGACGCGACCCTCGGCACCGCACGATCAGCGCACCAGGTCGGCCTACATCTTCGGCGCGATATGCCCGCAGGAGGGAAAGGCGGCCGGCCTCGTCCTGCCGTTCTGCAACACCGACACAATGAACCTGCACCTGGCGGAGATCGCTCTGCATGTCGCCCCCGGCGCCCACGCCGTGGTGCTCATGGA
>NZ_VNIM01000218.1 GCF_007785815.1 Alterirhizorhabdus solaris | reverse complement strand
TATGCCCGCAGGAGGGAAAGGCGGCCGGCCTCGTCCTGCCGTTCTGCAACACCGACACAATGAACCTGCACCTGGCGGAGATCGCTCTGCATGTCGCCCCCGGCGCCCACGCCGTGGTGCTCATGGATCAGGCCGGCTGGCACCTGACGCCGAAGCTCGAGCTTCCCGCCAACATCTCGATCGTCGCGATCCCATCGAAAAGCCCGGAGCTCAATCCGCAGGAAAACGTGTGGCAGTTCATGCGCGACAACTGGCTCTCGAACCGCGTGTTCGGCTCCTATGACGAGATCGTCGACCATTGCTGCGACGCCTGGAACAAGCTCGTCGAGCAACCCTGGCGCATCATGTCGCTCGGTCTCCGCGATTGGGCCTGTGGGTTCTGATCACTGAACCTTGGTATAATGCGTGGCACCCAACAGAAATGGGACCATATTGTAGCTCGAACTCTAGACCGTCCAAGAGATGTTATTAGTTTTATAAACATAATCCTCGAACAGAAGGTCGACGCCGATCTTCTTTCAAACGATGAGATATCTGGGGCGCGTGCAGAATATTCAACTTACTTTAAAGAAGAGCTTGACGATGAGATTAAAGCACATTGGTCAGGCTGGGAGGAGGCGCTAGCCGCCCTTCGTGACATAGGATATGTTACGTTCGTAAAGAGTCAGTTTGAAGAAGCTTATGATCGCTTAGAGACCGTTTGGAAAAGGCTTTGCACGGTTGGTCGGATGTGATTCAGGCTCTGGATGTGGACCGAAGAGAGCCGAGGGCGGATGTCCGACATCGCCAGGAAGACCAAGCGATATCCGTCTGATCTG
>NZ_VNIM01000217.1 GCF_007785815.1 Alterirhizorhabdus solaris | reverse complement strand
AGGGCGTGGATGCCCTCGCGGATCAGGTAGGCGGGCGGCCGCATGTTCACCACCTCGGCCGCGCCGGGATAGCCGATCGGCCCGGCGCCGCGCATGAACAGCAGGTGGCTGTCGGTGATGCCCAGCGCCGGATCGTCGATGCGGTGGTGATAGTCCTCCGGTCCGTCGAACACGATCGCCGGCCCCTCGAACGCCTCCGGGTCATCCGGGTTCGAAAGATAGCGGGCGCGGAATTCCGGCGAGATGACGCTCGTCTTCATGATCGCCGCATCGAACAGGTTGCCGCGCAGCACGATGAATCCCGCCTCGCCCACCAGCGGCGTGGCGAACGGCCGGATCACGCGCTCGTCCTCGATCGTCGCGTCGCGGCAGTTGTCGCCGATCGACTTGCCGTTGGCGGTCATCGCGTCCTCGTGGATCAGGCCCTGCTTCATCAGTTCGGCCACCACCGCGGGCACGCCGCCGGCATGGTAATAATCCTCGCCCAGATATTCGCCGGCCGGTTGCAGGTTCACCATCAGCGGCACCTTGTGGCCGTGGGTCTGCCAGTCATCAAGCGCCAGTTCCGCGCCGACATGCCGGGCGATGGCGGCAAGGTGGATCGGCGCGTTGGTTGATCCGCCGATCGCCGAGTTGACGACGATGGCGTTGAGGAAGGCATCGCGCGTCATGATGTCGGACGGCTTCAGATCCTCGGCCACCATCGCCACGATGCGGCGGCCGGTATGATAGGCCACCTCCTGCCGGTCGCGATAGGGCGCGGGGATCGCCGCCGAGCCGGGCAGCGACATGCCCAGCGCCTCGGCCAGCGAGTTCATCGTCGTGGCGGTGCCCATCGTGTTGCAATAGCCGGTGGAGGGCGCGGACGAGGCGAC
>NZ_VNIM01000216.1 GCF_007785815.1 Alterirhizorhabdus solaris | reverse complement strand
AGAGTCCGTTTTGAAAATCATGGATGAGTGGTTCGGCGGAGGAGGTTGCCGCCCATGGCGACGAGGATCATGGCTTTGGATACATCGATACGGGCTTCGTAATCCCGGACGAGCCGGCGCCAGCGGATCATCCATCCGAAAGTACGTTCGACGACCCATCGCCGCGGCAGCACCTCGAAGCCTTTGGCGGCATCGGAACGGCGGATTATCTCGACCGTAAAGTCGAGCCACGCGGCTTTTTCCATCAGCTTGAGGCGATCGTAGCCGCCGTCGGCGAACAGATGTTTCACCCATGGCCAGCGTTTGCGGATCGCATCCAGGATCACCTGCGCGCCGGCGCTGTCGCTGATGTCGGCGCTGGTGAGGTGGACCATAAGCAGCCGCCCGTCGGTATCGACAACGATATGCCGCTTGCGTCCGACGATCTTCTTGCCGGCGTCGTAACCCCTTGTGTTTCCATGCGGAGCCTTGATCGACTGACTGTCGATCACCGCCCCCGAGGGGCTCGCCTCGCGGCCCGCCATCTCCCGATCAAGCATCAGCGCCACGTCATGGATGGTCTGGAAAAGGAAGCGCCGTGCCAGCTCGCGGAACCAGCCGTACACCGTCTGCCAAGGCCCGAAATGAACCGGCAGCATGCGCCAGCCGCATCCTGACCGGACGAGGTAGCGCACGGCGTTGATTACCTCACGAAACTCGATCTCGCGGGGGCGGCCGCGCCGCCCAGGCTTTGGCATCAACGGCGCTATCACCGCCCACTCCTCGTCCGTCAGATCAGACGGATATCGCTTGGTCTTCCTGGCGATGTCGGACATCCGCCCTCGGCTCTCTTCGGTCCACATCCAGAGCCTGAATCACATCCGACCAACCGTGCAAAGCCTTTTCCAAACGGTCTCT
>NZ_VNIM01000215.1 GCF_007785815.1 Alterirhizorhabdus solaris | reverse complement strand
TCGTCGCGGACGCCAATCAGGAGCATGGCATCATCGCCGTCCGGCCGGGATCGGGAGGGGTACTGCCCGATCTGGCGATCGGTGACCGCGTGCGTATCCTGCCGAACCATGCCTGCTCCACCGGCGCACAGCACTCGGCCTATCATGTCGTGCGCGGCGGCTCGCCCGTCGTGGAGGCCGAGTGGCCCCGGTTCGGGGGCTGGTGATGGCAGACGTGGTTAAGGTCAGGACCGACGCCGCTCCCGCCCCCGCCGGCCATTACGCGCAGGCCACGATCGCCGGCGGTACGCTCTATATCTCCGGCCAGCTGCCGATCCGCGCCGACGGTGCCGCGCTGCCTGATGACAGCTTCGACGGGCAGGTGCGGCAGGCGATCGGTAACATGCTGGCGATCCTCGCCGCCGGCGGCGGCACGCCGGCGCGACTGGCGCGCGTTACCGCCTATATCGTCGGGGTGGAGAACTGGCCCCGCTTCAACGCGGTCTATGCCGCGATGCTGGGGGACGTGCGCCCCGCGCGCACCGTGGTGCCGGTGGGCGAGCTTCATCATGGCTATCTCGTTGAGATCGATGCCGTCGCAATCTTGCCCGGCGACTGAGCCGTTCTTCGAACGACACTCATGATCGCGCAGGAATTTGTCCACGCGGGCTAGGGCTAGGACTCACAACCATCACATGATGGCGGCGGCAAGATGGATGGCGCCGAGAAAGTTGGTGGCGTTCCGGTCGTAGCGGGTTGCGAGCCGCCTGCAGTCTTTCAGGCGGCAGAACATGCGCTCGATGGCGTTGCGGCCTTTGTAAAGGGTTTTGCTGAAGCAGCTCTTCCACACGCGCGTGCGTTTTGGCGGGATGTTGGGGACCGCACCCTGACTCTCGATCAGGTCGCGGACGCGATTGGTGTCGTAGGCACGGTCGGCGTGGACGATGCACCGCTCGGGCA
>NZ_VNIM01000214.1 GCF_007785815.1 Alterirhizorhabdus solaris | reverse complement strand
CACCCCTACGCCCGCCGGCGCCGTGCTGGTAGCCATCGACATGTCCAAGAACCGGCAGGAAGTCCTCATCGAGCGACCCGAAGGCGGCCGGCGCCGGCGGATGACCGTCATGGCAACCAAGAAGGACTATGACGACTTTGCCGAACAGCTCGCTGCCATCGGCCGTCCCATCGTCGTTGGGTTCGAGGCGACCGGAAATTATCATCGCACGCTGGCGCACAGACTGCTGACCGCGGGGTTCGAGCTACGCCTCATCTCGTCGGTCGCGCTCGCCCGCACGCGCGAGGCACTGCACAACGGTTGGGACAAAAACGATTCCAAGGACGCCCAGGTCATCCTGCACATGCTGCGGATCGGGGCGACACAGCGTTATGTCGATCCGCTGGCGGCCGGGATCAACGACTTGCAGGAACTGTCGAAAACCCACGAGACGATCTCCAAGGCCAAGACGCAAACCTGGCATCGGATCCTCACCCACTATTTGCCGCTCTACTTCCCCGAGATCGCCCGCTTCGCCGGCAACAGCAGATCCGACTGGTTCTTTGCGCTCATCGAGCGGTTCCCCACTCCTGCCAGCATCACCGCGCCTGACGCGGAGGCATTCTCGGCCGCGGCCTGGCCTCTCATCGGCCGCAAGGTTTCCAAGGCCCGTCTTATCAATGACATCTACGAAACGGCCTGCGCTTCGGTGGCTCTGCCAGTCCCGGAGGATTCGGCAGCAATTACCATGTTCCGCATGGTCATCGCGCAGGGACGCAGTCTCATCCAGCAGCGTGACGAGATAGAGCGGCTTGCCCATGCCAGGCTGGCCGAGCATGTCGATTACCAGCTGCTGCGCAAAATTCCTGGCATCGGCCCGATCAATGCGCTGACCATCCTGGCGGAAGCCGGCGATCTGCGCCGGTTCAATCATCATCGTCAATTTCTGAAATTCTGCGGCCTCGATCTCGCAACGTGTCAGTCAGGCACGTTCCGTG
>NZ_VNIM01000213.1 GCF_007785815.1 Alterirhizorhabdus solaris | reverse complement strand
GTGAAGGCATCGAGGCTTTCGCCGATGACCCGCCAGAGCTGTTCGACGGTGCGTGCGGCTGCTTTACGCAGCAGCGTCTTGAGCTTGGCGAAGGCGTTCTCGATCGGATTGAAGTCGGGCGAGTATGGCGGGAGGAACAGCAGTGTGGCGCCGGCTGCCTCCACTGCGTCTCGGACGGCGATGCCTTTGTGGGCAGGCAGGTTGTCGAGGATCACGACATCGCCCTGGCGCAGCGTCGGCACGAGCACCTGTTCGGTGTAGGCGAGGAACCACTCTCCCGTCATTGGGCCATCGAGCACCATCGGCGCGGTCATGCCGGTAAGCCTGAGCGCGCCGACAAAGGTGGTCGTCTTCCAGTGGCCGTGTGGGATCGCCGCCCGCAGCCGCTCTCCGCGCGGCGCACGTCCGTGCAGGCGGGCCATCTTGGTGCTGGCGCCGGTCTCGTCGATGAACACCAGCGTGCGCGGGTCAAGATCGAGCTGACCGTCGAACCACGCCTCGCGCCGGCTCAGAACGTCGGGACGATCCTGCTCGGCCGCATGCCCGGTCTTTTTTTGAGCGTGATCCGCCTGCGCTTGAAGAAGCGCCACAGGCCCGCGACGCTGACGCCGATCCCGTGTCCGGCGAGTTCGGCCCGCAGGTCAGCCAGGGTGATGTCGGACTTCTTCTCCAGCGCGCCCAGGATCACAGCGGCATGCGCCTCGATCCTGCCCGAGCGGCGATCACCGCCCTGCCGCTTGGGGGGTGGCGTCGCCCACCGTCTTTGAAAGCGCGTGCCAGCGGATCGCACTCGACGCGCTCACCCCGAACCGCGCTGCCGCCTGACGACACGACGCCCCGCTCTCGACCGCCTCGATCACACGCCTGCGAAGATCAACTGACAGCGCCCTGGTCATGCATGCCCGCCTCCTCCGCCGGCACACAGCTTGAATCAGATCGCAAACCGCTTGGGAATCCCTGCTGAGTCAGTCAGCTCGAAACACGCTCTA
>NZ_VNIM01000212.1 GCF_007785815.1 Alterirhizorhabdus solaris | reverse complement strand
AAGGGCTGCGTATCGCGCCGGACGCGGCCGGACGCGCCGCCCGGCTTTCTCGGTTGAATTGTCAGTGTTCTAGCCGGGTTCCGAATGCGATGGAACACCGCCGGCTGCATGCATGGTGGGCCCGGCAGGACTCGAACCCGCAACCTAGCCGTTATGAGCGGCCAGCTCTAACCGTTGAGCTACAGGCCCCGCCATGCCCGGCGGCGATAGCGGAGCCGCCGCCCGGCTGGCAAGGGATCGCGGTGCGCCTCAGCAGGGCCGCACCCCGTTGGCCTTGCGCCGCCCGGCGACCGGCAGGCGCAGGACGAAGCCGTCCGCCTCGATCGCCAGCGCGCCACCGGCAGCGGCGGCGAGGTTGCGCACCAGCCGCAGGCTGAAGCCTAGGCCGAGCAGCGGCGCCTCCGGCCAGTCCCCCTCGGGGGTAAAGCCGGGGTCGAGCAGCGTGGTCTCGCTGCTGTCGCCCAACACGGCCGGGCGTGTCAGCCGCAGCACCGCCGCGTCGCCGGTGCCGGTCAGCCGCACCTCGATCCGCTCCCCCACGTGACCCAGACCGATCGCCGCGGTGATCAACCGTGCATAGATCCGCTCTATCACCGCCGGGTCGGCATCGATCGGGCCGATCTCCTCCTCGATCGCCATTTCCAGCATCACGCCCCGCCCCGCGGCGATCGGCCGGTGCGTGCGCCACAGCCTGCGCAGCAGATCTGCCGGGGCAATCCGGTCCGGCGAACGCTCGGGTGCCGTCTCCCCGGCGCTGGCGGCCATGTCCAGATCGTCCACCACGGCAAGCAGCCGCCGCCCCTGTTCCACGATGACGCCGGCCTTGACGCGATAGCGCAGCGCGGCCGGCCCCAGCACCTGCCGCTCGATCATCTCGCCGAAGCCGACGATCGCATTCAGCGGCGTGCGCAGTTCGTGGACAAGCTGGCGAAGCGAATCGGCCGGCAGGCCGCTGCCGTAAAGCCCGCCCCCCACCGCCATCTTCTTCAGCGCCAGGTCTTGTCTACGGGCTGCTGAGCGTCATCCAGCGACAGCCAGATCAGAACAAGTAAAGCCAGGGCGACGGCGTAGCCGAGCC
>NZ_VNIM01000021.1 GCF_007785815.1 Alterirhizorhabdus solaris | reverse complement strand
GGGGCGTTGGGGCCGTTTCCGTTCTCGTCGACGAAGCTCTCGTCGGGCTGGCCGAAATAGGCCTCGTCGTCCGGCTCCAGCTGCCACTCGGGCAGCGTCACTTCGGTATCGAACGTCTCAGTCGGCCGCTGGGCCACCGCCACCTTCATGAACGCGGCGAACGCCTGCGCCGGGGCGCGCCCGCCTTGCAGGCCGGGGATCGGCTTGGCATCGTCACGGCCCATCCACACGCCGGTGGTGAGGCCGCTGGCGAAGCCGACGAACCAGCCGTCCTTGTTCGAGGAGGTGGTGCCGGTCTTGCCCGCCACCGGGCGGCCGATCTGCGCGGCGCGGCCGGTGCCGGTGTTGACCGCCGTCTGCAACAGGTCGGTCATCTGCGCGGCGACATAGGGCGCCACCAGCACGCGCGAGGTATCGACCTGATGCTCGTACAGCAGGTCTCCCTTCGCATTCGTCACCTTGGTGATGCCGTAGGGCGTCACGGCGATGCCCTTCTGCGCCACGGCGGCGAAGGCGCGGGTCATGTCGATCAGCCGTACGTCGCTGGTGCCCAGCACCATCGAGGGATGGGTATCCACCGGCGTGGTGATGCCGAACCGGCGGGCCATGTCGGCCACCGTATCGAAGCCCACCTCGGCGCCCAGCTTGGCCGCGACCGTATTGATCGAAAAGGCGAAGGCGGAGCGGATGTCCATCTGGCCGTTGAACCGGCCGCTGCTGTTGCGCGGGCGCCAGCCGGCGATGTCGATCGGCTCGTCCACCACACGGTCCTCGGGCTTGTGCCCGGCCTCCAGCGCGGCGAGATAAACGAACAGCTTGAAGGCGGACCCCGGCTGCCGCACCGCCTGCGTGGCGCGGTTGTAGATCGAATTGACGTAATCCTTGCCGCCCACCATCGCGCGCACCTCGCCGCCGCGATCCAGCGCCACCAGCGCGCCCTGCGTGCCGGGCGGGGTGTTCTGGCGGATGGCGTTGTCGGCGGCGCGCTGCATCGTCAGATCCAGCGTGGTCCACACCTCGATCGGCTCGCTCGTCTCGTCCACCAGCGTGTCGAGCTGCGCCAGCGCCCAGTCGGTGAAGTAGCGCACGCTGTTCTGCTTCGGCTCGGGCGCCAGCTTCACGTCAGAGGGGTCGGCGGTGGACTCCTCGTCGGCGGAAACCTTGCCCTGCGCGCGCATCAGCGCGATCACCACCTTGGCCCGGCCCACGGCGGCGGCGGCATCGGCGGTGGGGGAATAGTTGCTCGGCGCCTTCACCAGCCCGGCGATGATCGCGGCCTCGCCCAGCGTGAAGCGATCGGCGGAATGGCCGAAGAACTTGCGCGAGGCGGCATCGATGCCATAGGCGCCGCCGCCGAAATAGACGCGGTTGAGGTACAGCTCCAGAATCTGCTGCTTGGAGAATTTGCGCTCCATCGCCAGCGCCAGGATGATCTCGCGGAACTTGCGGGCGAACGTGCGCGTGTTCGAGAGGAAGATGTTGCGGGTCAGTTGCTGGGTGATCGTCGATCCGCCCTGCGCCCACCGCCCGCGCTCCACCCGCACCATGCCCGATCGCGCGATGCCGATCGGATCGACGCCGGGGTGCATGTAGAACCGGCGATCCTCGGTGGCGATCATCGCATCGACCATCACGTCGGGGATGCGGGCGAACGGAATCCAGTCGCCGTAACTCGGCCCCATCGAAACGATGACGGTGCCGTCTGCCGCGTGCACGCGCACCATCTGCCCGTTGGGCGACGACTTCAACTCGTCATAGCCGGGCAGCGAGGCCATCGCGATGACGACGGCGATCACCAGCGCCACGATCGCCGCCAGCGTGCCGAACACGCCGATCTTGAACAGCCGCACGAGGGTGCGTCGGACGGGGCCGGTTGCGGGACGGGAGCGCTTGGATGCCATGGAAGAAGCGCCCGATTATAGCGAATGGGGAGGCGCGACAAGCGGCCTCCCACTCACCCCGTCGCGGGCATCGCCCGGCCGGTGCGGCCTTCGCTCAGTCCCCGTCGCGCGGACGGAAATCGAGCGAGGCGCTGTTCATGCAGTAGCGCAGGCCCTCCGGCCCCGGTCCATCGGGAAAGACGTGGCCGAGATGGCCGTCGCACCTGGCGCAGCGCACCTCGGTGCGACGCATGCCGTGGCTCACGTCGCTGTGCTCGTCCACCGCACCGTCGGCCAGCGGAGCGGTGAAGCTGGGCCAGCCGCTGCCCGATTCGAACTTGCGGTCGCTGTCGAACAGCGGTTCGCCGCAGCCGGCGCAGCGATAGATGCCGTCCTCGTGGTTGTCGACATAGCGGCCGGTGAAGGCACGCTCGGTGCCGGCCTCGCGCAGCACATGATATTGCTCGGGGGAAAGGCGCTTCCGCCATTCCTGCTCGGTGAGGGTGAGTCTGTCCATGCCACGATAGTTGGGTATCGCAGCGGCGCCGGTCAACCGCCCGCGCCCCGCTCGATCCGGGTGAGGCTGGCGGTAAGCGCGGCGAGACCGGGCAAGCGGGCGAGCAGCGGGAGGAGCGTGCCGAACGGCCCCTCGCCGACCGCGCGGATCGTGCCGGCCACGCGCAGCGGCGAGGCGGACTGGCGGGCGAACGCGCGCTGGTAGGCGGGCGCGCCGGCCGGCCCCTCGGCGGTGAAACGGGCGGCGGCCGCCATACCGCTGGCCAGCGCGATGGCCACGCCGTCCCCGGCCAGCGAGGCGATCACCGCCGCCTGATCGCCGAGGCGGAACAGGCCGGCCACGGTTTCCCGCGCGCGCCAGCCATAAGGCACGCCGGCGATCGCCTGCCATTCGGGTTTGTCGCGCGCGGCGGCGATGCGGTCGACCAGCCGGGGGGCATCGCGGGCGAGGTCGTCCAGCAGCGCCGCCGGCCCCGCGCCCAGCCGCGACCGCTTGACCGACAGGCACAGGTTGATCGAGCCGTCTTCCTGCACCAGCAGCCCGGCATAGCCGCGATCGTAGAGGTGCAGCTCGATCATGCCGGCCAGATCGGTGGCGAGCCGGGGGCTAGGCACCAGCCGGGCGCGCAGGCCGACCGCCGGGTCGTCACCCGCCGCCTCGCGCGGGCGGCTGAGGCCGCGCAGCTCGTGCTTGCCGGTGGCGAGGAACAGCGCCTCGGCCGTGAGGGTGGCCCCGTCGCCGGTGCGGAGGGTGCCGGGCGATGCCTCGCGCACCGTCACCCCGCGCTCCACGGCGGTGCCGGCAGCCTGCGCCTGCGCGAGCAGCGCGGCGTCGAGCGTGATGCGGGAAAGCCCGGCGGCGACGCGGGGCAGGGCGGCCTCCGTCACCCGCGATCCCGCCACCACCCGCAGCCGCGTGATCGGCCGTGCGCCGAGGGCGGCGGGATCGAGGCCGAGTCGCTTCAACGCGGCCAGCGCATCCCAGCCGAGGAAGCCGCCGCACACCACGTCATGCGGGTCGCGGCTGCGCTCGATCAGCAGGGCGGGGGTGCCGGCGCGGGCCAGCCCGATCGCGGCGGCCGACCCGGCCGGCCCGCCGCCGATTATCAGGGGCCGGCTCACCGGAGGCGTTCAACGCACAGGCGGAACGGGAAGCGCCGGACCACGGCCGCCCCCTCGATCCCCGCCGCCGCCAGCATCACCCGCCAGTCCGCCGGGCGGAACGCGCGCTCGATCGACAGGCGGCCATCGGCGCGCACGATCGGATGCCAGCGCATCAGCCCGGCCAGCAGCGGATAACCCGCATAAGCGAAGCGATGGCGATGCAGATCGTTGACCATCCAGCCGACCGCCGCCTCGCGCTCCATGAAGCGAAGGAAGGCGTCGATCTCGGCCTCGTCCATATGATGCGTCACGAGGCTGCTGACGATGCAGTCCCACCCCTCGCTCGCGAGGTCGGCATAGTCGCCGGTGCGATAGTCGATCGGCATGGCGGCGGGCGTTGCGGCACGCGCGGCCGGGGCACTGTTGGGGTTGAGGTCGATCCCGACGAGATCCGCCGCGATACCATGCTGCGCGGCGAGACGGGCGATGCTGCGCAGCATATCGCCCTGACCGTAGCCGACGTCGAGCAAACGCAGCCGCCTGCGTCCCGCCAGCGCGCGCCGGACGAAACCGAGCGTGGGGCGGGCGGCCAGGGTCAGCCGGTTCACCTTCGCCAGGTCGGCGAGGACGGCGGCATAGTCGGCGGCGGGCAGGTCCGCCTCGTCCATCTGCTCGCTTTGCCGCGAGCGGTCGGCGAGCGGCATCATCCGATGTGCCGGAAGCGGAAACCCTCGGCGGCCAGCCCCGGCCCGAACGCCACGGCGACCCCGTTGTCCACGCGTGCCCCGGCCAGCATGTCCGCCAGCACGAACATCAGCGTGGCGGACGACATGTTGCCGAACCGCGCCAGCACCGACCGCGATGCCGACAGCGCCGTCTCGTCCAGCCCGAGCGCGGCCTGCACCGCATCGAGGATCGAGCGCCCCCCGGCGTGGACCGCCCAGCCGTCCACCGCCGCCGGATCGCCGAACAGCCGCGTCACCAGGGCCGAATCGCGCAACGCCTCGCCGATCCGGCCCGGCACCTCGCCGGACAGGTGCATGGCAAAACCCTGATCGCCGATTCGCCAGCGGATCAGCTCGTCCGAGGCGGGCAGCGTGGCGGCGAACGGGGCGGACAGCGCCAGCCCCGGGGCATCGGCGCTGACGATCGCCGCCGCCGCCCCGTCGCCGAACTGCAGCATCGCCAGCAGCGGTTCCAGCGCGGCATCGGGCTGGAGGTGGAGGGTGGACAGCTCCACCGTGACCACCAGCACCCGCGCGGCCGGTTCGGAGCGGACGATGTGGTGCGCGGTGCGCAGCGCGGTCACGGCCGCATAGCAGCCCATGAAGCCGATCAGCGTGCGCTCCACCCCGCCGTCCAGCCCCAGCCGGGCGGCGATGATCTGGTCGATCCCCGGCGCGACGAAGCCGGTGCAGCTGGCCACCACAAGATGCGTGATGGCTCCGAGCGGCCCCAGCCTGCCGATCGCGGCGAGCGCGAGCGCAGGCGCATGATCGGCATAGAGCGCCATCCGCGCCGCCGTGGAGGGGAGGGGGGCAACCTGATAGAAGCCGCCTTCCGCCACCGGCGATCCCCCCGCCGGCGTGGGCGGCAGCACGGACCAGCGCCCGCCGATGCCCGATCGCGCCGCCATGCGCGCAAACAGCGCCCGTTCGCGCCGGTCGGCCAGGCGATCCGTCGCCCAGCCGACGAAGGCGGCATGGATGTCATGATCGGGGACGGCGGTGCCGATGGCGTTGATGGTAGCGGTCGGTCTGTCCACGCGTTCCTGTCCGTCCGCCGCCGAAAGGGGGACGGTGTGCATGATGACGTCAATCGCTCGCGAGGCAAATGTTTCCCTTCGGTGGCGTCAGATACGGCGGGGCGGGCGACGTCGGGCGGTGTAGGCGCGGGCGCCGGGCGGCACCGTCGGCGGATCGCCGTCGCGCCGGCCGAACAGGCCGCAGCCGGGCGCGGGGCGCGGGCCGGCATGGACCGGGCCGGCATCCGGATCGCCGAAGATGCGCCCGGGCCGACCCGGGACGGGCGGGGCCGAGGTGGAGCAGGCGGCGGAGGCGGTCATGCTCATGGCGATCCTCAGCACGGAAGAAGGGTGCCGGCGGGCGATGGCGTCGCGTGACATCGCCCTGCCGACGCAACCGGGATAGGCCCCGGCCCGTGATCGCAGGCGTGGGTCTATCGTGAAAAGATCGTGAATCCGCTATCCCGAGGCCATGTCCGTCGCCGAACCCGATTCACGGTCGCGTGATCCGGCCTTCCTGATTCGCCTCTACGGCGATTGTCGGGTCGTCGATTGCGCCACGGGGGCGGATGCCACGCCGAAAAGCCGCAAGGCGCGCGCGCTGCTCGCCTATCTCGCGCTCGTACCGGATCATTGCGCCGGGCGGGAGCGGCTGACCGGCCTGCTGTGGAGCGATCGCGGCGAGGAGCAGGCGCGCGCCAGCCTGCGCCAGACGCTGGCCGAACTGCGTGGGGGAGCGATAGGCCTGGCGCTGGCGATCACCCGGCGCGACGTGTCGCTGGTGGCGTCGGTGGTGGACAACGACATCGCCCGCGTCGTCTCCGCCGCGCAAGGCGGCGATCTGGCGCGGCTGTACGATCCGCTCAATCGCCTCGGCGCCACCCTGCTCGGCGATCTGGAGGGCACCGATCGCTGTTTCGACGACTGGCTGCTGGTGGAGCGGCCGCGCCAGCAGGGGCGGATCGTGCAGGCGGTGCTGGCCGCCGCCGCCGGCGTCACCACGCCGGGCACGCTGCCGCTGCGCCGCGCGATCCTCACCACCGCGCAGGCGCTGGATACGGGCGACGAGGAGATCGCCCGCTGCGGCATGGCGATGGACCATGAGGCGGGCGACCTTGCCGCGCTGCACCGCCGCTACCGCCAGCTCGATGCCGGGCTGAAGCGCGATTACGACGCGCCGCCCTCGCCCGAGACGCAGCGGCTGTTCCGCCAGCTCACCGCCGTCGGCCCGGTCAACCCGGTCGCGCCGCCGCCTGTGACAGAAACCCCGTCGCTGCCCGGCACCCCGATCGCGGTCGGCCCCGGCACGCGGCGGATCGAGCCGCCGATCCTCGTCATCTCGCCGTTCGCGGTGATGGGCGACGGCAGTGACGAGACGCTGCTCGCGCGGATCTGCCACGACGACCTGCAGACAGCGCTCGGCGGGTTTCGCGACCTCCGCGTGCTCTCGATCGCCGAATCGGGGGCGGGCCGGCTCGATGCCGCCTGCGCCGCCTCGATCGCCAGCTATGCACTGTCCGGATCGGTGCGCGGGCAGGGGCGGGATTGCCGGATCAACCTGCGGCTCACCGCGATCGAAAGCGGGCTGCTGGTGTGGACGCGCCAGTTGCCGGTCGGGCAGACCAGCCTGGGGGCCGCGATCGACGATCTGGTCGCGCGGATCGCCGGCGCCATCCTGCCGGTGGTGGAACGCGACGTCTCGCGCGTGCTGGGCGAGGCGCACGATACCGATCCCGCCGCCTATGCGCTCTATTTCGGCGGCCGGGCCAGACTTCTCACCGCCGCCTCGCTGGACGAGGTGCGCGCCGCCGCCGACCTGTTCGAGCGCGCGATCGAGGCCGACCCGTCGCTGACCAACGCCTATATCGAGCTGGCGCGGCTGTATAATACGGACTTCGTGCAGCGCATGGCCGGGCACGATCCCGCGCCGATGCGCGCCCGCGCGTTCGAGCTGAGCCTGAAGGCCGCGTCGCTCGATCCGGACAGCGGCCATGTCCATTCCCGCCTCGCCTGGTGCTACCTCAGGCGCGGCGACGTGGCACTGGCCGAGCAACGCTTCGCCGCCGCGCTGGAGGCCGGGCCGTATCACGCCGACGGGCTGGACGAGGCGGGCTTCGGACTCGTCCACCTCGGCGCGTTCGATCGGGCGGGGGCGCTGCTGGCACGCGCGTTCGAGCTGAACCCGTTTCCGCCGGACGAGTATTTCTCCGACATGGCCGTGCTGCTGGCGTTGCGCCACGAGCATCTGCGCGCCGAGGAGCAGTTCGAGATCTCGCGCAATCCCTCGATCCATTATCTCGCCATCCGCGTCGCCAATCTGGCGCTGCTGGGGCGGGGCGATCAGGCGCACGCGTTGGGGCATACGCTGCGCGCGCGGTTCGCACCGCTGTGGCGGGCGGCCGGCAACCCGGGGGATGCCGATCTGGTCGAGGGCATGTTCCGCTTCCTGCCGTTCCATCGCGCCGAGGATCGCGACACGCTGGTGCATGGTCTGCGCGCGGCCGGGTTCGCCTGCTGAGCCGGGGGCCTCGCGGGCGCGGAACGGCGCGGCGGCGGCATCCGTTCAGCGCGGCGACAGTGCGACAGGACCAGCATCCGCCCATGACAACCCGCCCCCTCCCGCTGCCGGCCGCCGCCCTGTGGTGCGCCGTGCTGACCGCCTCGACGATCGTCGCGGGCTGCGCGTCGCGATCGTCGCGGGTGGAGACGGCGCTGATCGAGGCCGGGGTCTCGGCGCGGATGGCGGCCTGCCTCGCCCCCCGCCTGACCGACCGGCTTTCCGACGATCAGCTTCGCACGCTGGCGAAAGCCGCCAGGCGCGCGCCGGGCGGAACCGGCAAGGCCGGACCGGCGGAGATCGTGGCGCGGGTGACACGCACCGGCGACGCGCAGATCATCGATGTGGTTTCCGCCGCCGGCCTGCACTGCGCCCTGCGCGGCTAGCGTCGGCGCGACGATGACGCGGCGGCCCTGCGCGCAGGGTAGCCTTCGCAGGCGCGATATGCTTTAGCGCGAGGCCGAAGCTCCCGCATCAGGAAGACAGGCACCCATGAACATCCATGAGTATCAGGCCAAGGAATTGCTGGCCAAGTTCGGCGTCGCGATCCCCGCCGGCTATGCTGCCCTCTCGGTCGACGAGGCGGTGGAAGCCGCCGGCAAGCTGCCCGGGCCGCTCTATGTGGTGAAGTCGCAGATCCACGCCGGCGGGCGCGGCAAGGGCAAGTTCAAGGAACTGGCCGCCGATGCCAAGGGCGGCGTGCGCCTGTCCAAGACGATCGACGAGGTGCGCGCCAACGCCACCGACATGCTCGGCAACACGCTGGTGACGATCCAGACGGGCGATGCCGGCAAGCAGGTGAACCGCCTGTACATCACCGACGGCGCGGACATCGCGAAGGAATATTATTTCTCGATGGTGGTGGACCGCAAGGCCGGCCGCGTCGCGATGATCGTGTCCACCGAAGGCGGCATGGACATCGAGACGGTCGCCCACGACACGCCCGAGAGCATCCAGACGATCACGATCGATCCGGCCGAGGGTTTCCAGCCGCATCACGGCCGCGCCGTGGCCTTCGCGCTGAAGCTGAAGGGCGATCTGAACAAGCAGGCCGCCAAGGTGGCCGAGCAGCTCTACACCGCCTTCATGGCGACCGACATGGAGATGCTGGAGATCAACCCGCTGGTGGAAACCACCGACGGCAAGATCCTGGTGCTCGACGCCAAGGTGAGCTTCGATTCGAACGCGCTCTACCGTCACCCGGATATCTTCGCGCTGCGCGACGAAACCGAGGAGGATCCGAGCGAGATCGAGGCGAGCAAGCACGACCTCGCCTACATCAAGCTGGACGGCAACATCGGCTGCATGGTCAACGGCGCCGGTCTCGCCATGGCGACGATGGACATCATCAAGCTGAACGGTGAGTTCCCGGCCAACTTCCTCGACGTGGGCGGTGGCGCCAACAAGGAGAAGGTGACCTCGGCGTTCAAGCTGATCCTCAGCGATCCGGCGGTGAAGGGCATCCTCGTCAACATCTTCGGCGGCATCATGCAGTGCGACATCATCGCCGATGGCATCGTCGCCGCCGCCAAGGAAGTGAACCTCGGCGTGCCGCTGGTCGTCCGCCTGGAAGGCACCAACGTGGAGAAGGGCAAGGAAATCCTCGCCAACTCCGGCCTGCCGATCGTGCCGGCCGACGATCTGGGCGATGCCGCCCGCAAGATCGTGGCGCAGGTGCAGAAGGCCGCCTGAGCCGATGCGCGGGCGGCGGAGACCCCGCCGCCCGCCATTCTTCCCCGCGAACCGCAACATGCGTTGCTTTGTTGTTCTTTTGCAAAGCCGCTGTTCGCAATTTCACAACTTCGCAGTTGATTTAAGGCGGCCCGGGCATGAAGGCCTGCTGCTATCCGGGATCCCGAGAGGATCGCCACGAGGAGAGACGCCATGAAGGTGCTGGTGCCCGTCAAGCGGGTGATCGATTACAACGTGAAGCCGCGGGTCAAGATGGACGGCACCGGCGTCGATCTCGCCAACGTCAAGATGTCGATGAACCCGTTCGACGAGATCGCCGTCGAGGAAGCCATCCGCCTGAAGGAAAAGGGCGTGGCCACCGAGATCATCGCCGTCTCCATCGGCGTGCAGAAGGCCCAGGAAACGCTGCGCACCGCGCTGGCGATGGGTGCCGACCGCGCGATCCTGGTGCTGACCGAGGACGATGCCGAGCCGCTCGCCGTCGCCAAGATCCTGAAGGGGATCGTCGACGAGGAGCAGCCGGGCCTGGTGATCCTCGGCAAGCAGGCGATCGACGACGACTCGAACCAGACGGGGCAGATGCTCGCCGCGCTGCTGGGCCGTCCGCAGGGCACCTTCGCCTCCAAGGTGGAAGTCGCCGGCGATACCGTGACGGTGACGCGCGAAGTGGACGGCGGCCTCGAGACCGTGGCGCTCAAGACGCCCGCGATCGTGACGACCGACCTTCGCCTGAACGAGCCGCGCTATGCCTCGCTGCCGAACATCATGAAGGCCAAGTCGAAGCCGCTCGCGAACAAGACCCCGGCTGATTATGGTGTCGATACCGCGCCGCGGCTGAAGACGCTGAAGGTCGAGGAACCGGCCAAGCGCCAGGCGGGCGTGAAGGTGGCCGATGTCGATGAACTGATCGGCAAGCTCAAGGTGCTGGGAGTCGTGGCATGAAGACGCTCGTCTGGGTCGAACATGACAATACGAGCGTGAAGGACGCGACGCTCGCCGTCGTCACCGCCGCCTCGCAGCTTGGCGAAGTGCACCTCGTCGTCGCCGGGTCCGGCTGCGCCGCCGTGGCGGACGAGGCCGCGAAGATCGCGGGCGTGGGCAAGGTCCACCTCGCCGATTCGCCGGCCTACGAGAACGCGCTGGCCGAGAATGTCGCGCCGCTGATCGTGGAACTGATGGGGCATCACGACGCGTTCGTCGCGCCCGCCACCTCCAACGGCAAGAATATCGCGCCGCGCGTGGCGGCGTTGCTCGATGTGGTGCAGGTCTCTGAAATCCTGTCGGTCGAAAGCGCCAACACGTTCACCCGGCCGATCTACGCCGGCAACGCGATCGCCACGGTGCAGGCACCCGCCGGCAAGCTGGTGCTGACGGTGCGCGGCACGGCCTTCGTCAAGGCGGAGCGCACGGGCGGCAACGGCACGGTGGAAGCCGTGGGCGGTGCGGGCGATGCGGGGCTGTCCTCGTTCGTCGGCGCCGAGATCTCCAAGTCGGAGCGGCCGGAGCTGACCTCGGCGAAGATCATCGTCTCGGGGGGCCGTGCGCTCCAGAACAGCGAGAACTTCCACACGCTGATCGAGCCGCTGGCGGACAAGCTGGGTGCCGGCGTCGGCGCCTCGCGCGCCGCCGTCGATGCCGGCTATGTGCCGAACGATTATCAGGTCGGCCAGACCGGCAAGATCGTCGCCCCGGAAATCTACATCGCGGTCGGTATCTCGGGTGCGATCCAGCATCTGGCGGGCATGAAGGACTCCAAGGTCATCATCGCGATCAACAAGGACGAGGATGCGCCGATCTTCCAGGTGGCGGACGTCGGCCTCGTCGGCGACCTGTTCAAGATCGTGCCGGAACTGACCGGCAAGCTGTAAGGCGATCCCGATCGGCAACACGGCCCCGGCGCTCATCCGAGCACCGGGGCCGTTTTGATGGGGGCGACCACCACGACCACGGCACGGGATATCGCGCTGCGCTGCTCGCCACCCGATCCCCGGGTGCGACGGCCTGCCCCAGTGAAGTGGCGAGGGCGCTGGCCGCCGGGATGCCCGAGGGGGAATGGCGCGGCATGATGCCCGTCGTCCACGACGCGATCGACGCGCTGCTGGCCGAAGGGCGGGTGCGGCTGACCTGGAAGGGAAAGGCGCTTTCCACCCGCAGCGGCTCATACCGCATAAGCCTGGCGACCAGCGCGCCGCCCGAGTGATTGCATGCCGGCCTGCCGACCGTTCGGCGCCCGGATCGGTCCGCTCAGATCAGCGCGAGCGCGCTCAGTTCCTCGCGCATCGCATTCGGCATCTCGGCCAGGGCGTCGGCGTCGTCACCGCCGTCGACGTCGCCCGGGGCATCGTCCGCCGCCAGATAGCGCCAGCCCTGATGCGCGCGTTTGAAGCGGGCGCGGACCGGCACGACCCGCGCATCCAGCCGCACCAGCCAGCGTCGCCCGTCCTCGATCTCCTCGAAACCGAGAATCGCCTGCCGCGCGACGATGCGGTGCTTGATGATCCAGAACAGCGAACCGCCGATCAGTTCGGCATGGCGGGTGGGGCGGTAGCGGGTCCAGATCGGCGCGGTGCCGTTGTCCGCCCGCTCGCGCATGCGGTCGTGCAGGACATCGACGTCGCCGCACCCGACCGCGACCTTGGTGAGATGAAGCGCCATGCCGCCGATGTGGTCCCTTGTCCGCGTCGATCAAGTTACAGGTTGGCCTGTTCCTCTTCGGGCAGCCTGGCATCCGGGCCGTAGTAAAGTTCGGCGCACTCCGCCCGCAGGCAACCGCCCTCGATCACGATGTCGTCGCGATAGGCGTTCGAGATGAAATCGAGCGTGTCGATATGCTTCGCCTCGAAATACATCGGATGCACGTCGTCGCGCCCGGCGCCGTACACCACCCGGCCCACCTTGGACCAGATCGTGGCCATGGTGCACATGCCGCACGGCTGGAGCGTGGAGTAGAGCGTGGCGCCGCGCAGTTCGAGGTCGCCGCTGTCCTCGCAGCCGCGGCGGATCGCCATCATCTCGGCATGGGCGGTGGCGTCGGGCAGTTCCTCGGTCTGGTTGCGTTCGGCCGCGATCACCTTGCCGTCGCGCACGATCACCGAGCCGAGTGGCGACTGCGACGGATCCGATCCCTTCGACCGGGCGACCTCGATCGCCATCCGCATCCACTTTTCATCATCGTCGGTCATGCTGAAATCCCGTTGTTTCACAGGCTTAACGCACCATCGGCCGGATCGGCTCAGCTATGCAGCCCCCACAGTGCGGCAAGGCCGAGAAAGGAGAAGAACCCCATCACGTCGGTCGCCGTGGTCACGAATACCGCCGAGGAGACGGCGGGATCGGCGCCCGCCTTGTCGAGACTCACCGGCACCAGCACGCCGGCCAGACCCGCGATCAGATTGTTGATGATCATCGACAGGCAGATCACCACGCCGAGGCTGGCCATGCCGTAAATCAGATACACCGTCACCCCAAGCAGCAGCCCCAGGCACAGGCCGTTCATCACCGCGATGCGGAACTCGCGAAAGATGATGCGGCGGGTGTTCGAGGGGGGGAGCTGGTTCAGCGCGAGCGCGCGCACCGACACCGCCATCGTCTGCGTGCCGGCATTGCCGCCCATCGCCGACACGATCGGCATCAGCACCGCCAGCACCACCAGTTGCGAGATCGTACCCTGGAACAGCCCCACCACCGAGGCGGAGATGGCGGCGGTGCCGAGGTTGATGATGAGCCACGTCAGCCGCGTCCGCACCGTGGTGAGGATCGGCTCGTTGATGTCGCCGTCGCCGGCGCCCGACAGGCGCAGGATATCCTCGCCCGCCTCTTCCTGAATGATGTGGACGATATCGTCGACGGTGATCATGCCGACCAGCCGCCCGGCCTGATCGACCACGGCGGCCGAGATCAGCGCGTATTTCTGGAAGCGGAGCGCCACCTCCTCCTGATCCATGTCGACCGGGATCAGCGTCTGCTCGCGTGCCATCACATCGGCCACCGCCACCTCGCGCGGGGTGCGCAGGATCCACGAGAGCTTGCACGTGCCGACCGGATGATGCCCGGCATCGACGACGAAGATCTCCCAGAAATCGGTGGTCAGGTCCTCGTGGTAGCGCAGATAGTCGAGCACGCCGCCGACCGTCATGTGCTCGGGCACCGCGATCAGGTCGCGCTGCATCAGGCGGCCGGCGGATTCCTCGGGGAAGGACAGCGCCTCCTCGATGGCGGCACGGTCGTCCGGCTCCATCGCGCGCAGCACGGCGCGCTGGTCGTCCTCCTCCATGTCCTCGATGATGGCGACGGCATCGTCGGTATCGAGGTGGGTGGCCAGTTCGGCGACCTCGTGCGGCTGAAGCGCGTCGATCAGCTCCTCACGCACCCAGTCGTTCATCTCGGCCAGCACGTCGCCGTCGAGCATCTCGGCCAGCGCGGTGGCGAGCGGGCGGCGCTGGTCGGACGGGGCCAGCTCGAACAGGTCGGCAAGGTCGGCGGGGTGCAGCGGCGCCACCAGCGCGCGGGCGCCCTCGGTATCGCCCGCCTCCACGCGATCGATCACCGCGGCGACGAATTCCGGCTTCATCCGGTCGTCCTCGTCGAGGCTGGTGCCGGTTTCGCCGCGGCGGTCTTCGGCGTCGAGGTCGGTCGCGGTTTCGCTCATCGCCGTCTGGCCTCCTTCGCACGTGCGAAGGCCCGCTTGGACCATCCGGCGCGAGGAAGGAAGCCGAAAGAGCCGGATGCCGCCTGCGAACTAGGTAGCGCGGGGCAGGGGGAGCAGGCTCACTCGCTCATCATGATGGGCGCATCGCCCTTCTTGGCGGGTTTCATCAGCAGCACCAGCGGCGCGATCAGCAGCGCGCCCCAGCTCATCAGCCAGTAATCGTCGATATAGGCGATCATCAGCGCCTGCCGGTTGATCTCCCCGTCGATCATCGCCGCCAGCGTCTCGCCGCGCATGCCGAACTGCTCGATCATCCCGGTGTTGAGGAACGGCAGCGTCATGGCGGTCACGTGCGCCGACATGTCCGAATGGCTGACCTGCACGTTGCGGGCGATCAGCGCCGTCAGGATCGAGATCGAGATCGAGCCGCCGATGCTGCGCGACAGGCCGTAGAGCGAGGCGGCGTCGGTGCGCAGCCGGGGGGCCAGCGTGCTGAACGCGATCAGGTTCATCGGTAGGAAGATCATGCCGACGCCGAACCCCTGGACGACGCCGCTGGTGACGATCAGGTGCGAATCCATGTCGAGGCTGAACCCCGTCATCATCCACAGCGACAGGCCGGTCAGCAGGAAGCCGCCGCCTACCAGGAGCCGCACGTCCACCAGCGCGATCAGCCGGGCGGTGACGATCATCGACACGCCCATCGCCAGCCCGCGCGGGGCGATGAGCATGCCGGCATCCATCGTGCCGTAACCCATGATGCGTTGCAGCATCGGCGTGACGAGCGCGGCCCCGCCCATCACCACCGCCGCGATGGTGATCATGAAGACGTTGGCGAACACGAAGTTGCGATCGCGGAACAGCGCCAGCGGCACGATCGGCGCCTCGGCGGTCAGCGCGTGGATGCCGAACACCCACAGCGCCGAGATCGCCACGATCGCCTCGAGGATGATCTCCGGCGAGGTGAACCAGTCGAGCTGGCTGCCGCGATCGAGCATGAGCTGGAACGCGGCCAGCGCCAGTGCCAGCATCGAGAAGCCGAAGATGTCGAACCGCTGCATCCGCCGCACGGTGGGGCGGACGAGGCCGAGGACGGCGAAGGTGACGACGATGCCGATCGGCACGTTGATGAAGAACACCCAGCGCCAGTCCCACCGTTCGGTCAGCCAGCCGCCCAGCACCGGCCCCATGATCGGCCCGATCATGATGCCCAGCCCGAAGATCATCTGCGCCTTGGCGTGTTTTTCCACCGGATACACATCCAGCAGCGTGGCCTGCGCGATCGGGCCGATGAACGCGCCGAAGATGCCCTGGAACAGGCGCGCGGCCACCATCGCCTCCAGCGAGGGCGCCAGCCCGCACGCGGCCGAGCTGACGGTGAAGCCGATGATCGCGGTGGTGAACAGCGCCCGCCGGCCGAACCGGCCCTCCAGCCACCCCGTCACCGGCGTGGCGATGGCGGAGGCGACGATATAGGAGGTCAGCACCCAGGCGATCGATTCCTGCGTCGCCCCCAGCGTCGCCTGCATGTGCGGCAGGGCCACGTTGGCGATCGTGGTATCCAGCACCTGCATCAGCGTCGCCGCCATCACCGTCACGGTGATCCACAGCCGTTTGGCCGGGGACGGCAGCGATGCGGGCGGGGGCGGTGGAACCGGTTGCATGGAACAACCGCTCAAGCACGCGGCTACCGGGGCTGCAAGCCGATATGGGCTGGCGAAGCCCGTTGGGCCTCCCTAGAAACCCGATCCGAAGACTTCGCTTCGCAGGAGAGACGCATGGCCGACGATACCGAGAACACCCTGACGCTGACGCTCGACAGCGGCGGCGACGTGGTCATCAAGCTGCGCCCCGATCTGGCCCCGGGCCATGTCGAGCGGATCAAGGAGCTGGCGCGCGAGGGCTTCTACGACGGCGTCGTATTCCACCGCGTGATCCCCGGCTTCATGGCGCAGGGCGGCGACCCCACCGGCACCGGCATGGGCGGATCGAAGAAGCCGGACCTGAAGGCCGAGTTCAACAAGGAGCCGCATGTGCGCGGCGTGTGCTCGATGGCGCGCAGCTCCAGCCCGAACAGCGCCAACAGCCAGTTCTTCATCTGTTTCGACGACGCCCGCTTCCTCGACAACCAGTATACCGCCTGGGGCCAGGTGACGTCGGGCATGGACCATGTCGATGCGCTGCCCAAGGGCGAGCCGCCGCGTACCCCCGGCAAGATCGTCAAGGCGACCGTCGGCGCCTGACCAGGCGAAACCGGCCGCTCCATAACGGGGCGGCCGGTTCACCTTGTGGACTAGTCGCGCATCACGCTGGCCATCAGCCAGTCGTAGAAGATCCTGACCGGCCGGCGCGACAGCGACGAGCGACGGCAGGCGAACCAGTAGCTGTACGGGCTGTCCACGTCATAGTCGAACAGCCGCACCAGCCGGCTGTCGTGCGCGTCGTCGAAATGGCTTTCGTGCATGAAGGCCACGCCCAGCCCCTGCGCGGCGGCATCCAGCATCAGCTGGCCGGAATCGAAGAAATCCACCGTCCCCGGCTCGATCGGCCCCAGCCCGGCGGCATCGCGCCATGTCTCGAACGTGTCGGGCATGTCGCGGTGGATCAGCACGGTGGCGCGATGCAGGTCGTCCGGCGTGCGCACCGCATCCGGCCCTTCGGCCAGCCGCTTCGCGCAGATCGCCAGCACCTTGTTGCGGTCGAGTCGCCGCGCGTGGAGGCTTGGCTCCACCTCGCGCGCCAGCACGATCGCCGCGTCGATCCCCTCGTTCAGCCGGGCCAGGCTGTGCGCGCCGGTGTCGATGTCGATGTGCAGTTCCGGGTGCGCCCCGCGCAGCTCGGGCAGGCGGTGCATCAGCCGTTGGGAGGCGAACAGCGGCGTCACCGCCAGCTTCAGCCGCAGCAGCTCGGCGTCGCCGGTGGTCACGTCGATCGCCTCGGCCAGCGCATCGATCGCGGGGGCGAGTCGGCCGAGCAGCACTTCGCCATCGGTGTTGAGGATCATCGCCTGATGCCGCCGCTCGAACAACGACCGGCCGACGAACCGCTCCAGCGCCTGCACCCGGCGGCTGAGCGCGGGCGAGGACAGGGCCAGTTCCTCGGCGGCGGCCTTGACGGAGCCGAGCCTCGCCACCTGGACGAACGCCTCGACGGCAGTCAGGGGAGGCAGACGACGCAAAGCCTACTCCGATCCGGGCGCGTCGATCGCGCCACAAAGGCCGCCACCGTGTACATCGATGACAGCCGACAATGAACACACGGGTTCCGGCGCTCGTTCCCCGCAATGCAACATGAAATGGCGCGGCGCACAATGGCGCGCGGGGTATTTTTTGGACTGTGTGGTTCGCTTTGGCCGGCCCAGCCCTTACCTTGATCGACTGAAGGAGACGAGAATTGGCCGATGTCGAGGATCAGGACCAGAGCGGGCGGCGCATCCAGGTGGCCAACGCCCGACCGGACGATTCCGGGCGCGGCCTCGCCCGACTCTCCCGCGCCACGCTGAACGCGCTGGGGCTGAATGAGGGCGACGTGGTCGAAATCGTCGGCAAGCGGGCCACCCCGGCGCGCGCCGTGCTGCCCTATGCCGAGGATGAGGGGCTGGACCTGCTGCGCCTCGACGGCCTTCAGCGCGCCAACGCCGGCGTGGGTTCGGGCGATTTCGTCCATGTCCGCAAGGCCGAGTCGAAGCCCGCCACGCGCGTGGTGTTCGCCCCCGCGCAGGAAAACCTGCGGTTGCAGGGGTCGGGCGACGCGTTGAAGCGCAGCTTCGGCATGCGCCCGCTCACCACCGGCGATATCGTCGCCACCGCCGGCCAGCAGCGCATCAGCCACGGCAACATGCCGCCGCAGCTGCGCCAGATGCTCAACGCCCCGGCCTATTCGTTGCAGGAGGTGCGGCTCGCGGTCGTCTCCACCAGCCCCAAGGGCATCGTCCACATCGACGCCGATACCGAGGTGGAACTGCGCCCGGAATATCAGGAGGCCAAGGACGCCCGCCGCGCCGACGTGAACTACGACGACATCGGCGGCCTCGGCACCACGATCGACCAGCTGCGCGAGATGGTGGAACTGCCGCTGCGTTACCCCGAGCTGTTCCAGCGGCTCGGCGTCGATCCGCCCAAGGGGGTGCTGCTGCACGGCCCGCCCGGCACCGGCAAGACGCGCCTCGCGCGCGCCGTGGCGAACGAGAGCGACGCCAGCTTCTTCCTCATCAACGGGCCGGAGATCATGGGATCGGCCTATGGCGAGTCCGAGAAGAAGCTGCGCGAGGTGTTCGAGCAGGCGGCCAAGGCGGCGCCCTCGATCGTGTTCATCGACGAGATCGATTCGATCGCGCCCAAACGCGGCCAGGTGACGGGCGAGGCGGAGAAGCGCCTCGTGGCGCAGTTGCTGACGCTGATGGATGGGCTGGAATCGCGCCAGAACACCGTCGTGATCGCGGCCACCAACCGCCCCGAGGCGATCGACGAGGCATTGCGCCGGCCGGGCCGGTTCGACCGCGAGATCGTGATCGGCGTACCGGACGAGCGCGGCCGTCGCGAGATCCTCGGCATCCATACGCGCGGCATGCCGCTGGGTGACAAGGTCGATCTCGATTCGCTCGCCCGCCAGACCTACGGCTTCGTCGGCGCCGACCTGTCCGCGCTTACCCGCGAGGCGGCGATCGAGGCGGTGCGGCGGATCATGCCGCGCCTCAACCTGGAAGACCGCACCGTGCCGCCCGAGGTGCTCGATACGCTTTCGGTGACGCGCGAGGATTTCCAGTTGGCGATCAAGCGCGTGCAGCCTTCGGCCATGCGCGAGGTGATGGTGCAGGCGCCCACCGTGCGCTGGGAGGATGTCGGCGGGCTGGATGCCGCGCGCGAACTGCTGCGCGAGGGCGTCGAGCTTCCGCTCAAGAACCCCGATGCGTTCCGCCGGCTGGGCATCCGCCCGGCCAAGGGCTTCCTGCTGTACGGCCCGCCCGGCACCGGCAAGACGCTGCTCGCCAAGGCGGTGGCGCGCGAAGCGGAGGCGAACTTCATCGCCACCAAATCCAGCGACCTGCTGAGCAAGTGGTATGGCGAGAGCGAGCAGCAGATCGCCCGGCTGTTCGCCCGTGCGCGGCAGGTGGCACCGACGGTGATCTTCATCGACGAACTCGACTCGCTGGTGCCGGCACGCGGCGGCGGCATGGGCGAGCCGCAGGTGACGGAACGCGTGGTCAACACCATCCTCGCCGAGATGGACGGGCTGGAGGAGTTGCAGTCGGTCGTGGTGATCGGGGCGACCAACCGGCCGAACCTGATCGATCCGGCGCTGCTGCGGCCGGGCCGGTTCGACGAACTGATCTACGTGAGCGTGCCCGATGCGTCGGGGCGCCGCCGCATCCTCGGCATCCATACCGCCAGCATGCCGCTGGCCGCGGACGTGGATCTCGACTTGATGGCGGAGAAGACCGACCGCTTCACCGGTGCGGATCTGGAGGATCTGGTGCGCCGCGCCGGCCTGTTCGCGCTGCGTGGATCGCTGAGCGCAGGCGAGGTGACGGCGGCCAACTTCGCCAGCGCGCTGGAAGAGACGCGGGCGAGCGTGACGCCGGAGATCGAGCGCGAATATGAGCAGATGGCCGCACGCCTGAAGCAGGATTCGCTGTCGCTGGATCCGATCGGCTTCATCTCGCCGGGAATGCTGAAGCCGCGCGACGGCTGAGTCGTCAGTTGCACGGGGCGGTGGTGCAGGCCGCCTCGGCAACGCGCAGGCGGCAGGCGCGAATGCGCTCGGTCGCGTAGCCGAGCGCCGCCGCCAGGATGTGGTTGCCGTCGTCCGCCGCGTCGCCGGTGGACTGGCGATAGATTTCCCATTCGGTATCGAGCGCGTCGAGGATGATGGCGGCCTCGTCCGCGTCGACGACGATCGTGATTTGGCGGTTCACTGCTTTATCCACCCCCAGGATGCCGGCATTGGGATGCCGGGACGGGGGCAGTATAGATATGTTTCGGCAAAAGAGCCGACTCATGTTTCCCGAAATGAAACGTAATGCCCGACAGCCGCTGTCGTTCGGTAGACTTTCGTGGGAGCGCGATCCCATCATAGGTTGATCCCGATCCGTCGGGTCGATATCCTTGCCGGTACCTTGTGGGGCGACGGGAGATGGCGATGACGGTCGATGAGCAACATGGGCATGACGACGATCAGCCACTCCACATCATCCGCCTGACCGCGCCGGACGATCCGAAGAAGGTGATCGGCTACGCCATGACGCAGCAGATCGACTTCGTCGCCAAACGCGATGATCTGCTCGGGGCCGCCAAGGAGGCGCTGGAGGCGGCGGAACAGGCATTTGCCCGCGCCAGGACGCTGAACCACGCGGTAGCGCTGCCGCCGCACAAGTCGACCGGGATCAAGATGTTCGCCATGATCGGAAGCGGCAACAACAACGCCGCCTGATCCCGTTTCTCCCGGCACCGGCCGCCCCCGCCGCGCGCGCAAGGCGGCACAAACGCTGCGCCTGATCGCGCCGTTGGCCAAGGCGATCGGCGTCACCCGGCTGGCGGACGTGACCGGGCTGGACCGTATCGGCCTGCCTGTGTTCCAGGCGATCCGCCCGCGCGCGCTGTCCCTCAGCGTGTCGCAGGGCAAGGGCCTGTCCCGCGATGCCGCCCGCGTGTCGGCGCTGGTCGAGGCGATCGAGCTGCATCATGCCGAGCGGGTGACGGTGGATGGATATGGCGCGGCCTTCCCTGACGAGGGCGTGCTGTGGGCGCGGATGTCGCCGGCGTCCGGGCAGGCGGCACCGTTCGATCCGGCACGCCCGCGCGGCTGGATCACCGCCACCGATCTGCTCGGCGGCGGCGCGGTGCGCGTGCCGCACGGCCTCGTCTCGATGGACTGCACCGTGCCGCGCGAGGCCGATCTGTGGCCGAACACCAACGGCCTCGCCGCCGGCAACGATATCGTCGAGGCCGAGGTGGCGGCGCTGTGCGAGGTGATCGAGCGTGATTCGCAGGAGCGCTGGCTGGCCGGCAGCACCGCCGCCCGCCGCGCCACCGCGCTCGACCCCACCGCGATCGACATGCGCGCCGGCTGCTGGATGTTCGCGCGGATCGCCCGCGCCGGGCTGCGCTGTACATTGTGGGACATGAGCGACGCGCATGGCGTGGCCACGATCGGCTGCGCGATCATCGAGCCGGGGCCGGCCGCCACGCTGGCGCTGCCGCCCGCCTTCGGGGCCGGCTGCCATCCGCGCCGGGCGGTGGCGCTGGTGCGCGCGGTGGCCGAGGCGGCGCAGACCCGCGTGGCGCTGATCGCCGGATCGCGCGACGACCTGACCGATGGAGACTATGCCGATCCGGGCGGGCAACGCCGCCGGCTGGCGCTGGCGACGCACGATTTCGGCGGGCCGCCCGCCCGCCGCTGGCAGGACGTGCCCGACCATCCCCTGCCCACCGACGAGGCGGAGCGCGCGTGCCTGCTGGCGGCGTGTGCTCGTGCCGGCGGCGGCGTGGTGGCGCGGATCGACCTGACGCCGCCCGCCTGCCCGATCGCGATCGTCCGCCTCGTCGTGCCCGGCTTCGGCGATCACGACCGGCCGCCGGCATGACCGGCCCGCCGATCCTGTTCGCCGGCCCCAGCCTGTGGGGCACGCCCCTGCCGCCTGCCATCGATCTGCGCCCGCCCGCGCGCTGCGGCGACATCCTGCGCGCCGCCGCCGCCCGCCCGTCGGCGATCGGGCTGGTGGACGGCGTGTTCGAGCAAGGCCCGAGCGTGTGGCACAAGGAGATCCTCGCGGTGCTGGCGGCGGGCATCCCGGTATGGGGCGCCGCAAGCCTCGGCGCGTTGCGCGCGGCCGAAGTGGCGGGGATGACCGGCATCGGCGAGATATACGCCGGCTATCGCGACGGTCGCCTTACCCGCGACGATGCGGTGATGGTCAGCCACGCCCCCGCCGCGCTGGGCCACCGCCCGCTCACCCTGGCGCTGGTGGACGCCGAGGCCGCGCTGGACGCCTGCGCCATGGCGGCGGCGGATCGCACGCTGCTGCGGCGGATCGCGACGGCCATGAACTTCCGCGACCGCACATGGCCCGCCATCGCCGCCGCCTTCCACGCCCGCACTGGCCGTCCGTCGCCCGCGTGGGACGAAACCGCCAGCCTCAAGCGCCGCGACGCGATGGCGCTGGTCGCGCGACTGACCAGGCCGCCGGCCGCGCTGTTGCCGCCCCCCGTCGTGCCGCCGCCGCCGGAGACGGTGTTCCTGCGTGCGTTGCGGGCGCGCGTGGCGGGCGACGCCATACCGTCTGCCAACGCTGCCCCGGACATCTGAGCCATGCGGTAATGGGCGGGCGAACACGATGGCCCCGCTCGACCGACGACCTGTCCCAGCCCCGACGCCTGCCGGTGATTCGGGGCATCCTCTGCCGGATGAAGCCCGCCGCCCGCGCGGGGGGTTAGGCCAGGCAAACCGTTGAAGACAGTAGCGTAAATCCGCACGTCGCCCGCGCCGGGGTCTGGATCGCGGTCGAGCGTCGCGCTAACGATGCGGCCGGAGGGCATGATGACGATCGATGCGAACGGGTTCGACCGCGACTATTATCTGAGGGAAAACCCCGATATCGCCGCCGCCGGCGTCGATCCGTACCGGCACTACCTCGATTTCGGCTGGCGCGAGGGGCGAGAC
The DNA here is from genome assembly GCF_007785815.1 of Alterirhizorhabdus solaris. Classification (GTDB taxonomy): domain Bacteria; phylum Pseudomonadota; class Alphaproteobacteria; order Sphingomonadales; family Sphingomonadaceae; genus Alterirhizorhabdus; species Alterirhizorhabdus solaris. The sequence goes on along the minus strand of NZ_VNIM01000021.1, from coordinate 28,964 downwards.
CCCAATGCCATCTTCGACGTGGGCTATTATCTCGCTGCCAGTCCCGATGTGGCGGCGGCGCGGATCGATCCGCTCGCCCATTACCTCGCCAGCGGCTGGCGCGAGGGGCGCGACCCCTCGGTCGCGTTCGATACGTCGGATTATCGTCAGGCGAACCCCGATGTCGCCCAAGCCGGGTTGAACCCTCTGCTCCATTACCTGACATACGGTCAGGCGGAGCATCGGGTGCTCACGCTCTACCCCCAACTCCGGGTGCTCGAAGGGTTCGACAACGCCTATTATCTCGCCGCCAATCCGGATGTGGCGCGGGCCGGGGTCGACCCGTATCTGCACTATCAACAGAATGGCATGGCCGAGGGACGCGCGCCCAATGCGCTGTTCGATGCCGCCTTCTATCTTGCCCGCAATCCGGATGTCGCCGCTGCGGGGATGGATGCGTTCCAGCATTACCTCGCCTACGGCTGGCGTGAAGGGCGTGATCCGTCCGCGCGGTTCAGCCTTGCCGAATATCAGGCCACCGTCGGCAGGGAACCGGGGAGCACGGGCGGCGGCACGAGCGACTCCGATCCGCTCGTCCGCTATCTGGCGGGCGATCGTTATGTCTCGTTGCCGAGCGACCTGATCGGGTCAGATCAGCAGGTCGTCCAGTCGCGTGGGCAGCCGCTTCGGACGATCCTCGCCGGTGATGTGAATTTCGCGGTGGCTGGCGCGCTCATCCACGTCACCGCCGATGCCTCCCCGCTCGACGGGCACGACCTGAGCGGTTTCACCGAATTTGCGCTGGGCCGGTCGATCGCCGATATCACGATCGACGGCACCGGCCGTCTGCCGACCGGGATCACGCTCGGCGCGGGGGACGACCGGATCGGCGGCGCGTTCGATCTCGGCGGGCAGATCCTCAACCTGTTCGCCAACGGCGGTTCGCTGATCGTCGATGCCCGGTTCGACAACGGCTATGCGTCGATCAATGGCGGCACGGCGGGCAGCATCGTCACCACGTCCGGCAGCGCGACGGTGAACTTCGCGGGCGGCGCGGGGGCGGACGTGGTGACGTTGGGCGCGGGCAATGACGCGTTGGCGGGCGGGGCGGGGATCAACCGGCTGGACGGCGGCGCTGGCACCGACACCGCATCGTGGACCACCGCCGTTCGCGCGGACCTGTCGACCGGCCGGGCCGTGTCGATCGGCACGGCCGTGTTCAGCGATACGCTGACCGGGATCGAGAACCTCGGCGGCAGCGGCTTCGACGACATCCTGATCGGCGACGACCGCGCCAACACGTTCTACGGCGTCAACGTTTCGCCCGGCCCGGGCGGCAACGATATCCTCGCCGGGCGCGGTGGCGACGACGTGTTGTGGGGGATGGACGGCGACGACATCCTGCTCGGCGGTCGTGGGGCCGACATCCTGATCGGTGGCGAGGGCGACGATCTGCTGGTCGACGCCGCCGACGGCTGGGGCGCGAACGATCTCAATCCCACTGCCGTCGGCAACGAGGGGGACGACCGGCTGGTCTATCTGCTCGGCGCCGTCGGCGAGGAAGCGCGCGGCAACTTCATGGACGGCGGCACCGGCGCGGATACCTATATCATCGATCCGGCGGCGGGCCGGTGGGGCAGCCTCGGCCTCCAGTTCAGCCCGATCGACGGCGACCGGCTCGACCTGTCGGCGCTGCGGACCCTGTCGGGCGGCACGGTAACGCTGGACGACGTGCGGGCGGCGTCCTCCACGCCCTTCTCCGGCAGCACGACGATCGATCTTGCCGCCTTCCACGATGCCGCCGGCCATGCACTGTCGGGGCGCATCGTCCTCAACGGCGTGTTCGCCCCGGCCGACCTGCGCGCCGACGACCTGATCCTGACCTCCGGCAGCGACTGGCGTTCCGCGCTGTCGGCGGACCTGTTGCCGCTGATCTGAGCCCGCCGGGCCGGCGGCGGCGGGCGGGACTTCTACCCCGCCCGCACCACCGTCTCGCCACGCGGCACGGTCATGCGGATGCGGCGGCTGAGGGTGCCACCGGGGGCGGAGACGCGATCGAGCACCATGTAATCGGTGTTCCACCCCTCGCGCCCGATATCGCAGACGACGTAGCCGCGCTGGTCGTTGATGAACTTCAGGTGCGGGTTGTTCGCCAGCATCACGTCGCTGCCTGCGCGTCTGTCCTGCCCGTCGCCGCCGGAGGTGATCGAGGTGGCGACGAACTCGATCGCCACGGGCCGCCCCGCCTTGTCGCGCACCTCGCCCGCGAAGTTCTGATGCTCGTCGCCCGTCAGCACGATCACGTCCGGGCGCCGGCCGAGGCTGGCGAGGAACTGCTCGCGCGGGCGGGCATAGGCGGCCCAGGTGTCCAGGTTCATGATCGGCGTCGGCTCGGCGGCCGTGCGGCGGCGATCCATCGTCATCATCATCACCTGCTGGGCGAAGACGGTCCACAGGCCGGCGGCGGGCAACCCCGCCGCCTTCTGCTGCGCGGGGTCGAGCACGCGGGCGGCATCGGACTCCACCCCGGGGCAGGCGGGGCCGAAGCCGTCGCCGCACGGCTGGCGGGTGCGGAACTGGCGCGTGTCGAGGAAGCGGAAGTCCGCCAGATCGCCCCACGCCAACCGGCGCGCCATCGCGATCGCGGGGCCGTGCGGCAGGCTGGCGCGGCGCACCGGCATATGTTCGTACCATGCCTGCAACGCGGCCTGACGGCGCAGCAGGAAAATCTCGGGCGGCGTGCCGTCCTGATCGCCGTCGCCGGTCCAGTTGTTGTCGATCTCATGGTCGTCGAAGGTGGCGACGAAGGCGTGCATCGCGTGCGCCGCCTGCAGATCGGGGTCGAGCTTGGTCTGGGCGTAGCGGCGGCGGTAGTCGGCCAGATCGTAGATCTCGTCGCCCACGTAGCGGCGAACGGTCGCCACCGGCAGGCCTAGCGCATCGGTCCGCCGGTCGCGTCCGCGGCCCTCGTAGATGTAGTCGCCGTAATGGAACACGAAGCCGACATCCTCGCCGGCGAGGTGGCGGTAGGCGGTGTAGAGGCCGTCCTCATAATGCTGGCACCCGACCGAGGCGATGCGCAGCCGGTCGATGCGGCTGCCGGCGGGCGGCGCGGTGCGCGCGCGGCCCGTCAGGCTGCGTTCGCGCCCGATCGTGAAGCGGTAGTAATAGGGCCGGTCGGCGGCCAGCCCCGTCACCTCGATATGCACCGCGTGGGCGAGTTCGGGCCGGGCGATCGCCTCGCCGCGCATCGCCACCTGCGTGAAGCGCGGGTCGGTCGAGACTTCCCATTGCACGGGCACCGGGATCATCGGCATGCCGCCATGCTCGGCCAGTGGATCGGGCGCGAGGCGGGTCCAGATGACGAACCCGTCGGGCGCCGGATCGCCCGCCGCCACGCCGAGCGGGAAGGGATCGCCGGGGCCGGTGATCTGCGCGCGCAGGATGGCCGGCGCGCCCGCCAGCAGCGCACCGGCGCCGGTCAGGAGAGTGCGGCGGGTGAGGGCGGGGTGGATCATGCCGGCGCGCTACCCTGATTCCGTGACAACCGTGGGTCAGCGGGAAGTTGCTTATTTGCAACGCCTTTTTAGGATTAGACGATTGTCATGGAACTGACATTGTCGGCCGTCACATCCCGTGCTCGGTAAGGATCAGCCGCCTGGGGACAAGGCGGCGGTCGCGCAACGTCGGGGACAAACAGATGCGTCATTCATTGCTTGCGAGCGCGTGCGTCGCGCTCGTCATCGCCGCGCCCGCGTTCGCGCAGGAAACCACCTCGTCGATCCGGGGCACCGTGCAGGCGGGCGGCCAGCCGATCAACGGCGCGCAGGGGACGATCGTCCACCAGCCATCGGGCACGCGCACGACGACGACGACGGACGCCTCGGGCAGCTTCAGCGCCGCCGGCCTGCGCGTGGGCGGGCCGTTCTCCGTCGCGGTCGCGGCGGCCGGTTATCAGGGCACCACCATCACCGACGTCAATACCGTGGTGGCGCAGGCGTTCGAACTACCGGTGGAACTGAACGCGGAAGCGGCCGGCGGGGAGGAGATCGTCGTCACCGCCAGCCGCATCGCCGGCGCGCGCACGGTGAGCCAGGGGCCGGCCAACGTGCTGACCGCCGAGCAGATCGCCGGCGTCGCCTCGGTCAACCGCGACGTGCGCGATCTGATGCGGCGCGATCCGTTCGCCCGCCTCGATTATTCGGAGGGCAGCGGCCGGGCGGTTTCGTTCGCCGGGCAGAACGCGCGCTTCAATCGCTTCTCGGTGGACGGCGTGCCCGTGACCGACAATTTCGGCCTGAACCCGGATGGCCTGCCGACCCGCCGCTCGCCGGTGCCGTTCGATGCGATCGGCCAGTTCCAGACCAAGGTGGCCCCCTATGACGTGCGCGAGGGCAATTTTCAGGGCGGTGCGATCAACGCGATCCTCAAATCGGGCACCAACGAATTCCACGGCACCGGCTTCTACGCCTATTCCGCCGACGAGCTGACCGGCAAGAAGACGAAGCCCGGCCCCGGCGTGCCGACCGGCCGCGTGACGCTGCCGAACTTCAAATACGAGAATTACGGGGCGGAACTGAGCGGCCCGATCATCAAGGACAGGCTGTTCTTCATGATCGCGGGCGAGCGCATCCGCGCCGGCACCCCGATCGTGGAGGGCACGCCCGGCAACAATGCCGGCACGGTCATCCCCAACATCACCGATGCCGCCGTCTCGCAGATCACCTCGATCGCGCAGAGCCGCTACAACTACAACGCGGGCGGCGTGCTCAACAACTCGAACGACAGCGACGATCGCCTCGTCGCCAAGATCGACGCCAACCTATCTGAAACGCAGCGTGCTTCGGTCACCTACATCTACACCAAGGACTCGATCCAGTTCGGCAACAACACCAACGTCGGCCCGGCGAGCGGCACCGCCAACGCGCCGGGCCTCGGCCTCGAATCGAACGGCTATGTCGCGTCCAACCGGCTTCATACCGGCGTGGCGCAGCTGAACAGCGACTGGTCGGATGAATTTTCGACCGAGGTGCGCGGCTTCTACAAGGATTACAAGCGCGGGCAGGATCCGGTGCTGGGGCGCGGTTTCGCCCAGTTCCAGGTCTGCACCGCGGCGCAATCCGATGCCGATCCGCTCAACTGCGCGGCAGGCAACGGCACCGTCTCGATCGGCCCCGATATATCGCGCCAGTCCAACGAACTGACCAGCAAGAGCTATGGCGGGCTGGTGCAAGCGCGGCTGACGCGGGACGACCATGACCTGCGGATCTTCGCCGAATATCAGGACACCAAGATCTTCAACCTGTTCGTCTCGCGCACCGCCGGCGACTATTATTTCGACTCGATCGACGCCCTCCAGAACGGCGTCGCCAATCGCCTGCGCTACCAGAACGCGGTGCCCTCCCTCGATCCGGCGAACGGCGCGGCCGCGTTCCGCTACCAGTCCTATACGTTCGGTATTCAGGATACGTGGCGGGTCGGCGACTTCCTGACGCTGGCTTACGGCGCCCGCTACGACCTGTACGGCGGGGACAGCCGCCCGGCGGTCAATCAGGCGTTCGCGCTGCGGAGCGGGTTCAGCAACACCGCCTACATTTCCGGTCGGGGCGTGTTCCAGCCGCGTATCGGGGTGGAGATCAAGCCGGTGCGCGATATCTCGCTGCGCGGCGGCGTGGGCATCTTCTCGGGTGGTTCGCCGGATGTGTACGTGTCGAACAGCTTCTCGAACACGGGCTTCCTCACGAACTCGATCGACGTGCGGCGCAACGCGGACGGCAGCTTCACCGGCGCCAATGCCGCGCAGGGGGCGGCGATCCTGAACGCGGTCAACGGCGCCACCATCCCGTCGGCGGCCAACGCGTTGCTGCAATCGTCTGCCACCGTGCCGACCGATCGCAACGCGACCGCGCCGACCAACGAGCTGGACCCGAAGTTCAAGCTGCCCTCGCAGTGGCGCGCCACCGCCTCGGTGGACTGGACGCCCGAGTTCGACAATTTCCTCGGCGGCGGGTGGACGTTCGGCGGCGACCTGTTGTGGTCCAAGGTCCGCAATCAGGTGTATTTCACCGATATCCGCTCGATCCCCAGCCCATCGACCAATCCGCTGGTGGCGACCACGCCCGATGGCCGCACCCGGCTGATCCCGGCGACGAACCTTGCCAGCGGCCTGCCCAACTTCAGCGATACCTTTCAGGACATCCTGCTCACCAACACCAAGAAGGGCCGCACCTACATCGCCGTGGCACGCATGGAGAAGACGGTGCGCGGGTTCGGCAGCGTCTTTGCCAGCTACACCTATCAGGACGTGAAGGACCAGGCGCCGGCCACATCCTCCACCGCCGGATCAAATTACGGCAACGGCGCTTTCGACGCGCCCACCGGCGCCGCCTATGGCGTGTCGAACGACGAGGTGCGGCACTTCTTCAAATATGGCGCCACCTTCGATCACGCCTTCTTCGGCGACTACAAGACCAACATCGGCCTGTTCGGCGAAACCCGGATCGGCAAGCCGTACAGCTACACCATGCATGACACCTCGGCCGGTCGCGGTGCGGTGTTCGGCAACACCGGCACCGGTCAGCGTTACCTGCTCTACGTGCCGACCGGCCTCAACGATCCGCGCGTCTCCTACGACAGCGCCGCGACCGCCGAGACGCTCGACACGCTCATCAACACCACCGGGCTGGACAAATATCGCGGCGGCATCGCCAAGCGCAACGCGTTCAACTCGAAGTGGTTCACCAAGCTCGATCTGCATCTGTCGCAGGAGATCCCGACCGGAGTGGGCCGCAGCCGCATCACCCTGTTCGCCGATATCGAGAACTTCACCAACCTGATCGACAAGGACTGGGGGCAGATCCGCGAGTACAGCTTCCCCTATACCGTCCCGGCGGTCCGCGTATCGTGCCTGACCACGCCGGTCGCCACCGGTACCGCACCGGGGACGGGGCAGACCGCCACCAACACCGGACAGGCTTGCGCGCAGTATCGCTATATCTCGCCGAGCGCGGTGCCGGCGACGCAGCAGGTGATCTCGTCGCGCCAGTCGCTCTACTCGATCCGCGTCGGCGCGCGGTTCACCTTCTGAGCCTACGCGGCGCGGTGGCCTCCGGGGCTACCGCGCCGCGCCGTCGCCCGGTTCGGTGCCGTCGATCCGCCGGGCCAGCGCCACGACGGCGTAGATGAACGGCGGCACCAGCACGGCGGACAGCGTCACCTTGGCGATCACCTGCCCGACCAGCAGCGGCAGCAGCGGCTGCACGCCGTAGAAGGCGACGGCGATGAAGATCATCGTATCGGCCACCTGCGACACCATGCCGGCCACCGCCGCGCGCAGCCACAGCAGCCGCCGCCCCTCGCGCCGCTTCAGCCGCGAGAAGATGGCGACGTTGAGCAGTTGCGAGACGCCATAGGCGATCATCCCCGCGATCATCATCCGCGCCGACTGGCCGAGCAGCGCGGCGAACGCCGGTTGCTGCGCCGCCCAGAACGGCGCCGGGGGCAAGGCGATGACGAGCCGGATCAGCAACGCGGCGACGACCAGCGGCACGAACCCGATCAGCACCAGCCGGCTGGCGAAACGTCGCCCGTACAACTCGGCCGCCGCACTGGAGAGGCCGACGAGGAACAGGAAGGCCAGGATCCCGCCCTCCACCGCCAGCGGCCCCACCGCGAGAATCTTGGTGCCGAGGATGCCCGCCATGCACACCAGCCCGCCGTACAGCGTGACGAGCAGCATCTGGGCAGGCGATACGATGATGGTCCGGCTCATCAGGGCTCCCTTGGCTGGCCGCCCGCTGGGGCGAAAGGCATTGCGTCCGCGTGTCTTAGCCGCCATGCCGGGCAAGGTCGATCAATCGCAGCGGGGGCGGCGGCCGGTCCGCGTTTCCCGGCCCTTCGGAAGAAAGCCACAGGTCGCCGATGGGCAATATCGTCGCCGGATTGCCCGGCATTTTCCTTATCCTGCTGATCGCGGTCGCGCTGTCGTCCAACCGGCGGCACATCCGCTGGCGCATCGTCGCGCCCGCCTTCGCGCTGCAGGTCGCCATCGCGATTCTCGTGCTCTACGTGCCGATCGGCAGGGCGGCGCTGACCGGCATGTCGCGCGGCGTGACGAACCTGCTCGGCTACGCCAACGCCGGCACCCGCTTCGTGTTCGGCGGGCTGGCGTCGCCGCCGGTGGGTGCCAGCTTCGCGATCCAGGCGCTGCCGGTGATCGTGTTCTTCGCGGCGCTCGTCTCGATCCTCTACCATCTGGGCATCATGCAGCGGGTGATCCGCTGGATCGGCGGCGCGCTGGAATGGGCGCTGGGCATCAGCCGCATCGAGGCGCTGTGCGCGGCGGCCAACATCTTCGTCGGGCAGAGCGAATCGCCGCTCGTCATCCGCCCCTATCTGGCGCGGCTCACCCCCGCGCAGCTGTTCACCGTGATGAGCTCGGGGATGGCGGGCGTCGCCGGCACGCTGCTGGCGGCCTATGCGCAGATGGGGATCAGCATCGATTACCTGATCGCCGCCAGCTTCATGGCCGCGCCGGGTGGCATCCTGATGGCGAAGATCATGATGCCGGACGATCCCGCCGATCCGCTCGTCCCGGCGAGCGAGGAACCGGCCGAGGCGGACGACATCGGTGGGGAGCGTGCCGCCAACGTCATCATGGCCGCCTCGATGGGGGCGCAGCTCGGCGTGCGGCTGGCGGTGGCGGTGGGGGCGATGGTGCTCGCCTTCGTGGCGCTGGTGGCGCTGGCCAACGGGCTGCTCGACGGCGTGGGCGTGTACGTCGGCCTGCCCGATCTCAGTTTCCAGATGCTGCTCGGCTATGTGTTCGCGCCGGTGATGTACGCGCTGTCGGTGCCGTGGAACGAGGCGCTGGCCGCCGGCGGGCTGTTCGGCGAGAAGATCGTGCTCAACGAGTTCGTCGCCTTCATCCACCTCGGGCAGGTCGCCCCCACGCTGTCGGCGCGCACGGTGGCGATCGTCACCTTCGCGCTGTGCGGCTTCGCCAACCTGTGCTCGATCGCGATCCAGATGGCGGTGACGGGCAGCCTCGCGCCCAACCAGCGCCCGGTGCTGGCCCGGCTGGGGCTGAAGGCGGTCGCGGCGGGCGCGCTCTCCAACCTGCTCAGTGCCTGCCTCGCCGGCATGGTGATCGGCGGCTGAGGCCGGGCGGCTCCGCGTACCGGTGCGATGCGTGCAGGATGGCGAGGGCGGACCGGACGGGATCGCGCCGCGGGCGTGCCGGCAGCGAGAGTGGGCGCAACGATCCCCTACGCGCACGTGCCGAGGCGGTGGCTGGCCGCCAACGGCGCGAGGACCACGCCCTCTTCGTCGATCCACGGTCGGTCGACGCTGCTACCTATGGCGCGGGTGAGTGTGCCGGGGCCGCGCCTTGTACATGGCCGGGCGGCATCTCCCCACCAGGGTCGGCGCAACCGGATCAGCGCATCCCGGCCGCCAGCGTGCGGGCGAGGGGATCGATCATGTCTTCCGGAATGCGGCGCGCGATCGCCGGCATCGCATCCTGCGGCAGGCGCGCATCGGGTGTGCCCTCCTCCGCCTGCCAGCCGCGCAGGCGCGCGGCGATGTAGCCGGCGCGCTGCCCGGCGAGCTTGGGATACAGCGGGGAGCGGCCGGGGGCATGGCAGCTCGCACAGGCAGGCAACTGCCTATCCGGCAGCCCGTCGGCGATGATGCGCACCGCCGCCGCATCGGGGGTGGCGGGCCGCGACGGCCCAGACGCGGGCATCGCCGCGAACCGGTCGGCGAGTCGGCGCATCGTCGCGTCGTCCAGCGGGGCGGCGGCCTGCGCCATCACGCCGCTCGCCCGCCTGCCGGTGGCATAGGCGCGCAGCGTGGCGTGCAGGTAGGCGGCGTTCTGCCCGGCGATCACGGGGATGTCGCGCTGGCCGCGCCCCCGCCCGTCGGCACCGTGGCAGCCCACGCAGGCGGCGATCGGATCGGCCCGCGCCGCCGTCATCGTCGCGCGGCCCACCAGCGTCTCGTAGCGGGCCTGCGTCATGGTGGGCAGCGCGCGGACGAAGGCGGTCATCCGGCCGATCTCGTCGGTGCGGTCCAGCGCGGGCCACGCGGGCATGCCGGTGTATTTCACGCCGTGGCGCAGGATCCAGAAGATCTGGCGGTCGCTCCATTCACGCGCGTTCACCGCCAGATCGGGGGCGGGCGGCGTGGCGGCCTGCATCACCGGCGAGGGGCGGCGGCCCGGCGCGCCGTGGCAGATCGCGCAGGAGGCGTCGAAATGCCCGGCCGCGCTCACCATGCCGGTGGGGTCGGCGGCGTCCTTGGGCACCGAGAAGGCGGCGTGGGTGCGCACCGAGTTCCGCATCGCCCAGTGCAGGAACCAGTCCGTCACCGGCCAGTGGCCCGAGGAGGCGGCGATGTTGAAGATGCCGCTCCAGGCGAACAGCAGCCCCGCCAGCGCCAGCGTGACGAACGCGGCCACGGCGCGGCCCCAGGTGATCCGGATCGTCACGCCGCCTCCCGCCGCATCGAGAGCAGCCCGGCGAGGATCGCCAGGCCACCGATGAAATAGTTCGCCGCGCCCACCATCAGCATCACCACCCCGCCGAGTTGCTGATCCTCCAGCGGGCCGAGTGCGTGCGCGCCGTGCATCGCGTACAGCGGCCGGGGGGCAAGGCCGATCAGCGCGCCGAGCAGCGTCATGTGCATGGAGGTGAGCAGCAGCGCGCCGACGCCCGCCATGCGCTGCCCCGCCGCCAGCACCGCCGACCACAGCAGCAGGCCGGCGGTGGCGAACATCACCTGTTCCAGCGCCAGCAGCGCCGGGGCGGCATCGGCGAGGCGGCGCAGCGCGGGCAGGTGCCACCCCCATACGACCACGAGTTCCACCACCGACATCGCCAGCGGCGTGACGATCGCGGGCCAGCGCCGTGCCGGATCACCGGCGGTGCCGCGCAACCCGATCGCCAGCAGCGGCGCGGCGACGGCCACGGCGATCATGTGCCCGGCCATGTGCCCCACCATGCCGAAGCCGCCGGCCGCCGCGATCCACCCCACGGGCAGCAGCGCGATGCCGCCGGCCAGGCCTAGGCGCCTCACCGGCAATCGCCGATCAGCATCACCGGAATGGCAGTGAACACGACCGCGACGAAGCTCAGCCCCGCCAGCAGCATCGTGCTGTAGGCGATGAAGCGCAGGCGATCGATATCGGTGCCGCCATCGTGCGGAGCGGGCGTGCCGGGGGTGCGCGTCTGCGCCCAGGCGATCAGGCCGGAGGCGACGATCAGCACCAGTGCCAGCCCTGTGCCGACCGCGAAGGTGATGGGAAAGCGCGCGAAATACCCCACCTTCTCGCACGAGATCGCGGCCCACAGGTAGGAGAACAGGAAATGCGCGGCCCACAGCGTGGGCGGCACGATCAGCGTCCACAGCGTGACCTTCAGTTCGCGGACGCGGTGGCCGATCCCGCGCTTCATGCCGCCGCCGGAAACAGGCCGATCGTGGCGTAGGCGACGATGGCGGTGAGCGCGAGGAAGTGCTGGTACACGGTGATGTTGTGCAGATCGGCATCATAGGCGGGCGGCATCCTGCCCGCCAGGCTGCGGGCCAGCGCATAGGCCTGCATGATCGCGCCGATGCCGCTGTGCGCGGTGGTCCAGATGGCGAGCGTCCACACGATGGCGGGGTAAACGTGGAGCGTGGGGCGAAGGTCCGTCAGCCACGGCCCGGCGAGGCCGGCGGCAAGGCTGGCGAGGCTGGCGAGGATGCCGAACGCCAGCAGCCCGCGCGCCGCGCTCACCTGCCCGCGCGCATGGATGATCCGCGCAACAAGCGTGGCGGCCCAGCCGGCCAGCACCAGCGCCAGTGCCGCCATCGGCCAGAATGCGCCCGGCCCGTCCATCCCCGGCCCGGCGGGCGGGAACTCGGGGTGGATCGTCCAGAAAAAATAGTAACCGAAGACGAGGCCGGAGAAGGCCGTCGCATCCGCCATCATCGTGATGAACATCGCCCACCAGCCCGAGGAGGACGGCCCGGAGATATACAGCGGGATGGTCAGGCCGTGGCCGATCGACTTGCCTGCTTTTTCCGGTATTTCAGCGGTGCCCGTCCACAGCCACCACAGGATCATGGCCAGCGTGGTGACGCCGCAGCCCAGCGCCGCCCAGTAGAGGTGGTAGGTGGTCAGGATGAACACCCCGCCCAGCGCGATGGCGGTGAACATCGGCTTGAAGCTGGGCGTGCCGAGGCGGACCACCTGCAACGGCCGCGCATCGAGCACGGTGGTCACGATCGTCTCGCGCCGCCCCTCTTCCGCATCGGGCAGGAAGAAACGGCCCTCGTCCACCTTCTCCACGAAGCCCGGCTGGTCCCAGATCGGATAGCGGCTTTCGATCAGCGGAACGGAGCGGATGCCCCAGTCCTCGTCCTCCGGGTGCGCCAGCCATTCCAGCGTGCCGGCGTTCCACGGGTTGCGCTTGCCCTTCTTGCGGGTGGGCGACAGGCACAGGTCCACGCACACCAGCGCCACGCCGGCGGCGAACAGGAAGGCGCCGATCGTGGAAGCCATGTTCAGCCCGCCCAGCCCCAGTTCGGCCGGATAGGTGAACACGCGGCGCGGCATGCCCATCAGCCCGGAAAAGTGCATCGGGAAGAAGGCGAGGTTGGCGCCGGCGAACATCACCCAGAAGGCGATGCGGCCGAGGCGGTCGGACAGCTTTTTCCCCGTCACCAGCGGCCAGTAGTAATACAACCCGCCGAACAGCGGCAGCAGCGTGCCGCCCAGCAGCACGTAATGCAGGTGCGCCACGATGAAATAGGTATCGTGCGCCTGCCAGTCGAACGGGGCCACCGCCACCATCACGCCCGTCAGCCCGCCGATCACGAAGATGGCGAGGCTGCCGGTGGCGTAGAGCAGCGGCGTGGACCAGATCACCCGGCCTGCCCACAGGGTCGCGATGAAGCAGAAGATCTGCACGCCGGTGGGAATCGCCACCGCCTCCGACGCGGCGGAGAAGAAGGCGAGGCTGATCTTGGGCAGCCCGGTGGCGAACATGTGGTGCACCCACAGCCCGAACGACAGGAAGGCGGTGCCCACCGCCGCCAGCACGATCCACGGATAGCCGAGCAGGTGGCGCTGCGAGAAGGTGGGGATCAGCATCGCGAACAGCGCGATCGAGGGCAGGAAGATGATGTACACTTCGGGGTGGCCGAAGATCCAGAACAGGTGCTGCCACAGCAGCGGATCGCCGCCGCGTGCCGCATCGAAGAACGGCCAGTCCAGCAGCCGTTCCATCTCGAACAGCACGTCGCCCGCGATCAGCGGCGGGAAGGCGAACAGGATCATCACCGCCACGACGAGGATGTACCACGCATAGAGCGGCATCAGGTTCAGCCGCATCCCCGGCGGGCGGCATTTCAGCACGCCGACGATCAGCTCCACCGCCGCCGCCACCGACGACACCTCGATGAAGCTGAGGCCGAGCATCCAGATGTCCGCGCCCAGCCCCGAAAGGTCGGTGCGGGTGGTGAGCGGCGGATACATGAACCAGCCGCCATCGGGCGCCACGTTGAAAAAGATCGATCCGCCGACGAACACGCCGCCGATCAGGAAGCTCCAGTAGCCGAAGGCGGAGAGGCGGGGGAACGGCAGATCACGCGCGCCCAGCAGCTGCGGCAGCAGGATGATCGAGACCGCCTCGAACATCGGCACCGCGAACAGGAACATCATCATCGAACCGTGCAGCGTGAACAACTGGTTGAACGTGTTCGCGCTGACGAGATCGTTGTCCGGCACCGCCAGCTGCGCGCGCATCACCAGCGCGAGCACGCCGGCGAACAGCATGAAGACGAAGGCGGTGAGCGTATACCAGATGCCCACCCGGTTGTTGTTCACGTCGCTCCACCGCAGGAACAGGCCGGCGGGCGGCTTCCACACGGCGCGCAGCCGGTCCTCCTGCGCGGTGCGCACCGCCGGGTCGTTCTGCGCCGTGTGGTCCAGCGCCACGTCATCAAGGGGAGGCGCGGTCATTTCAGGCTTTCGAGATAGCGCGCGATCGCCTGCGTATCGCCGGGGGAGAGGTGACGGAACGCCGGCATCCGCGCACCGGGCTTCACCGATCCGGCATCGCGGACGAAGCGGGCGACATTGGCCGTCGTCATCGGCAGGATGCCGGCGGCCAGCGTGGCGCGCGCGCCGAAGTGGGTGAGGTCGGGGCCGATCGACCCTGTGCCGGCGGTGCCGCGCACGGCATGGCACCCGCCGCAGCCGTTGGCAGTGAACAGCGCCGCGCCGGGGGCGCTGGCAACGGGCGCGGCGGGGCGGGCCTCGGCGGCGAGCCATGCATCGAAGGCGGCGGGCGGCATCGCGACCACGTCGAACGCCATCAGCGCGTGGGACAGCCCGCAGAACTCCGCGCACACGCCGCGATAGCGCCCGGCCTTGTCCGCGCGCACGACGAGGCGGTTGGTGCGGCCGGGGATCATGTCCATCTTGCCGGCCAGCCCCGGCACCCAGAAGCTATGGATCACGTCGCCCGCGCCCAGCTCCAGCACCACGGTACGCCCGACCGGCAGGCGCAGCTCGTTGGCGGAAACGACCGGCGGACGGTTCGGCGGGCGATAGGCGACGCGCCACCAGAACTGCTCGCCGACCAGCGCCACGCGCAGGTCGGCCGGGGTGGCGGGCGCGGGGCGCATCGCGGGCAGCGTCCACACCAGCAGCGCGCCCAGCACCACGGTGGGCACGATGCCGCCCGCCCACAGCACCAGCCGCATCCCGCCGTCATGCGTCAGCCTGCCGGCAGGCGCACGCATCGCCGCGACGACGAGGGCAGCCACGCCGAGGAAGATCACCACCGCGCCGCCGACCAGCAACAGCGTCATCCCCCGGATATCGGCCGCATCGCGCCCGAACGGGGCAAGCGTGGACTGATGCATGTTGCACCCGGCCAGACAGGCGAACAGCGCCGGAGCGGCGCTCCGGAAAAGGGGGCGGGACATTGGTGCCGTATCTAGCAATGCGCGGCCCGATCGGTCCAGCCGCGCGCAACAGTTTGTAACAGGCAGGCCGTCCGGATTCCCGCCGCCATCCCGAGGCTTCGAAGTCGGATAAGACTTTCCCGATCATCCTGAGGAGGGGCCGAGCGACGCCGCAGGCGGCGCCGAGCGGGGGCCCCACGCCATTTCGACAGGCTCGATGGCTCCCCGGGACGAGCGGTCGAGTGGTGACCTCATATCATCCAGCTCCGGCGGTGCCCGTCGAGCCAATGCCCCGGTCCCGGCAGGCCGCGTGCGCCCGTGTCGCATACCCGATCCGCCCGGCTCACCATGCGACGAACCTCGAGGCGCCTGTCTGCGTTCGGCATGGCATGAACATCGCGCCTGCCGCCGACACCACCGACGAGGCTTCCTGGGCGCTGGTGGCGATCATGGCGGGCCTCTGCCTCGTCGCCGGGCATGGCATGGGCTTTACCGTCAGCCTGCCGCACGCCATCGCCCCCGCGCTAGGCCTGCTGATCCTCGCCGCCGGCCTCGTGACGGGAAAGCGGCGGAACCGGCCCCGGCTGGCGGCGGGGGCGGCCGCCTTCCTCCAGATGACGCTGTTCACGATCATCGGCGTCGTCCTCGCCTATGTGCTGGCGGCGCGGACGGGGCCGCTGTGGGATGGGGCGCTGGCGGCGGCCGACGCCCGGCTGGGGCTGGACTGGGCCGCGATCCACCGCGCGCTCGACGATGCGCCCGCGCTCGTATGGCTGGGCGGCATCGCCTATAACAGCCTCGTCGCGCAGATGGTGGGGTGCATCGTGCTGCTCGCCGCGACGGGCCGGCTGGGCCGGCTGCGTCTTGCGGTGGCGGCGGCGATCGCCAGCGGCATCGTGACGATCCTGATCTCCGGGGCGATGCCGGCGATGGGCAACCTGTTCGATCCGGCCGGCTACCACCGCCTCTGGCCGTCGATCGCGTGGCTGGAGCGGGATCTGATCGCCGGCCTGCGCGACGGATCGGCGCGCGTGCTGGACCTCGGCCGGCTGATGGGGATCGTCAGCTTCCCCAGCTATCACGCGACGCTGCCGGTGATCCTCGCCTGGGGGGTGCGCGACGTTCCGTGGCTGCGGGTCGCCGCGCCGGTGTGGGCGGGGCTGACGATCCTGGCGACGCCGGTGTTCGGCGGGCATTATGCCGTCGACGTGATCGCCGGCCTCGTGCTGGCCGCGATCGCGATCCGCATGGCGCCCGCGCTGGTCGCGCTGCCGCACCATCTCCGCTCGCTTTGCCGGCGGGCTGCCCCATATGGGGAATCATGCTAGGGGCGCGATGCGCGATCGAACACGGATTCGGGGTTGGTGAATGGCCTGGTTTGAGAAGGTGGCCCTGGTGGGAGGCATGGTCCTCTTCATGGAATGCTTCGCCTGGGCGACACACAAATATGTGATGCACGGCTGGGGCTGGGGCTGGCACCGCTCGCATCACGAGCCGCACGACGGCGCGTTCGAGAAGAACGACCTCTACGCCGTCACCTTCGCGCTGATCGTGGTCGCGCTGTTCGTCGCCGGCACGCGGTGGGAATTTCTGTGGTGGATGGCGCTGGGCATCACGCTCTACGGCGCGATCTACGCCTTCGTCCACGACATGATGGTGCATCAGCGGTTCGGCATGCGCTGGGTGCCGCGCCGGGGCTATTCAAAGCGGTTGCTGCAGGCGCACCGGCTGCACCATGCGGTGAAGGGCAAGGAGGGCGGCGTCAGCTTCGGCTTCCTCCTCGCGCCCGACCCCGCGCGGCTGAAACGCCGGCTGGCCGATCGCGCGATGCGATGACGGACGCCCGCCGCGATACGCGCTACGGCCTCGCCCTCGCGGCGGCGATCATCGTCGCATGGCTGGCGGTGCATATCGGCGGCATCTTCCTGTGGCGGTGGAGCGTGGCGACGACCCCGATCGCCATCGCGCTGATCCTGATCCAGTCGTGGCTCAGCACCGGCCTGTTCATCATCGCGCACGATTGCATGCACGGCTCGCTCGCCCCCGGCCGGCCCCGGCTGAACGCAACGGTGGGTACGCTGTGCCTGGCCGCCTATGCGGCGCTGTCCTATGCGGCGCTGTTCCCGAAGCATCACGCGCACCATGCCGCGCCGGGCACGCCGGACGACCCCGATTTCCATGCCGCAGCACCGCGCCGGGTGCTGCCGTGGTTCGTCAGCTTCTTCCGCAACTATTACACGCACGGGCAGATCCTGCGGATCACGGCGGCGGCGATCGTCTACGGGCTGGCGGGGGCCTCGATGGTGAACATCGTCGCCTTCTGGGCGGTGCCGGCGCTGCTGGCCCTGGCGCAACTCTTCCTGTTCGGCACCTATCTGCCGCATCGCCACGGTGCCATGCCGTTCGCCGATAGCCACAACGCGCGCAGCACCCCGCTGTCACCGCTGGCGTCGCTGGTGACGTGCTTCCATTTCGGCGCCTATCATCACGAGCATCACCTCAGCCCCGCCACGCCGTGGTGGCGGTTGCCGGGCGTCAGGGGGCATTCGCCAGCGCGGCGTTGATCGTGATCGCGGCGCGGCGGGCACCGCCCCCGGCGGCGATCTCCCGGGCGATTCCCTGCGCGGCGGCACGGCAGGCGGGGATCTCGACGACATCGCCCAGCGCCTCGGCCAGCGCGCGGACGGTCAGGCCGTGAGGGGAAAGCACGCGCGCTGCCCCGATCCGGGCAAGCCGCGCGGCGGTCGCCGGCTGCTCGAAGGCGATCGGCAGCGCCACGATCGGCAGCCCGGCCGCCAGTGCATCCAGCACCGAGTTGAACCCGCAATGCAGCACGGCGGCGGCGCAGCGACGCATCACCGCCTCCTGCGGCCAGAACGCGCGCACCAGCGGGTCGCCGGGCAGCATGGCTTCCCCGGCGGGGTCCAGGCCGCCGCCATGCGCGATCACCGCCCGCGCGCCGATCGCCGCGCACGCCGCCGCCATCGTCGCGAACAGGGCGGGGCGCGAACCCTGCAACGTGCCGAGCGAGCAGAAGACCAGCGGCCGGCCATCGTCAGGCAGGTCCACGTCCGGGCCCGGCGCATGCCGCCACGGCGATCCGTAGAGGAAGCCCGGCGGCAATGCGGCGCGCGGGTAATCCAGCCCGCGCGGGCATTGTGCGACGTGCAGGCGCGCGCTGCCCCCGTTCCGGTCCAGCCCCCAGTCGGCCCGAGCGGCATCCAGCACGCGCGTGATCGGGCGCATCAGTGCATCCGATACCGCATAGCCGCCGCGATTGCGGAACCGCCCCCATGCACCCGGGCGATAGCGCCAGCCGAGGAACGGCGGGGGAATGGACGCCTCCCGCATCAGCGGCAGGCCCGTCACCGCCGCGACATGCGGAATGCCCAGATGGCGGGCGATCAGCGGGCCGGCCGGTTCCACCGCGTCGGCGATCATCGCATCGGCGCCGATCCGCCGCAGCACGTCGGGCGCGCCGTGCAGCAGCGCCTGCGTCATGGCGGCCGTCGCGCGGATCATGCGCGGCAGGCCGATCGGCCCGGTCGCATGCGCCAGCTTGGCCAGATAGTCGTCGAGCAATCCGGCAGACCCGGCCCGCTCGGGCAGCGGCGCATGGCCGATCGCCGGGTCGCTCACGAAACGGGCGGCATCGGCCAGGTGCACGACCGTGACCCGCCACCCCAGCGCCACCAGTTCGGCCCCCAGCACCTGCAACGGATTGAGGTGGCCGGGCAGCGGCGCGGTGATGATGGCGATATGGCGGGCGGCAGTGGTCACGCGGTCCGGGAGTGCGGGCACGCGCCGATCCTTGCCGGCCGCGCACCGCCCGACAGGACGGGCGAGATGCCGGGGGCGGGAGCTAGGGGAGCAGCGTCGTGCAGGCGGGTTCCTCCGGGAATGACAGGTGTGGCAGCACGAACGTGCGATCGTGGCGGAAGTAGCATGGCCGGTGTCATCACGTTCATATTGCTCGCAACCTTGGCGGCAGGCGAGGGGAGTACAGGCTGTCCCGGCCGACGTGTCGCCTCGCAATGCGCGCCGCCGCAACCTTCCAGGCAGGGATCGAATCCGGACGGCGGCTCCGGGGCGGAAATGGCGCGATGGAGTTGCCGCCGCCATGCCTTATGAAACCCGCCTTGCCCCGCGAGCGCCGCCACCGGCGCGGGCGGTGGAAACGGGGGACGGGATGAAGCGGTCCGATGCGGAGCAGGTGCAGGCGGTGTCGCCGGGCACCATGCCGTTTCCATCTCCGGACGCCCTGCTGCCGGGGCGGCGGGGCGTGGGCGGGCCGGGGTTGCGCGTTGCGGACAGCCGTCTCTCCAGCCCCGGGTGGGATGCCTTCCGCAGGGCCGCGCCGATGACGCGTGCGTTCAACCACCTCGTCGCCGGCGTGCGTTTCCGCGAGAAGTTCGGGCGCTGGCCGCTGCCGCCGGCCGATCCGGCGGCGACTGTCAACGATCTCGTCTTCGCCCGCATGATCGACCCGTGCTGGTCGCCGCTCCAGCGCGCCTTCGTGGACAAGGAAACCGCCAAGGCGCAGGCATTGCGGCGGGCGCCGTGGCTGCGCGTGCCGGAAACGCTGGCGGTCGTGGCGATGGACGATGTCCGCTCGGTCGAGGATCTGTATGCCCGGCTCCTGCCGTTTGCCGGGACGAACGCGATCGCCAAGCCGGCGAACGCCAGCGGCGCGGCCACCTTCATGCGCGATGTCGCCTCGCCGGCGGACCTGCGCGACCTCCACGATCTGGCATCCGTCGACTATGCCGTCGTGATGCGCGAGATGCAGTATCGCGGGTTGCCGGGGAAAGTGATCGTCGAGGCGCTGATCCCCGCCCCGGCGGGCCGCCCGCCCGACGACTGCAAGTTCCACTGCGTGCGCGGCGAACCGCTGGTCTGCCAGATCGACCATGACCGTTTCGGCGCGGCATGGAGCCGGCTGTTCCGCGTGCCGGATTTCGTGCCGATGCACGCGGGCGATGGCCTCGACCGGCCGGAGGGGCATCGCCTGCCCGCCCCCGCGCGGCTCGCCGCCATGATCGCGGCGGCACGGGCGCTGGCCGAATCGTTCGATTACGTCCGCGTCGACCTGTATGACGGCGCGGACGGGGTGTATTTCGGCGAGCTGACCTTCACGCCGGCCGCCTCGCTCGGCATCGCCCCCTCATCCGAAGGCTGCCATCGGGTGAGCGAAACCCACCGCGTGTTCAGCCGGATCGTGATGGACGCGATCAGGCGGGCATAGGCCGCACGCCTACCAGCCGTCGTCGAGCCGCAACTGGCGCCCGCGCGGCAGGGCGGGCGGGCGGTGGACCGACCACCGGCGCGCATTCCACGCCCGCCGCTGGACGATCTCGCCGAACCGCCAGAACCGCGTCGTGCGTTCGTGCGCACCGGCCCGCACCACCGTCCAGCATTCCTCGATCGGCAGTGCCACGATCCGGTGGATGTGGGTGGCCGCGATCCGGTGGACGGTGCCGGGCGCGCGCTCCACCAGCGCACTGTGCCAGCCGCCGTCCGGCCGGATCGAGAAGACCTCCTCGACATAGCCGCCGGCGATGATCTCCGTCTCGAACGGCCACGGGTGATCGTGGGGGTGGGCGAACGGCTCGGGCCGGGTGAAGCGGTGCAGCGCGCGGCCGTCGTCGAGATGATATTTGACGAACGCCGGCGACATCCGCTCGACGCGGACGATGGTGGTGCCCGGCGGCGCATGATCGCGGGCGATCCGGGGAATGCGCTGGGTCACGCGGCTGCCATGCCACCGCGCGGGCTGGGCGGGAAGCGGGCGCCGTCATGCCGATCGCCACGTTTGCGTTGCAAGCGCACGGCGGTGCGACCACATGCGCGGACCGGATGCAACGGCACCGGGCCGAAGAGGATGCCCCGCCAACCGGGGATACGACCGAATGCCGACCATCACCGATGCCACCACGGGCGATGCGCCCGCCCCGTCCCGCAGCGATGCCCCGCCGCACGGTGCGGGCCTGGCCGAGCTGGGGCTGGCGCTCGGCGGCTTCGCGCTGGGCACCGGGGAGTTCGCCTCGATGGGGCTGCTGCCCAACGTTGCGCGCGACGTGCATGTCTCCGTACCCGTCGCCGGGCACATGATAAGCGCCTACGCACTGGGCGTGGTGATCGGCGCGCCGCTGCTGGCGGCGGTGTTCGCGCGGACGGGGCGGCGGGCGATGCTGATGGGGCTGATGGCCTTCTTCGCGATGGCCAACCTGCTGTGCGCGGTCGCCGCCAGCTACGGCCTGATCGTGGCCGCGCGCTTCCTCGCCGGGCTGCCGCACGGCGCCTATTTCGGCATCGCCTCGCTGGTGGCCGCCTCGCTGGTGCCGCCAGACAGGCGCGCGCAGGCGGTGGCGCGGATGATGCTGGGGCTGAGTTCGGCCAACATTGTCGGCGTGCCGTTCGCGACATGGGTGGGGCAGGTGGCCGGCTGGCGCGCGGCGTTCGTCGTCGTCGCCGCGATCGGGCTGGCGACCGCACTGCTCTGCCGCCTCGCGCTCAACCCGATGCCCGCGCCCGACAACGCCAGCCCGCTGACCGAACTCGGCGCGTTGAAGCGGGGGCAGGTATGGCTCACGCTCGGCATCGCCGCGATCGGTTTCGGCGGCGTGTTCGCGGTGTACAGCTACATCACGCCGATGCTGACGGTGGTGACGGGCATGGGCGAGGCGCATGTCCCGCTCGTGCTGTCGGTGATCGGCATGGGCATGGTCGCGGGCAGCCTGTTTGGCGGCTGGCTCGCCGATCGCGGGGTGATGCGCGCGATCTGGATCACGCTGCTGCTCAACGTCGTCACGCTCGGCCTTGTCGCGGTGACGGCGCACAACGTGGTGGCGGTGACGATCAACATGTTCTTCGTCGGGTTCGCCGCGCTGTCGATGGGGCCGGCGTTGCAGACCCGGCTGATGGACATCGCCGCCGACGCGCAGGCGCTGGCCGCCTCGCTGAACCATAGCGCGTTCAACATGGCCAACGCGCTGGGGGCGTGGCTGGGCGGGGTGGCGATCGCCGCCGGCCTCGGCTGGACCTCGACCGGGCCGATCGGCGCGATGCTGGCGCTGGGCGGACTGGCGATCTGGGCGGTGGCGTGGCGCACCGCGCGGGGCACCCCGGCCGCTGCATGATCGAGGCGGCGGCGGGATATCGCTATGTCTGTTGGGTCGTCGCCGGCGCCTTTCCGGAAAAGCCATGCGCCTGCTGCCCCGTCCGTGCCGCGCGCCGCCGCAGATAGCCGTCGAAGCCGATCTCGCAACCGACCATCATCAGGATGAACGTCTGGAAGGCGATGCCGACGAACAGCGAGCCGACCATGTAGATCAGGTGCGCGTGCTGGAGCGCGGTCGCCAGCGGCGCGATCCATTCGTCGCCGTCCGTCGCCCTGCGCCAGCGCCGCCGCACCGCCTCCATGCGGATCAGCCCGAGCAGGTGCAGCGATATCCACATGATGAAGCCCGGAAAGCCCTGCTCGCCCAGCATCTCGAAATAGCTGCTGTGGTAGGCGCGGCCGGCGTCGTAGTCCTTGAAATTGGTCGTCGTCTGGCTGTTGGCGTCGCCCGTCGTCGATTTCAGGTCGATCGTCAGCCGGTTCTGCATGTAGGCGTTGAAGCCGCCGCCGGCCGGATGATCCTTGACGTACCCCCACGTCCATTTCCACACCGCCAGCCGGGTGGAGGCGGAACTGTCGCCCTGATAGCCCTGGATCGTCTCCATCCGCTTGCCGTAGCTGTCGGGCAGCAGCTGCACCGCCGCCACCCCGGCGACGGCCATCAGCGTGACGTAGAGGAAGCGCCGCTTCGTCGCGCGCAGCATCAGCACCGCCAGCACGGCGATGCAGACGAGGCCGGTGCGGGCCTCGGTGCCGACCGGGATCAGCAGGCAGGCGAAGATCAGCGCGGCGGCATAGCCGCGCACCCGCCAGTCCGCCGGGAAGACGGTGCCGTATTTGGCGAGGAACAGGATCAGCGGGATCACCGCCACCGCGAAGGTGGAGATGATGCTCCCCTCGTACAGGCCGCTGTTGTTGGCCACCATCAGGTTCAGCGCGCCGTAGCCGCCGCCCGATGCCAGCGTCTTGACCCCGCCGACCACCACGATCGAGGAGACCGACAGCACCATGAACAGCAACAGCCCCTCGATCCGGGCGCGGGTGCGCAGCGTGAAGGGGAGGAAGATGGCGAAGGCCAGCGCCTTCCACACCCACCCCCATTTATCGAGCGCCTCGATCGGAAAGTCGGCGTTGAGCGTGGTGTAGAAGGCCCAGCCGAGCAGCAGGATCATCAGGCACTGGCGCAGCGCCAGGCGGGTGCCGCGCTTGTCGTCGGCCAGCAACCAGCCGCCCACCGCCAGCCCCACGCAGATCAGCGAGATGGGCACCGCGTTGAGCAGGTAATAGGACAGCCGCTGCGGCGAGACGATGTCGACATAGACATAGGCCAGCACGAACAGGAACGGCCGTTTGAAGCCGAACGCCAGCAGCGTGGCGAGGAACGCGACGAAGGCGAGGTCACGCACCCGGCGCGTCCTCCGCCGCCTGATGCTCCCCGATGCCCGTCTCGACGTCCAGATCACGCCGGCGCAGCAGCCGCCACGCCGCTAGCATCATCAGGCCGTGCGACAGCGCCAGGGAAAACAGGTCGATCACACGGTCTTGCGTCCCTCGGCGCGCTACATCTCGCCGCGGGCGCGGCAAAAGGCTATGGTAGCCAGACAAGAGGCCTAGCCACATCGGATTGACGCGGCGTTAAGCCTCCCGTGCGAGAAAAGCGATCATGCGCATCCTTCACGTGCTCGACCACAGCCTGCCGGTCCATAGCGGCTACACCTTCCGCACGCGTGCGATCCTGAAGGCGCAGATCGGCATGGGGTGGGAGGTGGCCGGCCTCACCGGGCCGCGCCAGTCGCTGTTCGGCGACTCGCCGGCGGAGGCGGACGGCCTGCGCTTCTTCCGCACCGCCGCCGTGGCGCCGGTCCGCTCGCCGTTGCGCGAATGGCGGGAGATCGCCGCGCTCGGCCGCCGGCTGGACGAGGTGATCGCCGAATGGCGGCCGGACCAGCTCCACGTCCATTCGCCGGTGCTGAACGCGCTGGCCGCGCTGCGCGTGGCCCGCCGCCACAAACTGCCGCTGGTGTACGAGATTCGCGCCTTCTGGGAGGATGCCGCCGTCGGCAACGGCACCGACCGCGAGGGATCGGCGCGCTACCGCGTGACCCGCGCGCTGGAAACCCACGCCGCCCGCTCGGCGGATGCGGTGGCGGTGATCTGCGAGGGGCTGCGCGGCGATCTGGTGAAGCGCGGCATCGCGGCGGACAAGATCATGGTGTCGCCCAACGGCGTCGATCTCCACATGTTCGGTGATCCGCCCCCGCCCGATACCGCGCTGGCGGCCGAACTGGGGCTGCCCACCGGCGCCGACGCGCGCGAGGTGGTCGGCTTCATCGGCTCCTATTACGACTACGAGGGGCTGGACGATCTGATCGCGGCGATGCCCGCGCTGCTCGCCGCCCGCCCGGCCGCCCACCTGCTGCTGGTGGGCGGCGGGCCGATGGAGGCGGCGCTGAAGGCGCAGGCCGCCGCCTCGCCGGCCGCCGACCGCATCACCTTTGCCGGGCGCGTGCCGCACGATCAGGTGGAACGCTATTACAGCCTCGTCGATATCCTCGCCTATCCGCGCAAGGCGATGCGGCTGACCGAACTGGTCACACCGCTGAAACCGCTTGAGGCGATGGCGCAGCGCCGCCT
Organism: Alterirhizorhabdus solaris; assembly: GCF_007785815.1. Classification (GTDB taxonomy): domain Bacteria; phylum Pseudomonadota; class Alphaproteobacteria; order Sphingomonadales; family Sphingomonadaceae; genus Alterirhizorhabdus; species Alterirhizorhabdus solaris. Next base: position 4,276 of record NZ_VNIM01000021.1, on the reverse strand, counting down.
CGTCGCCGCCTCCGACGTGGGCGGGCATCGCGAGCTGATCGAGGACGGCGTGACGGGCACGCTGTTCCCGCCCGACGATCCGCCCGCGCTGGCAGCGGCCCTCGCCGCGATGTTCGCCGATCGCGCCGGCTGGCCGCATCGGCGCGACGTGGCGCGGTCGTTCGTGGAGCGCGATCGTAACTGGTCGTCAAATGTTTCGCGTTATGCGCCATTATACCTAAAGCTGGCAGGCCGGGGGTGAGAGGCATGGATTCGACCGCAAGAAGGACATGGCCCGGCCCGGCCACGCTGCGCCGGCTCGATCCGTGGCTCGGCCCGGTTTCGGCGGTTTTGCTGGGGTTCGCCACCGCTTTCTTCCTGATCGCGATGCCGCTGGACGTGCTCGCCGCGGTCGTCGTCTCGGTCGGCCTGCCGCCGGCCGTCGCCGAGTCGCCCGTCGTCCTCGCACTGGTGATCGCGCTGATGCTGGCCGCGGCGACGTGGGCCGGGTTCCATCGGCTCGGCCGCGCGGGCAGGGTACGGCCCGCCCCGGTCGCCCTGGCCCCGGCTGCTGCGCCGCCCGTCGCCGCCGCGCCCGTGCTGCGCCGGACCGATGCGCATCCCGACGCACCGGCACGCCGGCCGATCTTCGCCGCAAGCGATCTCGGCCCCCCGCTGGACCTGATCGATCCGTTGCCGGCGGACGATCCGCGCGGCCTGCCTGCACAGCCATCCGTATCCGAAAACCCCGCGTCGTCTCCGGCCGCCTCGCCATCGATCTCGCCGCCCCCCGCGATCGATCCGGGGCATGCCGAAAAGACGTCCGTCCCCGATCCGCCCGCCGCCGCCTTCGCCTATCCCACCGTCTCGGTCGCGCCCGCCGCGGCGACGCTGGTCGAGCCGCCGCCGTCGCTTACCCGGGTGATGGCCCGGCTTGAGGCCGGTCTTGCCCGCAAGGCGGTGGCGCAGGGGGAGAGGGAGACCAACGTCACCCCGCTCAAACGCGAGATCCCGCCGTTCCGCGGTGACCTGCGTGACGCGCTCGACGAGATTCGCGGGAAGAGCGCCGGCGGACCCTGACGCGCGTCAGCCGTCCTCGACGGTGAGCGCCTCGATCGTCAGCGCGATGCCCTGCGTCGTCTCCGTTCGTGCCGCCACCACGATGTCGGCGACGAGGTGGCCCGGCAGTCGATAGTCGGCCCGCGTCAACCGCACGGCGAACGCATCGGCGTGTCCGGGCGATGCCGGCTCCAGTTCGAAGCGGTGACGCGCCCCGGCGAAGGTGGCGCTCGCCCAGGCTTCGCTGTGCGCGGCGCGCAGCCCCGGCATCGGATCGCCCGTCGTGCGCATCGCGCGCAGCAGCAGCGTCTGTGCGTCCTGCATCATGCCCCCCGCGTCTGGCGGTCGATGTAGCCCAGCACGCGCGCCTCGGTGCGCCGGCGCGGCTCGCGGCCGTTGCGCAGGTCGAGCACGAAGCGGGGATCGCGCACCGCGTCTCGTCCGAAACGGGTCGGGGCCGTGTTGCTGGCGCGCAGATACTTCTCGATGACAGGAAGGAGTTGCATCTTTGTTCCTTTTTTAGGAGGGAATGTTCCGTTATTGTTCGTCCTATCATCTATGCGAAGTCCTACTTGTCTAGGAACTCTCCTATCCGGAATGGGCTAGAATTATGCCGAACGACGATCCGAGGGCTGTTCTCGACGCGGCGATCCACCAGCGCGGTGAGGATTATTCCTCTCTGTCGCGACTGATCGGACGCAATGCCGCGTATATTCAGCAGTTCATCAAGCGCGGCGTACCGCGTCGGCTGGCGGAGGAGGATCGCCAGCGGCTGTCGCGATACTTGTCCATCCCGGAGGAAAAACTCGGCGGCCCGCGTCGGCCGGTAACCGAGACGGTCGATGCCGGGGCGGCGCGCGGCCGCGCCGCCGATCTGGTGCTGGTGCCCCGTCTCGATATTCGCGCCTCTGCCGGTCATGGTGCCGCCGATGGCGACGAACGGCCGGTGGCACGGCTCGGCTTCCACCCCGGCTGGCTGCGCGAGATCACCGGCGGCAGCCCGGCCGGTCTGTCGATGATCCGGGTCTCGGGGGATTCGATGGTGCCGACGCTGGCCGACGGCGACGAGATCCTCGTCGATCGCGACGATGCGGCGGACCGGCTGCGGGACGGCATCTACGTGCTGCGGGTGGACGACACGCTGATGGTGAAACGGTTGGCGATCGATCCGTCGGCCCGCTCGATCACCATCGTCAGCGACAATCCCGCCTATCCGGCTTGGGCGGATCGCCACCCGGGTGAGATCGAGGTCATCGGCCGCGCGGTCTGGGCGGGGCGACGGATCGCCTGACTGTAAATAACATTACAAGTTTACGAACGCTCACCTGTTCTACCGCACCTCAAGACGCTGAAAATTGACAATGCGGCGCCGGGTTACTGCCGGATGACGCTACCTGTGGCGCGACAGCAGGGAGCCATCCGATGAGCTATCAGGATCACATCAACACCACCGAGCAACTCGTCCGCAACTACAACGGCACATGGGACGGGATCAGCCCCGAGGCGGTCGCGCGGATGCGGTTGCAGAACCGCTTCAGGACCGGCCTCGACATCGCCCGCTATACCGCGAGGATCATGCGGCAGGACATGGACGCCTACGATACCGATCCGGCGAACTACACCCAGTCGCTGGGATGCTGGCACGGCTTCATCGGCCAGCAGAAGATGATCGCGATCAAGAAGCATTTCGGCTCCACCAAGCGCCGTTACCTCTACCTCTCGGGCTGGATGATCGCCGCGCTGCGCTCCGGCTTCGGTCCGCTGCCCGACCAGTCGATGCATGAGAAGACGAGCGTGCCGGCGCTGATCGAGGAACTCTACACCTTCCTGCGTCAGGCCGACTCGCGCGAGCTGGGCATGATGTTCCGCGATCTCGACCATGCCCGCGACGGCGGCAACGAGATCGAGGCGCAGCGGCTGACCCACGCGATCGACAACTACGAGACGCACGTCGTGCCGATCATCGCCGATATCGATGCCGGCTTCGGCAATGCGGAAGCGACCTACCTGCTCGCCAAGAAGATGATCGAGGCGGGCGCCTGCGCGCTCCAGATCGAGAATCAGGTGTCGGACGAGAAGCAGTGCGGCCATCAGGACGGCAAGGTCACCGTGCCGCACGAGGACTTTCTCGCCAAGGTCCGCGCCTGCCGCTACGCCTTTCTCGAACTGGGCGTGGAGGACGGCATCATCGTCACCCGCACCGATTCGCTGGGCGCCGGCCTCACCAAGCAGATCGCCGTCAGCAAGGAACCGGGCGATCTCGGTGACCAGTACAACAGCTTCCTCGACTGCGAGGAGATCGATCCCGCGACCGCCCGCAACGGCGACGTCATCCTGAACCGCGACGGCAAGCTGCTGCGGCCCAGGCGCCTGCCGAGCAACCTGTTCGAGTTCCGCAAGGGCACCGGCGAGGATCGCTGCGTGATGGACTGCATCGCCTCGCTGCAGAACGGTGCCGACCTGCTGTGGATCGAGACCGAGAAACCGCATATCGAGCAGATCGCCGGCATGGTCGATCGTATCCGCGCGGTCGTGCCCAACGCCAAGCTGGTCTACAACAACTCGCCCAGCTTCAACTGGACGCTGAACTTCCGCCAGCAGGTGTTCGATGCGTGGGAGGCCGCCGGCAAGGATATGTCCGGCTACGATCGCGCCCGGCTGATGAGCGTCGATTACGACGCCACCGAGCTTGGCGACGAGGCCGACGAGCGGATCCGTACTTTCCAGCGCGATGCGGCGAAGCGGGCAGGGATCTTCCACCACCTCATCACGCTGCCGACCTACCACACGGCCGCGCTCAGCACCGACAATCTGGCGAAGGACTATTTCGGCGACGCGGGGATGCTCGGCTACGTCAAGGGCGTGCAGCGCAAGGAGATTCGCGAGGGGATCGCCTGCGTGAAGCACCAGAACATGTCCGGCTCGGATATCGGCGACGACCACAAGGAATATTTTGCCGGGGAGGCGGCGCTGAAGGCCGGCGGGGCGCACAACACGATGAACCAGTTCGCCGCATAAGGCGCATCACCGGGAGGGGTGCCGGCCCGGGGGAGCGATCCCCCGGGTTTACCGTATACCTGCTGGTGATCGATCGTTCGTCGAGGCGGTGGCGGTCCGGTCGACACCCGGCACATGGCCGGGGCTATCGCGCGTCGGCGCTCAGGGCCTCGGCGAGTGAGTCGCGGATCATGCGCAGTTCCGCCAGCAGGGCGGGGGCGGGCGGTTCTGCATCCTGCGG
>NZ_VNIM01000211.1 GCF_007785815.1 Alterirhizorhabdus solaris | reverse complement strand
TCCGACGACGCCCGCGCCGCCATCATCGAGAACCGCCGCCTCGCCACCGAAGCGGTGATGCCGGGGGCGATGCTGGTCACGCTGCATCAGGTCCACTCGGCCGAGGCCGTGACGGTCGACGCCCCGTTCGCGGACGAGGCCCGCCCCCATGCCGATGCGCTCGTCACCGATCGGCCGGGGTTGCTGCTCGGCATCCTCACCGCCGATTGCGTGCCGGTGCTGTTCGCGGACCGGGAGGCCGGCGTCGTCGGCGCGGCGCACGCCGGGTGGAAGGGCGCGCTCGGCGGCGTCACCGATGCCACCGTCACCGCGATGGAGGCGCTGGGCGCGCGAGCGGATCGGATCACAGCGGCGATCGGCCCGTGCATCGCGCGCGCCAGCTACGAGGTGGACGACGCCTTCCTCGCCCGCTTCTGCACGGACGACCCCGCCAACGAACGCTTCTTCACAGAGGGCGTGGCGGCGGGGCGGCACCAGTTCGACATCGAGGGCTATGTCACCGCCCGTCTCGGCGCACGCGGCCTGCGCCGGATCGAGGCGCTGGGGCTGGACACCTATGCCGACCCCGCCCGCTTCTTCAGCTACCGCCGCGCCACCCACCGGGGCGAGACGGGGTACGGCCGGCAGATCTCGCTGATCGGGCTGTAACGGCCTACCCCGCACACCGCCCGTCACCCCGCGCGCAGATACCCACGGATCGCCTCGGCCAGCGGCACCGCCACCGCCCGCCGCCGCGCCGTGGCGCCGCCGCCGCCGGCCAGCAGCCGGTCCACCGCCGGATGGGTGATGAACTCGATTTCCGCCAGCGCAGCCACCGCCGGCACCGCGCGGCCGATGTTGCCCAGCGCGCGATCGTTCAGCACGCCCAGCCCGCCGGGGCCGGAGAGCGTATCGGGCTTTACCCCGCGATCCTTGGCCCCCGCATCGATCGCGCGCAGCCCGCCGAGCAACCCCGCCTGCACCGCGCGGGCAAAGGCGATGTCGGGTGCTGCGTTCACATTGCCCTTCTCGGCGGCCCGATAGAAGGTCTCGGTGCCGCGCACCGCCGCATCGCCCGATCCGTTGAAATGCAGGCTCAGGAAGGCGCGCGATCACCTGAAC
>NZ_VNIM01000210.1 GCF_007785815.1 Alterirhizorhabdus solaris | reverse complement strand
TGGTCGCTGCCGGCGCGGCGAACGCCTGCGCTCGGGCGTACCTCATGGACACTGGAAGACCACCACCCTCGTCGCCGGGCTGCGCCGCACCGGCATGGTCGCGCCGATGGTGCTCGACGGACCGATCAACCGCGATGCCTTCATCGCCTATGTCCGTCAGGTGCTGGTGCCCGACCTCTCGCCCGGCGACATCGTCATCATGGACAATCTGTCGAGCCACAAAGCCCCGGCCGCCCGGGAGGCGATCGAAGCGGCGGGCGCGACGCTGCTCTTCCTCCCCCCCTACAGCCCCGACTTCAACCCGATCGAGCAGGCCTTCTCCAAGCTCAAGGCGCACCTGCGCAAAGCCGCCGAGCGCACCATTCACGGCCTGTGGAACGCCATCGGCTGCATCCTCGACCTTTACCCGCCGCAGGAATGCGCCAACTACTTCGCCAACGCCGGTTACGATGCAGACTGATAGGAAACCGCTCTAGCGGCGGCGACTAGCGTCTGCTTGCCCCCCTCGTTGACAAACGAAGGCAGTAGGACGAGCGAACGACGGCTTTTGGGAACCGCATCCATGATACTGAACGACTGGTATTAGGGCGCGTAGCTGCAGACCAATTCGTAATGAACGAGCGTCCGGCTACGACGTCGCGCCGCTCAAAGGCGGCCCGTCCGTTTCCCACCAAGTTTGCCCGAGCTTGGTTAACCTGCACGCCTTCCAAAGAAGCTTCGAGGCCGCCAGCCTAGGATGCTCACCGTAACCGGAGCTGCAGAGTGGGTTGATTGGTGGGGCTGAAAGGGAAAACGCCAGAAAAACGTAGAGAAATCAATGACTTGCATCACAGTATTGGCGGAGCGGGAGGGATTCGAACCCTCGAGGAGCTATTAACCCCTACACACTTTCCAGGCGTGCGCCATCGACCACTCGGCCACCGCTCCGCATACCGGAGGGTGCCCCTATCCTGTGCGGTCGCACTCCGCAAGGCGTGTCGACAGGCAAGGCCGATCGGGGTGGCTCAGTTGCGGTGGCCGCGATTGCCGCCGTCGCCGCTCCGGCCGCCCCTGCCGCCGCCCGGCGTGGCCTGCGCGCGCCCGGCGCGGGGGAAGGCGCCCCAGACGCCTTCGCCCCGGCTCGCGCGGGCGCGCTCCGGGTT
>NZ_VNIM01000209.1 GCF_007785815.1 Alterirhizorhabdus solaris | reverse complement strand
AACTGACGCCGGCGGGCGGGCCGGCCACCGGCGTCAGTTGGTGGCGAGCGTCGCCTCGCCGGCGGTGGGCTGGGTGGCGGCGACCGCGGGCGGTGCGGCCTGAGGCGCGATGCGGCCGGCGCGGGGCGCCACCGTCGCGCCCGCCATCGCCATCTGCGTGCCCCGGATCACCACGCGATCGCCCGGCCCGATGCCGGAACGGATGACGCGCAGGCCATCCACCACCGGCCCCAGCACCACGGGCCTGGCGCTCACGACGTTGTGAGCATCGACCGTGAGCAGCACCTTGCGCGCCTGATCGGTCTGCACCGCGTCGTCCGGCACCAGCAGCGCCGGCTTCGTGCCGCCGCTCGCCAGCCGCATGTTGCCGAACATGCCGGGGGTGAGGAAATAGCCGGGGTTCGCCAGCACCGCGCGGCCCCGGATCGTGCCGGAACGCTGGTCCAGCCCGTTGTCGGTGAAGTCGAGCCGGCCGCGCCAGCGGTGCGTCGCCTCGTCCTGCAAGCGGATCTCCACGGCGGCGGGGGCGACACCCGGCTGCCGCGCGCGCTGTGTTTTCAGATAGAGCGCCTCGGAACCGTCGAAGGTGAAGTAGATCGGGTCGAGCGCGTTGATCGTCGTCAGCACGGTGCCGCCGGTGCCCTCGCCGCCCGCCACCTGATTGCCGGCATCGACGCGGCGATCGGAGATGCGCCCCGCGATCGGCGCGCGCACCTGCGTGAACGACAGATCGAGCGCGCGCGCCTGCACGCGGGCGTTGGCGGCGGCGAGCGCGGCCTGCGCCGCCTGCACCCGGCCGCGCAACGCATCCACCTCGCCGGCGGACACCGCCTCGTCGGCGACCAGCCGCTCGGCCCGGCCCAGATCGGTGCGTGCAAGCGTGAGCGCGCTGGCGGCGCTGGCGGCATTGGCGCGCGCCTCGGCCAGCACGGCGGTGAACGGGCGCTGGTCGAGGGTGAAGAGGAGTTGCCCCTTCTGCACGATCTCGCCGTCGCGGAAATGGATGCCGGTGACTTCGCCGGCCACGCGAGGGCGGATCTCAACCGTGCGGCTGGGGGCGAAGCGGCCGACGTAATCGTCCCACTCGCTCACCGCGCGCACCAGCGGCGCCGCCACGGTGACGGCGGCGGGTGGCGGGGCGG
>NZ_VNIM01000208.1 GCF_007785815.1 Alterirhizorhabdus solaris | reverse complement strand
TCGTCGCGGTATTTGAGCAGGAAGGGCGCGCCCGCCGCGCTGTCGGCGAAATCCCACAGCTTGAGCTCCACGCCCTCCATCACGAGGCCGTACACCGCCTTCTCGATCGCCTGCTGCAGGGCGATGGTGCCCGGCTCGTTGGTGGTCACGCCGCCCTCGGCCTCAAGCAGCTCCTTGAACGCCACGTAGCGGAAGGCGCTGGCGCTGATCCCGTAGGAGGCGATCGTCTTGGAGGTGGTGACGCTGGTCAGCACCTCGCCGGTGCGCACCGAGACCGCGCGCAGATAGACGGTGGCGGTATGCTGCTGATATTCGGTGTGCGCGCCGATCCCGAGGAAGCTGGCGCCCACCCCGCCGGTCAGCGTGTTGGTGTCATAGCCGATGATCCCGCCTTCCAGCAGCACCCCGGCGAACAGCAGCGCCGGCAGCGCCTGCGGGTTGACGTTCGTCTCGCCCAGATAGCGCTCGCGCATCTCGCGGATGATCTGGCGCTCGTTGAGCAGGTTACGCAGCTGCTCGCGCTCGACGATGGTGAACCACTGGCGGTTGCCCGCATCCTGCAGCGACTTGACCAGGATCGAGCCGGCCCCTTGCGTCACCGCGCGCGACAGCGTCTGCGTGGTCTCGGAAGGCTTGAACTGGCCGGTCTGGTCGGAAAAGCCGTACACCGCCACCGCGATCGGCTTGCCCGGCGGCGGGATCAGGTTCAGCGCCAGCTGGATGTCGGTCTTCTTCGGGTAGACCGGCTGCGTCGTGGTCGACGGCAGGCCCCGGGTATAGGCGCAGCCGCCCAGCGACAGGATCGCCAGCGCCGCCGCCATGCGCTTCGCCAGCGCGCCGAACGGTGATGAATTGCCCCCGCGCATCGCTCAGTTGACCTTCACGAAGGTCGGGATCTCGATGTTGGTGACTTCGCCGCTGGTGTTGTTGGTGATCGCCAGCTGGACCGATTCCAGCGACCGCACGAAGCTGATCGTCTGCCCGCCGAAGGTGATGGTGCCGCGTTCCTGCGGGTTGGCGCCGAAGATCGCATCGGTGATCTGCGACGACAGCGCCGAGAGCAGGCGCGACTGCAACTGGCGGGCGAACAGATCGGCATCCGACGTCGTCGCCGTCGAGGCGGGATCCTTATAGTCGTTCTGCGCATTGGCGATGCCCAGCAGATGCGACGAATTGAACGGATTGCCACCGAACGACGGATTGACCGGCTGATACACGATCTCCGCCAGCGCGGGCG
>NZ_VNIM01000207.1 GCF_007785815.1 Alterirhizorhabdus solaris | reverse complement strand
GACATGGCGTGTCTGCGGGCGGGCAGGCGGCGTGGCTTGCGCCTGCGTGGCGGCGGGCGGCACATCGGCGTCTGCGGCTCGATCGGCGGGCGCCGGTGGCTCCGCCCCGTCCGCTGGAAGCGTCGTCGCCGGGGGAGCGGCAGGGGCCGGCGGCTCGAACGGGGCCGGTTCCTGATACCAGCTGTGGCGGCACGCAGCACACCGCACCTGCCGGCCCTGCGGCCCGACGGCGGTGTCCGGAACGAGATAGCGGGTGCCGCAGGCCGGGCAGGACAGGATCATGGGGGGCCCTTGCTCTAACGCACCATGCGTTGCAACGAAGCGCGGTTAAACACGCGCCGCCGCCTGTGGCAAGATACCGGCGGGCGACCGCCCGGCCTTTACGTCGCGCGGTTGCCCGTGCAAAGCGCCGCATGTCCAAGGGGGCGGGTCAGGCGCGATGAGCGGGATCGTCACGTTCGATAATGTCGGCCTGCGCTACGGCACGGGTGCCGAAACGCTGTCCGATGTGAGCTTCACGCTGCATCCGGGCGCTTTCTACTTCCTCACCGGCCCGTCCGGCGCGGGCAAGACCTCGCTGCTCAGGCTGCTGTATCTGGCGCAGCGACCCAGCCGGGGGATGATCCAGCTGTTCGACGAGGACGTGGTGACGCTGCCGCGCGATCGCCTGCCCGGCTTCCGGCGGCGGATCGGCGTCGTGTTCCAGGATTTCCGCCTCGTTCCCTATCTCTCGGCGTTCGACAATATCGCCCTGCCGCTGCGCGTGGCGGGCGTGGAGGAACATGATCTGGCGGCCCCGGTACTGGAAATGCTCGACTGGGTGGGCCTGCGCGACCGCGCCACCGCCCGCCCCGCCACGCTTTCGGGCGGCGAGCAGCAGCGCGTGGCGATCGCCCGCGCGGTGATCGGCCGGCCGGAGATCCTGGTGGCCGACGAGCCGACCGGCAACGTCGACCCGGAAATGGCGGCGCGGCTGCTGCACCTGTTCGACGTACTCAACAAGCTGGGCACCACGGTGGTGGTGGCGACGCACGACATCCACCTGCTCTCGCGCGTGTCCGGTGCCGGCGTGCTGCGGCTGGAACGCGGGCGGCTGAACGACCCCACCGGCGCGCTGCGTCATCCGCCGGGCGGAGGGGGCGAGGCATGATGCAATGGCTGCGCGTGCCCCCGGCCGAGCGGCGCCTGCTGCCGGAAAGCCGGCTGAGCGGCCCGATGCCGTGGGTGATCGCGATCATGATGTTCCTGACCGTGCTGGCG
>NZ_VNIM01000206.1 GCF_007785815.1 Alterirhizorhabdus solaris | reverse complement strand
TGGAGGAAACTCTGAATCAATAGGTCTCCATGGTAGGGAGGCCGTGGATGACGGGTGCATCGATCGAGAGGACGCTGGAGCTCTGGGCCTCGTCGCTGCGCGAGGTGAAGGGGCGGATGCGAGGGCTGTTCACGCAGGAGCGTGTCGCGGCGTCCGCCGGGCTGTTTCTGGACGGGTTGCTGGGTGAGGAGCGGCGCAAGACGGGGTGGATGCGTGCCGAAGCGGCAGGCGACCCCGGACCGTGGCGGCAGCAGGCCATATTGGGCCGGGGTCGGTGGGATGCCGATGGGGTTCGTGACATCGTGCGCGATTACGTCGTCGAGCATCTCGGGTCTGAAGATGCAGTTCTGGTAATCGACGAGACGGGCTTCCTTAAGCAAGGTAAGGCGTCATGCGGCGTTGCACGTCAATATACCGGCTCTGCCGGCAAGGTAACTAATTGCCAGATCGGTGTTTTTGCAGCCTATGTTTCTACTCGCGGCCACGCGTTTATTGATCGTGCTTTGTACCTGCCGAAAAGCTGGACCGGCGATGGCGACCGATTGGCCGCCGCCCATGTTCCGGAGATTGTAGCGTTCGCGACGAAGCCCGCGCTTGCGGTACAGATGATTCGTCGAGCCATCTCAGCGGCTGTGCCGTTCTCGTGGGTGGCGGCGGATGCGGTCTATGGGGTTGGTGACGTCGAGCTGGCATTGCGGCGCGCCTGCAAAGGCTATGTGCTTGGCGTCAAATCCGATCATCACTTCGAGCCGTGGGCCGGCAAGCCACCGGTCGCCGGCACCGCCGGCCAGATTGCTCAGGATCTTGAGCCTTCAGCATGGCGCCGCCTCTCCGCCGGTGAGGGCACCAAGGGCGCGCGCCTTCACGACTGGGCCTATCTCCAGCTCGCTGATCTCGATGCGGACGAATATGACGAGGCGACATCAGGACTTTGGACCCGCGGGTTGCTGATCCGCCGCACGATCAGCGATGGCGATCTCGCCTTCTTCACGACATGGTGCCCGGCGGGCACCACCATCGATACCCTCGTCGCCGTCGAAGGCCACCGCTGGGCAATCGAAGACAGCTTCGAAACCGCCAAGAACGAGTTCGGGCTTGATCACAACGAAACCCGCTCCTGGCATGGCTGGCACCGCCATGTATCGCTTGTCATGCTCGCCTTTGCCATGATGGCGGTGATCCGATACCGCGCCAACGACGTGACGCCCCCAAAAAGACCGCGGACGAAGACCATCCGGATCTGATCCGCTGGTCCATCCAGGAAGTCCGCCGCATCGCGAACAGACTTGCCCAGCGTCGTATCCTACC
>NZ_VNIM01000205.1 GCF_007785815.1 Alterirhizorhabdus solaris | reverse complement strand
CCGAGCGCACCATTCACGGCCTGTGGAACGCCATCGGCCGCATCCTCGACCTTTACCCGCCGCAGGAATGCGCCAACTACTTCGCCAACGCCGGTTACGATGCAGACTGATAGGAAACCGCTCTAGTCGTGCTCGAGCATCGCGACGGCCGACGTTCGCGAGCCATTCGCGCAGGATGGATCCCTCCACGAGGGTGGCAAGCCACAGCGCTTGGCCCACGGTCGGCCGTCCGAACGCAACGTGTCGAATCGCCTCGTGGGGTATCGATGCGACCTCGCAGCGTGTCAGCGTCTGAATGTTATGGTCTGCGATCTCCAGTATCGCACCAGAGATGCCGACCAGATCACCAGACATGTGGATGGAAACGATCTGCCGCGCCCCGTTCGTTACGATCTTCTGGCGAAGGCAAAACCAGACACCAGCAGGCAGGCCTTCGTGACCTTCTCACCTTTTCGGACTAGGTAATCGTGCGGCGCGAACGTTCTCACATCGTAGGGGAGCGCGAGCAACGCCTCGCGATCGCCATCCGCGAAGGTAACCCACCGTTCCAGCCGGCGCAGAAGGGGTGCGAGTGGTGAAGTCGTTCGACAGTGCATGACATTCTCCCGCCTATGGCGGGATGCTATGCCCAGCGCCAACGGCCAGAAACGGGTTGGCGATGCTTCGAGGATATCACTATCCATGCCCGAACGCGTCTCTTGTTTCCCCTGCAGCATTTTTTTCGACACAGCGTCTCACGTGATGTAGGTTGCTGCGCAGCTCTCCGTTTGAAGCTACGGTCGTTGACCATGCCCCACTACTTCTTCCACCTCTACAACGACCTGACCGTGTCGGACGATGAGGGATCCGACCTGCCCGGCATCGATGCCGCCCGTGAATACGCCATCAAAAGCATCCGCGGACTGATCTGCGAGGATGTGCATAAGGGGTGCGTCAACCTCCGTCACCGGATCGAGGTAGCCGATGCCAGCGGGGAATTACTTCTCACGATCACCTACGCCGAGGTCGTTGAAGTGCGAACCTGATCGTTAGGTTCGTGTCGGTGCGATTACCTCTTGCGGAGCGTTCGAGGCCGGTCGAAACGGCGCAGCGACCACTGCGTTCGCTTCATGACGATGCTCTCGATCACCCCGAGAAGATCGACGGAGACGGTGCCTCATACCAAGGCTCAGAGATCGTGACTCGGCGGGGCTTGCCAGGGTCAGCGCGCCCTGATTCAACATGGCAAACGGATTGGAGTTTGTCATGCCGATCGCGCTTCGCACCGATTTCGACGCTGCCTCTGTGAGGAAGGCGGCCCGCCACTCCAAGGACGGCGCACAAACCCGGCGCTTGCTCGCGCTGGCGGCAATCTATGATGGCGCGAGCCGG
>NZ_VNIM01000020.1 GCF_007785815.1 Alterirhizorhabdus solaris | reverse complement strand
GGTCAGGGGGCGGGACAAGAGATCGGCGGCTCCTTGCTGGTCATGTCCTCGTGCCAGCAACAAGTTAACATTTGAGGCAGTCGCAAGGACTTAGCTGGTAATCCCAGCCCCCAGTGCCGCCACCAGCGCCCGCACCTTCTTTTGCCGCCACTGCGGCAGGGGCGCGATCAGCCAGTAGCCGAGCGCGGACGGGTGGCACCCGCCCAGATCGACCACGCGCCCCGCCGCGATATCGGCCTCCGCCAGCAGCGCGGGCACGCAGGCGCGGCCGAAGCCGGCGGCGGCGGCATCGATCGCCAGCCCCGCATCGGCGACGGTCAGGATCGGTGCCGCGTCCTCGTCGGGAAAGCCGGGCCAGCCGATCGTCGCATCCGGCGCATCCGGCCCGGCCACCATCACATGGCCGCCCGCGCCCAGCGCCACGCCCTCATGCTCACCCGGTCCGTCCGCCATGCGGATCGCCAGATCGAGGTTGGCCTGGGTGAAATCCAGTTCGTCGTCCCCGCCAAGCAGCACGAAGCGCAGTTCCGGATCGGTGCGACCGTAGGCCGCCAGGCGTGGCCCGAGCCATTTGGCGGTGAAGTCGCGCGGGGCGGCAATGGTCAGCGTCTTGGAGGACTGGCCCGCCTGCATGGCCCGCACTGCCTCCTCGAACTGGAGGAAGCCGGCCCGCAGCGCATCGAGCCCGGCGCCGCCCTCCGGCGTCAGTTCCAGCCCCTTGGCGGTGCGGCGGAACAGCACGACGCCCAGCGTATCCTCGAGCGCACGAATCTGCTGGCCGACCGCCGCCGGCGTCACGGCCAGTTCGTCCGCTGCGCGGGTGAAGGACAGGTGGCGCGCGGCGGCATCGAGCACGCGCAGCCCGTTGAGCGGCAGGTGGGTGCGCTTCATGCCCGCGCCGCCGCTGCCACGCGCCTCATCGCGCCACCGCCGGTCCGATCAGCGAGAAGCGCGGGATCTGCGCCTCGAAGCTGGATCCGTCCTCGCTCACCATCACGTAGCTGCCCTCCATCACCCCGGTGGGCGTCTGCAGCGGGCAGCCGGAGACGTAATCGTAGCTGGCACCCGGCTCGATCACCGGCTGCTCGCCCACCACGCCCTCGCCGCGTACCTCGTGCCGGGCGCCGCGCCCGTCGGTGATCGTCCACTGGCGATGGAGCAACTGCACCGCCGCCGCCCCCGTGTTCTCCAGCCGGATATGGTAGGCCCAGAACCAGCGGCCCTTCCCCGGCTCGGACTGCTCGGGCAGGAAGCTGACTGATACCCGCACCGTCACCCCGCGCGTGGTGGCGGCGTGCGGGAACAGCATCTTCATCACCGCATCGGTCACAGCCCGGCCGCTTTCAGCGCGCGGTCGAAATCGTCGATCACGTCCTGCGGATCTTCCAGCCCCACGTTCAGCCGCAGCATCCCCTCTTCCACACCCATCTCGGCACGGACCTCGGCAGAGAGGCCGGCGTGGGTGGTGGAAGCCGGGTGCGTCATCAGCGAGCGCGAATCGCCGATGTTGTTCGAGATGTCGACCAGCTCCAGCGCGTCCAGCAACGCGTGCGCCTGCGCCCTGCCGCCATCGAGGAACAGCGACATGATCGTGCCGCCCGCGCGCATCTGCTGCATCGCCAGCGCATGCTGCGGGTGGCTTTTCAGGCCGGGATACAGCAGCCGGGGCACGCGACGGTCGAGGAAGGACGCCACCTTCAGCGCATTCTCGCTCTGCCGCATGATCCGCAGGTCCAGCGTCTCCAGCCCCTTCAGCACCACCCAGGCATTGAACGGGGAGAGCGTGGGGCCGGTGTTGCGGGTGAAGGCCAGCAGCGTCTCGTCGATGAACTTGCTCGTGCCGCACACCGCGCCCGCCAGTACGCGGCCCTGCCCGTCCATCATCTTCGTGGCGGAATAGGCGACCACGTCGGCGCCGTAATCCATCGGCCGTTGCAGCAGTGGCGTGGCGAAGGCGTTGTCCACCACGCTGGTGACGCCGTTCTCCCGCGCGATGGCGCACACCGCGGCGATATCGACGATGTCGAGCGTGGGGTTGGCCGGCGTCTCGAAGAAGAACACCTTGGTGTTCGCCTCCACCCCCCGCCGCCACGCCTCGGTATCGCGTGCGTCGATGATGGTCGATTCGATGCCGAGGCGGGGCAGCAGCTTATCGGTGAGCCGGCGGCGCGAGCCGAACGCCGCGCGCCCCGCCACGATATGATCGCCCTGCGAGAGCTGGCAGAGCAGCGCCGCCGTCATCGCCGCCATGCCGCTGGCCATGCACCGCGTGGCCTCGGCGCCCTCCATCAGGCTGATACGCTCCTCCAGCATCTCCACGGTGGGATTCTGGAGGCGCGAGTATGTCATGCCCTTCTGCTCGCCGGCAAAGCGCGCGGCGGCATCGGCGGCGCAATCGTAGGCGTAGCCGGAGGTGAGGAACATGGCCTCGCTCGTCTCGCCGTAATGCGAGCGGGCGGTGCCGCCACGGATCGCCTGCGTGGCGGGCCGCCACGTGCTGGTGATGGTGCGATCCTGTCCGGCGAGCTTCTTCATGACGGTTCCTCGGGCGTTAGCGCCCGCTTTGCCGTGCGGAGGCGCGGGCCGTCAATGCGGGCGCACCGATTGACAGGGCGTTGCGCGATGGAAAGATTAGACGAAATGATGGGCGAGGACAGTGATGAGCGCGATCCGGGACATTCCGCTGAAGACGATCAGGGGCGGACAGACCAGCCTCGGCGATCATGCCGGCACGGTCCTGCTGATCGTCAACACCGCCAGCAAGTGCGGCCTCACCCCGCAATATGCCGCGCTGGAGGCCACGCACGAGAAATACCGCGACCTTGGGTTCAGCGTGCTCGGTTTCCCCGCCAACGATTTCGGCGCGCAGGAGCCGGGGACCGACGAGGAGATCGCCGAGTTCTGCCTCGCCAACTTCGACATCGCCTTCCCGATGTTTGCCAAGATCGTCGCGACCGGCGCGGACAAGCACCCGCTCTACGCCGCGCTGACGGCCGCCCGGCCCGAGGCGACGGCACATGATTCGGCGTTCCGGGACAAGCTGGAACGCTACGGCATCCCGCCCAAGGGGCCGGGCGAGGTGCTGTGGAACTTCGAGAAGTTCCTCGTCGGCCGCGACGGCGAGGTCGTCGGCCGCTTCTCGCCCGAGATGACGCCCGACGATCCGGTGATCGTCGCGGCGATCGAGGCCGAGCTGGCTAAACCGCTCTGAACCCGTTCCGGGGGAAGGAGGCGCCAGCCTGACGCCTCTTGTCCCGAGCGCCATCGAGGATCTGATCGAGCGGCGCCGAACTCGCCACCCCGGGCTTCTCGACTTCGCTCGACGACGTACCTCGACTGCGCTCGGCACATGGAACGCGTTACGCGCCTTACAGCGCCGCCAGCACCGCCTCGCCCATCTGCGCGGTGGTGAGCGCGCCGCCGAGATCGGGCGAGCGCGCGCCGCCGGCCAGCGCCTTCGCCACCGCCGCCTCGATGCGATCGGCATCGGCCGGGCGGTTCAGCGAATAACGCAGCATCATCGCCGCCGACAGGATCGTTGCCAGCGGATTGGCCTTGCCCTGCCCAGCGATATCGGGCGCGGAGCCGTGGATCGGCTCGTACAGGCCCTTGCCGGCGCTATCCAGCGAGGCGGACGGCAGCATCCCGATCGACCCGGCACACATCGACGCCTGATCGGACAAAATGTCGCCGAACAGGTTGCCGGTCACGATCACGTCGAACTGGCCCGGGTTGCGGACCAGCTGCATCGCGCAATTGTCGACATACATGTGGCTCAGCGCGATATCGGGATAGTCCGCCGAAATCTCGATCACCACGTCGCGCCACAGCTGCGAGGTTTCCAGCACGTTGGCCTTGTCGACCGAGCACAGCCGGCCCTTCCGCGCGCGTGCCGTCTCGAAGCCGACGCGGGCGATGCGCGCCACCTCGTCCTCGTCGTAGCTCATCACGTCATAGCCCTGACGGCGCCCGGCGGGGGTGGTGCGCATGCCCTTCTCGCCGAAATACACGTCGCCGTTCAGCTCGCGCACGATCACCATGTCGATCGCCGCCGCCACCTCGGGCCGCAACGCGGAGGCATCGGCCAGCTCGGCGAACAGTTTCGCCGGCCGCAGGTTGGCGAACAGCCCCAGCTCCTTGCGCAGGCCCAGGATCGCCTGCTCCGGTCGCAGGCGCCGCTCCAGCGCATCGCAATCGGGATCGCCGACCGCGCCGAACAGGATCGCATCGGCCCGCTTCGCCAGATCCAGCGTCGCGTCCGGCAGCGGGTGGCCGCTCGCCTTGTAGGCAGCCCCCCCGACGGGCGCCTCCTCGAAGGTCAGCGCGTCGCCGCACACCGCGTGCAGCACGCGCACCGTCTG
The DNA here is from genome assembly GCF_007785815.1 of Alterirhizorhabdus solaris. GTDB lineage: Bacteria > Pseudomonadota > Alphaproteobacteria > Sphingomonadales > Sphingomonadaceae > Alterirhizorhabdus > Alterirhizorhabdus solaris. The sequence continues at coordinate 47,469 of NZ_VNIM01000020.1, read as the reverse complement.
TTCGATCACTTCCGGGCCGATCCCGTCTCCGGGCAGCAGCGCTACGAGCATGTGAAATCCCCTTGGCTTGTCGCCGCAGCCCATGCCCGCCGCGCCGCCGCGCATCAAGCCGTCACCCGCCGCAACCGCTCCACCAGCCGCTCGCGCGCGGCCAGCACCGCGCCGCGCCGGTCGGCAAGGATGTCGCGCGCGAGGAAGTGGCCGGTCAGCGCCAGCCCGTCGAGGATATCCCCCCAGCCCGCCTCGCCGCCTGCCAGCAGGAACGGCGGCAGCCGCAAAAGGCGCGCGGCATAGGGCGCCCCCGCCCCGCCGCTCACCGCCGCGCCGCTCCTGGGGCTGACGAACGCCAGATCGTCGCGCGTGCCGGTGGCGATGCAGCCGGAGAGGTCGAGGCCGAATCCCAGCTCGGAAAGCAGCAGCAACTCATAGCGCACTAGCGCCGCCGCCCATCCGCGCGCGGCCGGCGCCGCCTCCACCGCAGACAGCACGCCGTCGAGCGCGGCGTGGACATGCGGATACGCCTGCGATTCGGGCAATGCGACGGCAGCGAGGGCCGTCGCCCAGTCGATCGCAACGGCGGGCAGCGGCTCGCCGTGCAGCGGCGCGCGGCTGTGGACCAGTTCCACCGTCAGCGCCGGCAACTGGTCCTCGGTGCGCGCGCGATACTCGGCCTGCACCACGTTGCCGGCCAGCAGGACCGGCCGCAGCCGCCGCGACCGTCCGCCGCGCACATAGCCGGCGCGCAGACCGTCCGCCGGCGTCAGCAGCCGGACGATCGCGCCATGCTCGCCATGCGCCAGCACCGCGCAGACGATCGCTTCGGTGGAGAGATGCATTGCGTCAGCCTAGCCCCGCGCGCGCCCTGATGCCATTGCCGTGCTGGCCGATACGCCGTCGGCCGACCGAACCCGGAGTGAACGATGAACGAACGGGCGATACTCACCCTCGGCTGGATCGCCACGCTCACGGCGATCGCGATGTACCTGTCCTATGTCGACCAGATCCTGCGCAACCTCGCCGGCGAGAAGGGCTCGTTCATCCAGCCGCTCGCCACCGTGCTGAACTGCAGCCTGTGGGTCGCCTACGGGTGGATCAAGCCGAAGCGCGACTGGCCGATCATGGTCGCCAACGCGCCCGGCGTGGTGCTGGGCACGGTGGCGTTCGCGACGGCGATCGGCTGACGCGCCTCACCCGCCGGGGTGGAAATAATCCCACACCGTGCGGGCCACCGCCGTCGACACCCCCGGCGCGCGCTCCAGATCCTCCAGCGCCGCGCCGCGCACCGCCTTGGCCGTGCCGAAATGCATCAGCAGCGCCTTCTTCCGCGCCGGGCCGATGCCGGGCACCTCGTCCAGCGGACTGGCGGTGAACGCCTTGGCGCGCTTGGCCCGGTGCGCGCCGATGGCGAAGCGGTGCGCCTCATCGCGGATGCGCTGAAGGAAGAACAATACCGGCGAGTTGAGCGGCAGCATCGATTCGCGCCCGTCCGGCGTATGGAAATGCTCGCGCCCGGCGTTCCGGTCCGGCCCCTTGCTGATGCCGACGATCGGCACGTCCTGCACGCCCATCTCCTCCAGCGTGGCCGCCACCGCCGACACCTGCCCCTTGCCGCCGTCGATCAGCAGCAGGTCCGGCCATTCGCCGCCCTTGCGATCGGGGTCTTCCTTCTCCAGCCGCTCGAACCGGCGTTGCAACACCTCCCGCATCATGCCGAAATCGTCGCCGGCGATCGTATCGGGCCGCTTGATGTTGAACTTGCGATAGGCGTTCTTGCGCAGCCCCTCCGCCCCCATCACGATCATCGCGCCGACCATGTTGGTGCCCATGATGTGGCTGTTGTCGTAGCATTCGATGCGGCCGGGTGGCCCGTCCAGCTCGAACAGGTCGGCCACCTCCTGCATCAGCTTGCCTTGCGTCGTGGACTCCGCCAGCCGCCGGTCGAGCGCCTCCACGGCGTTGCGCTGCGCCTGCGCCAGCAGCTTCTTCTGGTCGCCGCGCTGCGGCTGCTTCAGGCTCACCTTGCGGCCGGCGCGTTCGCTCAGCGCCTCGCACAGCAGATCCGCTTCGGGGAGTTCGCGGTCGAGCAGGATCAGCCGGGCGGGCGGCACCTCCTCGTAGAACTGCATCAGGAAGCTCGCCAGCACCTCATCCTCGGGCACCTCGGCGGTATGTGCGGGGAAGAAGCTGCGGTGCCCCCAGTTCTGCCCGCCGCGGATGAAGAACGCCTGGATGCCCATCGTGCCCGACCGGCACGCCAGGGCGAACACGTCGGCATCCCCGATCCCCTCGGCGTTGATCGCCTGCGTGCCCTGAATATAGGTGAGCGCGCGGAGCCGGTCGCGGAAGACCGTGGCCAGTTCGAAATCCATCGCCTCGGCCGCCGCCGTCATCGCCTCGCCCAGCTTGGCCTGCACCTGCGTGGACTTGCCGCCGAGGAACGCCTTCGCATCCGCGACCAGCTCGGCATAATCCTCCTTCGTCACGCGGTCGACGCAGGGCGCCGAGCAGCGCTTGATCTGGTGCAGCAGGCACGGCCGCGAGCGATTGGCGAAGAAGCTGTCGGTGCAGGAGCGCAGCAGGAACAGCTTCTGCAGCGCGTTCAGCGTGCGGGTGACGGAGCCCGCGCTTGCGAACGGCCCGTAATATTGCCCCTTCGCCCGCCGCGCCCCGCGATGCTTCTGCACGCGCGGAAAGGCATGGTCCTCGCGCAGCAGGATGAACGGGAAGCTCTTGTCGTCGCGCAAAAGCACATTGTACGGCGGGCGATACCGCTTGATGAGCTGCGCCTCCAGCAGCAGCGCCTCCGCCTCCGTATTGGTGGTCACGATCGTCATTGATCGCGTCTGCGCCACCATCCGCACCAGCCGCTTCGTCATGCGCGCGACCTGCGTGTAATTCGCCACGCGGTTCTTCAGCGCGCGCGCCTTGCCGACGTACAGCACCTCGCCCTTCGCATCGTGCATCCGGTACACGCCCGGCCGCAACGGCAGCGTGGCGAGCACGTTGCGGATCGCGGCCACGCCCTGCTCGATGTCGGGCTTGCCTTCGCCGCGCACGGTGTAGGCGGATTTTTCCTCGTGGAAGCGGTCGGTGGTGGGGCTGTCTGTCACGTCCGCGATTTAGGACGCGCGGGGCCGCCGCGCCACCCCGCCGGATGACGCGGAATTCACCTGCGTTCCGCTGGGCGCCGGCATAAAACGCCCCGATGGAAGCGAACGACATCCCCGGCACCGGCAGCCGCCGGCTCAACCGGGCGATCGCCCTCACGGTGGTGATCCTGAGCGTCAGCATGGCGCTGACCAAGATCAAGGACGACAACATCGTCCAGGCCATGCAGGCCGACACCGCCGCGAAGGTGGACGGCTGGGACGAGTATCAGGCGACGCGGGTGAAGCTGCATATCGAGGAGGTCGCCGCCACCGGCTATCGCCTCCTCCCCGGCCCGCCGGCAGCCGGCGCGGCGCGGGCGGCCGAGGCGAACGTCGCGCGGTATAGCCGCGAGACGGTCGCGCTGAAGGCGCAGGCGGCGGCAGCGGCGGCCGACTATGACCGGCAGGGCTATCGCGACGACCAGTTCGACCTGGCCGACGGCTTCGCCTCGATCGCCTTGGCGGTGACGGCGATCGCGACCCTGCTGGAAAGCTGGGGCCTGCTCGGGCTGGCGTGGACGGCGGGGGCGGCCGGCATCGCGTTCAGCATGGCGGGCTTCGTCGGCTGGGCGCTGCACCCGGGCGCGCTCGTCGCCTTCCTGACCTGACCGGGAGTATCGACAAAGCGAAAGGGCGCGGCGGTCGCCCGCCACGCCCGTCTTTTCCTGTCCGTACGATCAGTTGAGGCGGGTCGTGCCCAGACCGGCGATCGTCTGGTCCACCAGCGCGCGATCGGCCGACGCATCGTGACGCGATCCGATGATCGACGCAGCGGCGGTGGCGGCGGCGCGCGCGGCGGTGGCGCGGACGTCGGCGATGGCGGCGCGCTCGGCGGCGCCGATCTTGTCCTCGGCCATGCGGCCACGGCGCTCGATCAGCGCGGCGGCATTGGTGCGCGCCTGCTCGACGATGGTCGCGGCTTCCTCACGGGCGTGGGTCACGATGGCCTCGGCCTCGCCGGCGGCGGCGGCGGACTTCGCCTGATACTCGGCACGCAGCGCCTCCGCCTCGGCACGCAGCCGGCTGGCCTCGTCGAGCTGTGCTCGGATGCCGGCGATCTTCTTGTCCAGCCCGCGGCCGACGATGCCCGGCACCTTCTTCCACACCATCAGCACGATCACGGCGATCATCGCCAGCGACACCCAGGCGGTGGCGGTCATGCCCCATGCGGCGGGATCGAGATGTTCCGGGCCGCTGTGGGCGGCGGTGGAGGCGGTGCCGTGCATCCCCTCCAGCTTATCGGCATCGGCGAGGTTCGCCGCGACCTGTGCGGAGTCGGCGTCGGTTTGGGGAGCCATGGTCATGATCGGATCCTCGACAGGCGCTTAGGCGACGGGGGCAAGCGCAGCGCGGACGGCGCCCGCTGCTTCGCTGCGATCGACCGTCACGCCGGAAATACGGGCGACGATGTCCTGCGCGGCCTCGGCGGCGACATCCTCGATGCTGGCCAGTGCCTGGCCACGCGAGGCGGCGATACGCTGCTCGGCGGCGTCATACTGCGCGGTCAGCTCGACGTCGCGCGCCTTGACGCGGACCTCGGCATCGCGCGCGGCCTGCGCCTTGGCATCCTGGGTGGACTTGAGCGCGGCGGCGCGGGCGGCGTCCATCGCCGAGCGATAGGCTTCCTCGGTGCGATCCGCCTCGGCGCGCGCGCTCTGGGCGGCGACGAGGTCGTCGGCGATCTTCCGGTCGCGGGCGTCCACGGTCGCTTCGATCTTGGGCAGCATCGACTTGCCGATCCCGAAATAGATCAGGCCGAAGACGATCAGCAGCCAGAAGATCTGCGATGCATAGGTAGCGGCGATCTGGGCGATCTGAGGCATCGAGGAGTCCCGGAAATAAGGTCGGGGCCGGCGCGGAACGGCCGGCCCCGAAGATAGTCAGTTCAGGCGACGAACAGCAGGATCATCGCGACGACGAACGCCAGCAGACCGAGAAGCTCGGCGGCGGCGAAGCCGATGAAGAGGCGGCCCTGCTGGCCATCGGCCGCGGCCGGGTTGCGCAGCGCGCTCTCGAGGAACGAGCCGAAGACGTTGCCGACGCCCAGTGCGGCCATGCCCACGCCGATCGCGGCGAGACCGGCACCAATCAGCTTTGCGGCTTCTGCGTCCATGATAAACTCCCTTGTGAAACGTATGAGATGGTTGATGAAAGTCTTAGTGAAGGTTGATCGCGTCGTTCAGGTACAGCGAGGTGAGCAGCGCGAACACATACGCCTGGATCGCACATACCAGCAGTTCCAGCAGGGTGATGCCGATCATCAGCACGAAGCTGGGGATCGAGACGATCGCGGCGATACCCGGGCCGGCGTTCAGCCCGTTGATGACGAACCCGGCGAGCACCTTCAGCAGGATGTGCCCCGCCGTCATCGCCACGAACAGTCGCAGACCGAGCGAGAAGGGGCGGACGAGGAACGACAGCAGCTCGACGAGGAAGATCAGCGGGATCATCACCACCGGCGTACCGTGCGGCACGAACAGCGAGAAAAAGTGCAGCTTGTGCTTGGCGAAACCCACGATCAGCACGATCGAGAAGCTGAGGACGGCGAGGACGCCGGTCACGGTCAGGTGGCTCGTCACGGTGAAGGCGTGGAGGCCGACCACCCCGATCGGCAGCATGCCGAGGATGTTGGCGAACAGGATGAACATGAACAGCGAGAAGACATAAGGCGTGAACGCCTTGCCCTTCGGCCCGATGTTGGCGTCCATCATGTTGCCGACGAAGCCGGTCAGGCTTTCCACCGCGGCCTGCCAGCGGCCGGGCACCAGTTCGCGCTTCATGCCACCGAGCATGAATACCCACAGCACACCCAGCGTCAGCACCATCCACAAGGCGGAATTGGTGAACGAGATATCATAGCCACCGACCACCAGGTGCTGGCCGAACAGCGGCTCGACCAGGAACTGGTGCATCGGATCGATCTTGCCTGATTCGGCCGCCACGCTGCCAATCCCCCTGCTATGCGCCGAGCGCCCCGAAACTACTCAGGGCGCTCGTTTGAAATCCGGATGATGTTCCTGAACGCGACCACTATTCCACCGAACAGCAATCCCATCAGGAGCCACGGGGAGGTTCCCAGCCAGCGGTCCAGCAGCCAGCCGATCAACGCTCCACCGGCAGGGCCCGCGATCAGTTCGGCCAGCACGCGATTACCCTGGGAATATCCCTTCCCGGGCTTCGCCTGCTTCGTGCCGGTCCTGACCTTCTCCGCGTGATGTGCGGCCGCCAGTCGCTCGTCGAGCGACGTGAGGCGCGCATCTTCCCCGCTTCGAGGATCCTGCCCGAGATCGTCCTTCGCCACATCCGCTCCCTGCCCTTTTGGACGAGGAGGAACATGCCGGTGAGCGACCCCGCCGAGGCCCGGTCCCTTTAGGAAGGGGGTATGCCCAAGTCAACACATCGCGTCGCGGCATCGCCCCGGCGCGGGGGCGTGCGCCTCAGCCGCAGCTTGCAGGAAGGGCGATCGGGCCGGACTTGGTACGCCACACGCCGTCCGGCAGCTGGTACGCCTGCCCGTCGGCCACGCGCCCGGCGAGCGTCTTGCAGCCGATGGCGGCGGCCCACTCCTCCAGCGTCACGCCGCGCCGGACCGCTTCGGGGGTGAAGGCGGCGCGACGCTTGATGTTGATCGCGTCGACCTTCGCCTTGATCTCGCCAGAGGCGGGCTTGGCGAGGCCCATATAGCCATCGGCCTTCTCGCCCACGATCCCTTGCGCGATCGCGGCCTGAAGGTCGGCATCCTGGGCGTAGGCCGCTCCGGCGATACCGGCCGCGAGCGCGGCACCGAGGGCCATGGTCAGCAGTCGTTTCGTCGAGCGGGTCATTGCGGGAATAGCTCCGGGTTCTTGGAGATGAAGTCGCCGGCATCCTTCTGGAGCTTCACGACCACCTCCTGCCTGACATTGACGTTGAGGTTGATCTCGATCGGCTTCTCCGGCGCCTTCACCGTGATGCACCCCCCCAGCACGAGGCCGGCCGCGAGCAGCGGGATGAACGGCGTTCTCATACGCGGAAAAGTCTCACTCGATCGTTCCAACGTCAATCTCCTGCACTTCATCGCTTATCCTCGCTGAGCGGGGGCTGAACGGCCGGGGCGGCGGGGGTATCGGCAGGCACGGCGGGCGCCACCGCATCGCCGAGCAGGCTGCCCGGATTGGCGAACGCCTCGGCCGAACTGGTCAACCCGCGGAACGGCGCGCGGATGACGATATTGAACCGGAACGGCAGCCCCGTCAGGTTCTTCAGCAGCCCCTTCGCCTCCTTGCCCGGCGCCGGGTTCTCGTTGATCCCGGTGAACAGGATGCGGCTGACGATCTCGCTGTCCAGCGCGCCGTCCAGCTCGATCGCCAGATTGTCGTAGCGGATCGCCTTCAGCGCATCGAAGGCCAGCTTGCCGAACATGCCGAGATCCTCGTTGGTCAGCTCCCCCACATAGGCCAGCGTGCCGCCGCCCTTGCGTACCACCAGCCGCCCGCCGCTGATCCGCCCGCCGCGCTCGTCGAAGATCATCGGCAGCGTTCCGTCGAACACGCCGGTCGCCTCGATGTTCTTGAACTCGAACCGGGAGATGAAGGCGCCCGCCTGCATCCCCTCGACGCGGAAAGTCATCCGCCGCTCCACCGGCTGGCCAAAATCGAGCACGGTCGGTTCGAGGATCAGCGAACCGCCCGAGAACGGCCACTTGCCGCCGCCCACCGCCACCTTCAGGCCGGGCAGCAGCTGATAGCCGATCACCCCGCCCTCCACGGCGATGCCCGGGTTGAACGATGCCACCGTCACGAGCTGGCCCGGCGGGGTGACGAGGCCGAGCAGGTCGGAGAAGTGGATCTTTCCCCTGATCCCAGTCACCGGGCCGAACACGGCGGCCAGATCGATCCCGTCGGTGGCGAAGTCGCCGGTGCTGGTCACGCCTTCGCGATTCCAGTCGATCCGGCCCTTTCCGGCGACCGTGCCGGAAACGTTGGCGACGACGCCCAGCGTCAGCCGGGTCAACATCTCGGGCTGGAACGCGGGGCCGAAGGTGAGGCCGGGCACGTCCAGCGTCGCATGCCCCTGCCCGTCATGCAGATCATGAATGATGGCGACGTTGGTGACGGGCACGTTGTTCGACGGGAGCCGCAGCGTGCCCGTCACGCGGATCAAGCCGCCGGTCAGTTTTAGCGCGATGTCGTGCGCAACCAGCGGCACGAAGCGGGGATTTGCATCGGCATCGGCCACGGTTGCACGCGCCTCGATCCCCAGCCGCCCCTGTGCCAGCCGCCAGGTGCCCTCGCCGCCGGACAGCAGCAGCGGTACCTTGGCGATGGCCCCCGCCGCCCCGGTAAAGCGCCCGGCGATGCCGCCGGGGCCGGTGCGCCCGTCCAGCCGCGCCAGATCCAGCCGGGTGCCGTTCTCGCCACCCAGCCGGATCGCGACCGTATCGGCGGTGAAGCCCGCACGGGCGACATCGACGCGCAGATCGGCGGCAGCGATCGTCAGCGGCTGGCTGCCGACCCGGCCGGCAAGGCGCGGGCGCGGCACGGCCATGCCGCCGGTCAGGCGGCCGTTCGCCACCCTCAGCATCGCGCCGCCGACGGGGCACAGCGGCAGCCGCGTCGCGCCCAGATCCATGCCGGCGATCGACAGAGACGCGAAGGTGAGCGGCACGCACGCCTCGTTCACGCGCAACGTCTTCTCAAAGGTGGCGGCCAGCGGCAGCGTCAGCCCGCGCACCCGCCCGTCGCCGAGCGGTCCGTCGATCGTGGCGACGGTGGCGAGGCGCAACCGCCCCCCCTCCAGCGAAAAACGCGATGGCGCCAGCGCAAGCCGGGCGCCGTCGACCGTATAGGGTGCAACCGTGGCGGTGCCGCTCATCGACGCCCCGGCGGCGGCCTGTTTCAATATGACGCGCGCGGCAGGCAGCCCGCCCCCGCCCGTCGTCACCAGACCGTCGAGTCGCGTGCCGCCGGTCGTCGCGACTGTCAGCCCCGCCCCGCCACCGAACGCGATCCGCGCGCCGGAGCGGCTCGCCAGCCCGATCGCGCTCGCCTGTACCTCCCCCGCGATCGGCGCGGCACGGCCGCCGATATCGCCGTCGAACGCCAGCCGTGCGGTCAGGTTCGCGTCACGCCCGGCCGCCACGATGGCACCGGCGAGCGCCTGCCCGATCGGCTCCAGCGGCGAGCCTGCCAGCGCCCGGGCATGATCGCCGGCCACGCGTGTGGCGAGGATATCCGCGCCGTCGATCGCGAGGTCGCCCGATGCGCGCAACGGTCGCACGCCGCCCGGCCCCACCGCGGCGCCGATACGGTACGGCCCCTGCCAGCGGAAAGCGCGCGCCGTGCCATAGCGGGTCCGCAGCGCCTGCCCGGCCAGTTCCAGCCGGCCGTGGCGATCTCGCGGATCGGTGGCGTCGTAGCTGATCCGCCCCCGCACCGCCCCCACCTGCTCGCTGCCGTGAGCCAGCCGCCCGCCGACGAACGTCGCCTGGGCGGTACGCGGGGCGAGATCGGGGGCAAGCACCGTCGCAAGATCGATCCGTGGCCGTTCCAGGGTGATACCCGCACAACGCAGACTTTCCGTCCCCAGCGGGCCGGACAAACGCGGCTGGCGATCCTCGATCCGGACGGCAAGCGTCGCCGAAACCGCGCGCGCCGTGCAATCGCCCGACGCGAGACGCGGCGCGTTCGCCACCACCCGCCCGACGAAGCCGTCGGCGAGGTTGCCCGCCCCGCTGACCCCAAGATCGACCGCGCCGAACGCGCTCTCCACCCGTATCCGCGCATCGGCCAGATCCACCGCGACATCGGGCAGGTTGAACGGCGCGCCGTCCGACGCCGGCAGCAACCGGTCGATCGCCCCGAACGAGAGCTTGCCCTCCACCAGCCGCCCGCGCAGCCGTACGCCGCGCCCCTCGATCGTGCCGACGGTCGGCAGGCCCAAGCCGTAGCGCAGCCGCAGCACCAGTTCGTCGGCGGTCAGGTCGGGGGAGGCCGGATCGCCGATCACCACGTTGGTCAGCCGCTGCACGCCCGGCCCCAGATCGGCGATGCGGTAGCGCGCCGGCACGTTGCGCGCGCGCAGTTCGCGATCGACGATGCCCCGGGCGATCGGCTTGCGCTGGCTCCACAGGCCCAGGAGCGCGAGCAGCAGCACCGCCACCAGCACCGCCACCGCCTTGCGCCATCGTCGCGGCCGCCGCACCGTCTCTTCGTCCATCGCCGTGGTCTAGCCCCGGGCCGCCGCGCGCGGCGAATGGAATTTGGCGGCCGTCATCGCTTTTCCTTGTCTTGCTCGCCCCCCAACGCCCAAATGGCGCGAATGGACCACCTCTTTCCCGAACGCCCGCACCCCAAGCCTCCGGGCGATCCGGGCCACGACGCCAGCGGCCATCGCGGCCGCCTGCGTCGCCGGCTGATCGAGCAGGGGCCGGATGCGCTGCAGGATCACGAGCTGGTCGAATATCTGCTCGCCCTCGCCATCCCGCGCCGCGATACCAAGCCGCTCGCCCGCCGCCTGCTCGCCGCGTTCGGCAGCTACGGCGCGCTGCTCCACGCCGATCCGGAGGCGCTGGCGCGGATCGGCGGGCTGACCGAAGGCGTGATCGGCGCGATCAAGATCGTCGAGGCGTCCGCCGTGCGGATGCGCCGCGCGCGGGTGACCGCCCAGCCGATCCTGTCGAGCTGGGATGCGCTGCTCGAGTATCCCCACGTCGACATGGCCGATCGCGGGGTGGAGCGGGTGCGTGCGCTTCACCTGAACAGCCGCAACGAACTGATCCGCGACGATCTGATGTCCGAAGGCTCGATCGACCAGGCGGCGCTCCATCTACGCGAGGTGATCCGCAAGGCGATCGATTACGGCAGCGCCTCGCTGATCCTCGTCCACAACCACCCCAGCGGCGACCCTAAGCCCAGCAAGGCCGACATCGGCCTGACGCGCGAAATCGTGGAGGCCGGGCGGCTGTTCGGCATCGGCGTCCACGATCACGTCATCATCGGGCGCGACGGCCATTCGAGCATGAAGGCGCTGGGGCTGCTGTAGCCTCAGGGGATCAGCCGGTCCGCGCGCAGCCGCTCGAACAGCGCGAAGAAGGCGTCGTCGGTCGGCCGGTAGCCGGTGAAGCCCAGCCGCCGGCTCTTCGACATGTCCGTCACCACCTCGATCGGGCGGCCGAGATCGGCGTCGGTGTGCCACGGCGATGCCAGCCGGGCGAGGTCCGGTTCGGCCAGTCCCTCGCGTTCCGCGATGGCCCGCCACGTCCCGGCGTCGTCGGCCATCTGCTGCTCCAGCGGGCGGACGGTCCCGTCGAACGGTGCCGCCTCCAGCCCGAACCATTCGGCGATCCGGCCCCACATCCACTGCCAGCGAAAGATATCGCCGTTGACGACGTTGAATTCCTCGTCATGCGCCGCCCCGGTCTCCGCCGCCCACAACAGATGGTCCGCCAGCTGCCCAGCGTCGGTCATGTCGGTCAGCCCGGACCACTGCATCGCCGATCCGGGGAAGGTGAACAACCGGCCCGCCTCGCGGCACAGCGTGGCATAGACGGCGAGCGTGGTGCCCATGTTCATCGCATTGCCCACCGCCTTGCCGATCACCGTGTGCGGGCGGTGGACGCTCCAGCTGAAGCCGTCGCGTGCCGCCGCGGCGAACACCTCGTCCTCCTGCGCGTAATAGAAGTTCTCGATGTCGAGCCGGCCCTGCTCCTCGCGGAACGGCGTCTGCGGCAGTGTGCCTTTGCCATAGGCCTCGAACGGCCCGAGATAATGCTTCAAACCCGTCACCAGCGCGACATGGCGCGGTCCGGTCGGTTTCGGCAGGCCGTCGAGCAGGTTGCGCACCATCGCGGCGTTGACGCGGATGTTCTCGGCCTCGCTGTCCTGCCGCAGCCATGTGGTGATGAACACGGCGTCGGGATCGATCCCGGCAAGCGCCGTGGCGGTGCCGGCGGCGTCGAGCAGGTCCGCCGCAACGGGGGATACGCCCGATTGCACGGAAGGCCGCCGGGCCAGCCCGTGAACCTTCCAGCCCTTGTCCACGAGCAACGCCGCGGTCGCGCTACCCACGATGCCGCTGGCGCCCACCACCAATGCCGTTTTCGTCATCATCATGCTCCGATCGGGGTCGATACGCCGGCCGATCCGATCGGTATCCGGGGGCATGAACGGTCCGCGCGCCGTCGGTGTCCACCGGATCGACGCAATCGTTTCGATCCGCCGCGTGGCCGTGTCGCCTTCAGCCCGGCGTCAGCGCCTGATCGCGCAGGCCGCGCCACCCCCGAACCGCCTGCACCGTCTCCACCACGTCGTGAACGCGCAGCAGCTGCACGCCCTGCGCCACCCCCGCCAGCGCCAGCGCGATCGAACCGCCGAGGCGCTGCTCCACCGGCGCCTCGTTCGAGAGCGCGCCGATCACCCGCTTGCGACTGGCGCCCAGCACGATCGGGCAGCCGAGGCCGTGGAGGAGCGACAGCCCGTTCACCAGCATCAGGCTATGCGCCACCTTCTTGCCGAAGCCGATGCCAGGATCGATCAGGATGCGATCGTGCGATATGCCCGCCGCCACCGCCGCCTCGATCCGCGCCTCCAGCCAGTCGTACACCTCGATCAGCGCGTCGGCGTAGCGGGGCGCATCCTGCATCGTTTCCGGCGTGCCCTGGTGGTGCATCAGCACGACCGGGCATCCCGCATGCGCCACCACCCCCGCCGATCGCGGATCGTAAAGCAGCGCCGACACGTCGTTGACCAGATGCGCGCCCGCCCCCAGCGCCGCCTCCATCACCGCCGCCTTGCGCGTGTCGATCGAGACGGCGGTGCCGCTGCGCGCGAGCCGCTCGATCACCGGCAGGGTGCGGGCGATCTCGTCGCCCTCCCACACCGTCTCCGCGCGCGGGCGGGTCGATTCGCCGCCCACGTCGATGATCGCGGCCCCCGCCGCCGCCATCGCCACCGCCGATGCCGCCGCGCCTTCCGGGTCGGTCTCGAAGCGGCCGCCATCGGAGAAGCTGTCAGGCGTCATGTTGAGGATCGCCATCACCTGCGGCTGGTCGAGCCGCACCGTCCGCTCACCGAGGCGGAGCGGCGGGCGTGCCGCCACGATCCGCGCGATCGTCCGCTCTGCCGCCTCGCGCTGCGGCGGGGACAGTGCCCCGATCAGCGCGGGCAGCGCCTCCACGGCCAGCAGATCGGTTGCGACGCGTCGCCCGCCCGCCACCGCGATCACCTCGACGGCGGAAAACCACAGCAGCCCACCGGCCAGCCGCAGCACCCGCCCGTCCAGCCCGAACGGCGCATCGACGAAGCCGGTCGGGCGGAAATACAGGCGCGCGTCGCGGTGATCGCCCAACGCAGCCAGGATCATGAGGTAGCGATCATACGATGGGGATCATGCGGTAGCCGCAAGGTGGCGCTGGCGCAGCGTGTCGATCGGCAGCAGCACGCCGGCTTCCTCGTAATGCCAGAAAGTCCAGCCGTTGCACGACGGCGCGCCCTGCACAGCGGCACCGATCTTGTGGATCGAGCCTGCGGCCGCCCCCTCCGTCAGCAGTGTGCCGTCGGCGCGCACTTCCGCCCGCCAGCGGCGCTTCGCGTCGGTCAGGACGCAGCCGGGGGCGAGGTGCCCGAGTTCCACGATCACGCCGAAGGCCACGCGCGGGGCGGCGCGTTTCTCGGGCATCAGCACCATCGCGCTTTCGTCGAGCGGCAGGGTGGAGGCGATGCGCGCCTCGGCCACCTTCACATAGGCCGATTCCCGCTCGATCCCGATCCAGCGCCGCCGCAGCCGTGCCGCCACCGCGCCGGTGGTGCCGGTGCCGAAGAACGGATCGAGCACCACGTCGCCAGGCTGCGTGCAGGCCAGCAGCACGCGGTAGAGCAAGGCCTCGGGCTTCTGCGTCGGGTGCGCCTTGTGGCCGTCGTCATCCTTCAGCCGCTCCGCGCCGGAACAGATCGGCAGCGACCAGTCCGATCGCATCTGCAGATCGTCGTTCAGCGCCTTCATCACGCGGTAGTTGAAGCGGTAGCGCGCCTTCTCGCTCTTGGCGCACCAGATCATCGTCTCGTGCGCGTTTGTGAAGCGGGTGCCCTTGAAGTTCGGCATCGGGTTGGCCTTGCGCCACACGATGTCGTTGAGGATCCAGTAGCCCTCGTCCTGCAGGGCAGCCCCCACGCGGAAGATGTTGTGATAGCTGCCGATCACCCAGATCGAGCCGTCGTCCTTCAGGATGCGCCGCGCCTCGCGCAGCCAGTCCCGCGTGAAACGATCATAGGCGGCGAATGTCTCGAACTTGTCCCAGTGGTCGTCCACCGCATCCACCCGCCCGCCCTCCGGCCGGTAGAGGTCGCCGCCAAGCTGAAGGTTGTAGGGCGGATCGGCGAAGATCATGTCCACCGACCTGTCCGGCAGGCGCGCCATCGCGGCGATGCAGTCGTCCTGGATGATCTGGTTGACCGGCAGGTCGTGCGGCACCGAGACGACCAGCTTGGGCCGGGCGGGGATAAGCGGCAGCGGCGCCGTCTCGATCCGTTTCAACACGCCCATCGCCATTATCCCCGCCAAAATCGAGCCGCAGGGTGAGTCCTCGGGACTCCGGGGTCAAGCGGAAAGTGCCGGAATCCGGCGAGTCGCGGCCCTTCGGACAGGTCGATGGGCGTGCTTGGAACCACATGTTGAGTCCCGCCGCCGACGCGGACTCAACCGCTGGTGGTGTTGCCGAAAAGACTCGGCGCCGCCAGCATTCGCGCCACCGGTCCGAAGCTGCGACGATGGAGCGGGCTCGGCCCCAGCCGCACCAGCGCCTCATGGTGGTCGCGCGTGCCATAGCCCTTGTTGCGCGCCCAGCCATAGCCGGGGTGGGTCGCGTCATAGGCATGCATCATCCGGTCCCGCTCGTGCTTGGCGACGATCGAGGCGGCCGCGATCGACAGGCACAGCGCATCGCCCGAGACGACCGCCTGGCTGGGGTGCGCCCATTTCGGGCAGCGGTTGCCGTCCACCAGGATCATCGCCGGCAGCGTGCCCGCATCGATCAGCGCGCCGACCGCGCGCTCCATCGCCAGCATGGTCGCCCACAGGATGTTGATGTCGTCGATCTCCTCGACGGTGGCGATGCCGACACCGACCGAGGCCACCGCGCGAATCTCCCCGCACAGATCCTCGCGGGCGGTCGCGCACAGCTTCTTGGAATCATCGATGCCCTTGGGCACCTTGCGCCGGTTCAGCACCACGGCGGCGGCGACGACCGGCCCGGCCAGCGGCCCCCGCCCCGCCTCGTCCACCCCGGCCAGCGGCAGCGGGTGGGCGCGTTCGAGCTTGAAGGAGGGGCCGGGCATGGCGTGCCTCTAGCGTAGATGACGGGGGCAGCGGAAGGGGCGGATCAGACCGCCGCTGCCTCCCGCCGTCCGCCGAACCGCGCGTACAGGATTGGCAGGACGAACAGCGTGAGCAGCGTCGCCGAGACGAGGCCGCCGATCACCACCGTCGCCAGCGGCTTCTGCACCTCCGCCCCCGCGCCGCTGCCCAGCGCCATCGGCACGAAGCCGAGCGAGGCGACCAGCGCCGTCATCGCCACGGGCCGCAGCCGCGCCAGCGCGCCCTCGCGTGCCGCCGTCGCGCGGGGCCGGCCGGCGGCCACCAGTTGCTGGATCGAGGTGACCATCACCAGCCCGTTCAGCACCGCCACCCCCGACAGCGCGATGAAGCCGACCGCCGCCGAGATCGAGAAGGGCATCCCCCGCAGCAGCAGGGCCAGCACGCCCCCCACCAGCGCCAGCGGAACGCCGGTAAACACGATCGCCGCATCCCGCACCGATCCCAGCGCGCCGAACAGCAGCGCGAGGATCGCCACGAAGCACAGCGGCACCACCAGCGCCAGCCGTGCGCGGGCCGAGGCGAGGTTCTCGAACTGGCCGCCCCATTCCAGATAGAAGCCGGCGGGCAACCGCACGTCGCGCGCGATGGCGGCCTTCGCATCGCCCACTACGCTTGCCACGTCGCGCCCGCGCACGTTGGCCTGCACCACGATGCGGCGCTTGCCGTTCTCGCGCCCGATCTGGTTCGGCCCGTCCACCACGCGCAGCTCCGCCACGGTGGAGAGCGGCACGAACGCGCCGGACGGCGTCGGCACCGGCACCTGTCCCAGCGTCTCGAAATCGGCACGATCCTCGTCCGACAGGCGGATCACCACCGGAAAGCGGCGATCCCCCTCGAAGATCATCCCCGCCTCGCGCCCGCCCACGGCGGCGGCGACCACATCCTGTACGTCGCGCGCGGAAAGCCCCAGCCGCGCCATCGCCGCGCGATCGGGCTTGATGTCCAGCATCGGCAGCCCCTCGGTCTGCTCCACCTTCACGTCGGTGGCGCCTTCGGTCTTGCGCAGGATGTCGGCGATGCGCTCGGCGGTGTCGCCCATCGCCGCGTAATCGTCGCCGAAGACCTTGACCGCCACGTCGCCGCGGACGCCGGCGATCAGCTCGTTGAAGCGCATCTGGATCGGCTGGCTGATCTCGTACACGTTGCCCGGCAGCGTCGCCAACCGACGCTCCAGCGCCTCGACGAGTTCAGCCTTCGGCAGCGCCCGATCGGGCCATTGCGCACGCGGTTTCAGGATCACGAAGGTGTCGGTGGCATTGGGCGGCATCGGATCGGAGGCGAGTTCCGCCGTACCCGTCTTGGAAAAGACGAAGCGCACCTGCGGCATCGCCGAGATCACCCGCTCCACCTGGAACTGCATCGCCTGCGCCTGATCCACCGAGGTGCCCGGCACGCGCACCGCCTGCACCGAGAGGTCGCCCTCGTCCAGCTGCGGCAGAAACTCCTGCCCCAGCATCATGAAGGCGGCGATGGCGAGCGCGAAGGTGGCGGCGGCGATGCCCATCACCGCATTGGGGCGGCGGAACGCGCGGCCGAGGCCCGGCTCGTAGCGGCGCTTCAGCCAGCTTATCGCGCGGCTCTCCTCCTCCGCCACGGGTCGGCTCAGCAGCACCGCGATGGCCGCCGGCACCGCCGTCAGCGACAGCATGAACGCGAATACCAGCGCGATGATGACGGTGAGCGCCATCGGGTGGAACGTCTTGCCCTCCACGCCGGAAAGCGTGAGCATCGGCGCATAGACGAGGATGATGATCGCCTGCCCGTACACCGATGGCCGGATCATCTCGCGCGCAGAGGTGGCGACCACCGCCAGCCGCTCGTCCAGCCGCAACGGGCGCGCGGCCTCGTGCTGCCGTTCCGCCAGCCGGCGCAACGCATTCTCCACGATGATGACCGCGCCATCGACGATCAGCCCGAAATCGAGCGCGCCCAGACTCATCAGATTGGCCGAGACGCCCGCCTGCAACATTCCGAACGCGGTGAGCAGCATCGTGACCGGGATCACCAGCGCCGCGATCAGCGCCGCACGGAAGTTGCCGAGCAGCAGGAACAGGATGACGATGACGAGCAGCGCCCCCTCGCCGAGATTCTTCGCCACCGTGCCGATCGTCGCCTTCACCAGCGCCGTGCGATCGAGCACCGGCTGGATCACGATGTCGCGCGGCAGCGACGGGCCGATCTCCGCCAGCCGCGCGGCCACGGCGGAGGCGACGGTGCGGCTGTTCTCGCCCACCCGCATCACCGCGGTCCCGACCACCACCTCGCGCCCGTTCTCGGACGCCGAGCCCATGCGGATCGCCTGCCCGGTGCGCACCTGCGCCACCTGATCGAGCAGGATCGGCACGCCCTCCCGCGTCGCGATCACGGTGCGGGCGAGGTCGGCGGCATCGGCGATGCGGGCATCGGCGCGCACCGCCAACCCCTCGCCGTTGCGGTCGATCGTGCCCGCGCCCACGCTGGCGTTGTTGCGCTCGATCGCATCGGCCAGCGCGCTTAAGGACAGCCCCATGCTGGCGAGGCGCGCGGTATCGGGCACGACCAGATATTGCTTGGTATAGCCGCCGATCGAATCGATTCCGGCCAGCCCCGCCGTGTTCTTCAGCAGCGGGGTGACGATCCAGTCCTGCACCGTGCGCAGGTACGTCGCCTGATCGGCCTGGCTGACGAGGTGATCGCCCTCGGGCGTGATGTAGCTGCCGTCCTTCTGCAGCCCCGGCTCGCCATCCTTGTGGACGCCTTCGCCCAGCTCGCCGATGCGGACGGTCCACATATAGACCTCGCCGAGGCCGGTGGCGATCGGCCCCATCTCGGGCCGTGCGCCCTCCGGCAGCGCCTCCTCCGCGCCGCGCAGCCGCTCGGCCACCTGCGCGCGGGCGAAATAGATGTCGGTCGCATCGGCGAACACCGCCGTCACCTGCGCGAAACCGTTGCGGCTGAGCGAGCGCGTGCGTTCCAGCCCCGGGATGCCGGCCAGCGCCGTCTCGATCGGGAAGGCGACCTGCTTCTCAACCTGTTCCGGCGAGAGCGCGGGGGCGCGGATGTTGATCTGCACCTGATTGTTCGTGATGTCCGGCACCGCGTCGATCGGCAGCCGCCACAGCGCGGCGGCCCCGACCAGCGCGGCGGCGAGGGTGATCGCGAGGACCAGCCAGCGCCGCGCCACCGCGAAGGTGACGATGCGGGCGATCAGGCCGGTCGTCTCCACGTGCTGCGCCTCAATGCTCATGGCTGGCGCCGGCCTTGCCGAGTTCGGCCTTCAGCGTGAAGCTGTTGGCCGCCGCGATCGTCTCGCGGCCCGCCAGCCCCTGCGTGATCGCCACCATGTTGCCGTTGCGCGCGCCCAGCTTCACCGGCACCGCGCGGAAACCGGTGGCGGTGCGGACGAACACGGTCGGCGCATCCTCCACCGATTGCACCGCCGTGGTGGGCACCGCGATGGTCGACGGCCCCGGTCCGCCCTCGATCAGCACGGCGGCCGTCACCATCTCGCCCACCCGCCACTGGCCGGCGGGGTTTGGCAAGGTGGCGATCACCGGCACCATGCGGCTCGTCTCGTCCAGCACCGGCGACACGAAGCGCACGCGCGCCGTGCCGGTGCGGCCCGGCGCCGTCACCTCCACCCGCGCCCCGGGGCGGACCCGGCCGGCGTCGGCGGCGGTCAGCGCCAGCGACAGCGACACGGTGGAGAGGTTGGCGACGCGGAACAGTTCGGCATCGGCGGCCACCGTCTGCCCGAGCAGCGCGTTGCGCGCGATCACCTGACCCGCGATCGGCGAGACGATGGCGATGCGGTTCAGCCCGCCGGCCGATCGCCCGCCGCCCGCCGCCGCGCGTTGCTGGCGGGCGAGGCGCAGCGCGATATTCGCCTCGGTAGCGGCGGTGCGCGCCTCGATCAGGTCGCGTTCGGGCGAGACGCGCGCGGCGAACAGCCGCTGCTCGCGCCGCAGCGTCGCCTGCGCCAGCCCGGCGCGGGCGGCGGCGGCCTCCGTCTCGGCATTCAGCGTCGCCGCCTCGCGGCTTTCGAGGATCGCCAGCGTCTGCCCCGCCCCCACGCTTTCGCCGAGGTTGCGGGTAAGCGCCACCACCCGCCCGCCGATCGCGGCGGAGACGACACGCATCCCCTGCGGATCGCCCTGCACGTTGGCGGAGACGCGGATCGCCCCCGATGCGCCGCCCAGCGTCGGCTGGATCAGCACGATGCCGGCCGCCGTGATCTGCTCCGGCGTGATGGCGATGCTGCCGGCGGGCGTTTCGGCATGGCCCGCCTCGCCGCCCGCCTCGTGACCGCCTTCCTCGTGACCGTCCTCCTTGTGACCGGCTTCCTCGTGGCCGGCCTCGGTCGCCGGCTTGGTGCCGCCGCAGCCGGCCAGCAGCAGCGCCAGCGTGGCGGCGCAGATCAGGCGGCTCATCGGCTCGTCTCCACCGGCACGGCGGCGGTCAACCGGTCCAGCCGGGCGCGCGCCTCGTGATAGGCCGCCAGCGCATCGACCGCGGCCAGGCGGGTTTCGGTCAGCGATCGCTCGACATCGAGCAGCGCCGTCTGGTCGAACTTGCCCTCGCGATAGCCGATCCGGGCGATCCGGGCGGCCTCGCGCGCCACCGCGATGGCCGGGCCGTTGGCGGTGCGCGCGGTGGTGGCGGCGTTGGCGACCTCGGCCTGCACGTCCGCGATCGCCTGCTCGGCCTGGATCAGCGCGAGGCGTCGTTGGGCGACGGCCTTGTCCCGCTCGGCGCTGGCCTGGGCGATTGCCGCCGTGCCGCTGGTCCGCACCGGGATCGGCAGCGAGAGGCTGACGACCGCCACCGTATCGTTGGTCTGCGCCAGCCGTCGTGCGCCGGCGCCGATCGCCAGATCGGGCACCCGCAGCGATCGTGCCAGCCGCACCTGCGCCTCGGCGGTCTCGCTGTCGGCGGTGGCGGCGGCGAGCGCGAGCGTGCCCTCCGCGTCGATCGGCCGCGCCGGCCCCGCCGGCTCGAAATGGTGGAACCATGCCAGGTCGAACGCGCCCGCCACCGGCCGGCCGAGCAGCCGGGCCAGGTTGCCGCGCGCCGTCAGCGCCAGCCGCTCCAGCTTCTCCACATCCGCCTCGGCGTTGATCCGCAGCAGGTCCGCGCGCTGGTCGTCGATCGGCGAGGCCTCGCCCGCGCTCACCCGCACGCGCGCAGCCTTTTCGGTCTGCGTGGCGATCACGGACTGGGTGCGCGCGGCGGCCAGCCGGCGCTCGGCGGCGATCGCGGCGATATAGGCCTGCGCCACCATCAGGCGCATGTCGGCGCGGGCGACCGCGGCATCCACCTGCGCACGGTGCGCCAGCGCGCCCGCCAGCGCCATGCGCGCGCCGCGCTTGCCGCCAAGCTCGATCGGCACGTCAACGCTCACCGTCGTCTCGGCGCTGTCGAAGCCGCGATACTGGCCGTTGCCGGCGAAGTTCTCGCTGGCGATGCCGATGCTCGGGTTCGGCCGCAGCCCGGCCACCCGCCGCCCCGCCACCGCGCCGCGCAGGCCGGCCTCGGCAAGCCCCCGCGCCGGGGACGAGTCGTCCGCCTGCAGCATCGCCTGGTCCAGCGTGAAGGACGGTCCCTGCGGGATCGCGTCGTCCAGTTCGGGCAGGGGCGGCACCTGCGCCGGCGCGGCGGCGCACACGGTAGCGGCAAGCAAGGCCGCGATGATGCTCTTCATCGACTGTCTCCGGACGGACATGGGGGTGCCGGGCCGCAACTGAGGCGGCCGGCGCATGGCGGCGTCAGGCTTGCGGCGGCCGGAGATGCGGCGGCGGGACGCCCGAGAGGAGCAGCGATCCCTGCCACGCGGCGGCGACACGCGGCCCCGCCACCGGCCCGCGCGGAAATGCCGGCGCGCGCGCGATATCGAGGAAATGGCCGTGGCAGCCGCCATGCTGGTGGACGAGCGCATGGTCCTCCCCGGCGGGGTTGTCATGATCCGCCGTCGCCGAGGCGACGCTTGCCACGACCGGGCGCTCGGCGGCGTGGGCCGCCACCGTCCAGGCGGTCAGCATCAGCATCAGGCTGGCGAACAGGGGCAGGATCGCGCGCATCGTCGGGCACCGGCCTAGCATATCGCCACCGCACCGTAAGCTTTCCCGCGGCCCCGCTGCGGCATCTTGTGCGGCGGCGTCGCGGGGGCTTGGCACGGCCGGCTTTCGGCCCACATAAGGCGGCACACAGCGACGGGAGTTCACGAGTGGCGACATTGGGTATGGGAGCGGCCGAGCGCGAGGCGATCGAGGCGTTCAAGCGCGATGTCGTTGAGCCGTCGATGACCTCGCTGGTCATCCTCGATTTCTGGGCGGAATGGTGCGGCCCGTGCAAGCAGTTCGGCCCGGTGCTGGACAAGGTGGCCGCCGACTACGCCGCCAAGGGCGTGAAGCTGGTGAAGATCGATGTCGACAAGGACAAGATCATCGCCGCGCAGTTCCGCGTGCAGTCCATCCCCACCGTCTATGCGCTGTTCCAGGGCCAGCTCGTCGCCGATCTCACGCAGGCCCGCACCGAGGGGCAGCTCAAGGCCACCCTCGACCAGATCCTGAAGCAGATCCCGGTAGAGAGCGAGGCCGGCGCGATCGAGCAGGACATCGCCCCGCTGCTGGCGATGGGCGAGGAGGTGCTGGAGAGCGGCGATGCCGAGCGCGCCCTGTCGATCTTCTTCCAGATCGTCGAGATCGCGCCGGACAATCCCGCCGTAGTCGCCGGACTGGCGCGCGCCTTGCTGATGGCGGGGCAGGTGGACGAGGCCGAAGCCGCGCTTGCCGCGCTGCCGCCCGAGGCCGCCAAGGATACCGCCGTCGCCCGCGCTCGTGCCGCCATCTCGCTGGCGCGCGATGCGAAGCCGGTCGACGATCTCGACGGCGTGCGCGCGCGGGTGGCGGCTGATCCCGACGATCATGCCGCCCGGTTCGAGCTGGCCGGCGGCCTGATGGCGAACGGCGACCGCGAGGGCGCGGCCGACGCATTGCTGGAGATCATCGGCCGCGACCGTGAGTGGAACGAGGGTGCCGCCCGCGCCCAGTTGCTCAAGCTGTTCGAGGCGGTGGGGCTGGCCGATCCGTGGGTGAGCGCGCAGCGCCGCCGCCTTTCCGCCGTGCTGTTCACCTGATGGCCGGCACGCGCCTTTCCGTCTTTCCGCTCGCGGGGGCGCTGCTGTTTCCGCGCATGCATCTGCCGCTTCATATCTTCGAGCCGCGCTATCGCGCGCTGGTGAGCGATTCGCTGGCGCGTGACCGGCGGATCGCCATGATCCAGCCGCGCGCCGACGGCCCCCGCCCGCCGCTGTTCGACGTTGGCTGCGTCGGCCGCATCGCGCAGGTGGATGCGCTGGAGGACGGTCGGTTCAATGTCGTCCTGGAAGGGCTGACCCGCTTCCGCCTGATCGCGGAGATCGATGCCTCGACGCCGTTCCGCCAGATCGAGGCATCGTTCGACGCGTTCGACGACGCCGCCCCGGCCGAACCGCTGCCGATGATCGTGCGCGCCGAGCTGGAGCGTGAATCGCGTCGCTTCGCCGAGGCGCGCGGCTATGCGGTGGACTGGGATGCGGTGAGCCGGCTCGATGACGAATCGCTGGTCAACGGCATCGCCCAGATCGCCCCGTTCGATATCGCCGCCAAGCAGGCGCTGCTGGAGACGCCCACCGTGGCCGATCGCGCCGACCTGCTCGTGCAGTTCCTGCTGTTCTTCGGTCGCGACCGGGACGGCGGCGACGGCGGATCGACCATGCAGTAACCGGAATTCGCCCGTCGTCAGTGGAGCAGCGTCCAGCCGGCCGGCAGATAGTCCGTCGACATATAATAATAGCGCCGGCAGGTGCCGTCCGTGGTGTAGCTGCTGCCCTTGACGATCCCGAAGGCCACCGTGCCGCTGAACACCGGCCCGCCGCTGTCGCCGCCCCGGCACGTCGGCCCCTTCACCGCCACCCAGACCGGATCGCACGCGCCCGCGCACAGGTCGCCGGGCGGGACGTAGTCGACGAACTCGACCTCGGCGCAGCTGTAGCCGGTCCGCTCCCCGCGGTGGCAGACGTAATCGCCCACCCGCGTGCTCGCACGGTTGCGCCAGCTCGTCAGGCGGCGCGGGTGGCCATCGACCGCGTCGGCCCGAAACAGCGGTTCGAGCGGCGGGGCCGGGTCGAGCGGCTCATGAATCTGTACATCCTGATAGCGCGCCCCCCATGCGCCGATCATCCGCAACGGCGTGGCGCCCCCGGTCGCGTCGATGTGTCTCATCTCGTCGGGGCAGTGCGCGGCCGTGGTGATGGCGGTGCGTGCGCCGTCCGTCACCACGAAGCCTGACGTACAGAGGAAGCGCCGCTTCTCCCCCGCGTTGCTGCCCAGCAGCCGCGATCCGCCCTCGATGGCGGAATTGCTGTCCACCCCGGCGGCGCTCCTGATTTCCACCGGCACGCCGGCGATCGCGCCAAGCCGCGTGGCGAGTGCCGCCGCCCCCTCGGACGCGATCTCGCCCGAGCGGACCACCACCACCAGCATCCCGCTGCGCGGGTTGGCCCCCATGCCCGGCGGGTAGGACATGGCGGCGCGAATGTCCCCGGCGCGGGTGGACAGCGCGGCCAGCACCGCCGCGCGGGTGGCCGGCGCACCGGTGCGATATTCGACGGTCAGCGTCAGGTCGGCGATGGCGATGCGTTCGTCGGGAATCGGCGGGATGCCGGTCAGCAGCAGCACCACGCGATAATCGGGCACATGCTCGATGAAGATGCCCGCCAGCCGGTCGGCATGCGCCAGCGCCAGCGCGTCGACCGCCGCCACGCTCTCCTGCTGCAATCGCAGCCGCCGCATCGCCTCGACCAACGTGACGCCATATTGAGCGGCATAAAGCGCCCCGTCCCGCGCGAGTGCCTCGACGGGGGCTTCCGGGATCGCCGCCAAAGCCGCCGACGATGACGACACTTGCGCCGGCAGCACGGCCGGCCATACCGCCAGCAGCGCCGCCAGCGCGGTCGCGGGCCGTCCGAACATCGCCGGGTTGCCGGTCAGCGGCTCGGATCGACCAGATATTTGGTGCCGGTCGCCTTGCGGGTGTAATCGGCCGCGATCTTCGGATCGAGCATGTCGGCCAGCCCGATCGTCGCGGTGTAGCGGCTGGCGAAGGTCGTGCGATACTCGTCCAGCACACGCTTGCGCAGCCGGTCGCCCGTTTCCGCCCCGACGCGTTGCAGGAACGGGAACAGCAGCCACCCGCCCATGCCCCAGCTGAAACCGAAACGGCGCTCCAGCACGGTCGGTCCGGTATCCAGCATGCCGTAGATGTACACCTGCTTGGGCGTGGTCGATCCGTAGCGGGTGAAGCCGTCCAGCGAACGCGAGGCAACCGTCTCCATCGCGTTCAGGATATCGCCGGCCAGCGTGCCGCCGCCGATCGCGTCGAAGGCGATCGTCGCGCCGGTGTCCGCGATCGCCTCGACCAGACGGTCGCGGAAGTCGGCGGCGGTGCTGTCCACCACATGCGTCGCGCCGATGTCGCGCAGCAGCGCCGCCTGCGCCGCGCTACGCACCACGTTCACCAGCGGCACCCCGTCGGCGAGGCAGATCCGCACGAGCATCTGCCCCAGGTTGGAGGCGGCGGCGGTGTGGATGATCGCCGAGTGCCCCTCCAGCCGCATCGTTTCGACGAAGGCGAGCGCGGTCAGCGGATTGACCGTCAGCGCCGCGCCCTCTGCCGCCGTGGCGTCCTCGGGCAGCACGGTGCAGGCCTTTGCCGGCAGCACGCGATACTGGGTGTAGACCGGCCCGCCGAGCAGGGCGACCTTGCGGCCGACCAGATGCACGACGTCGGCACCGGCGCGGATCACCGTCCCGGCGCCTTCGTTGCCCACGCCGAGCGACTGACCGATACGCGCGGCCACCGATGCCGGCGCCGGCCGGGGAATATCGGCGATCAGCACGGGCGACCCGACCTCGCCACCGGCGCGGAACGTCGCCGGGTCCGCCGGACCGAGCAGCAGGCCGAGATCGGACGGATTGATCGGCGCCGCCTCCATACGCACGACGACCTCCCCCGGCGCGGGATCGGCCACGGGCACCTGTTCGAGCGACACGCGCAGTTCGCCGTCCACCGTTATCAGTGATCGCAGTTCCAGCCCGGTCAACGCATCCATATCTGCTCGCCTTCGCTTCGGGGCGAGACAGCCGCCCGCCGTACCATGAGGGGAGAGCCGCCCCGCCGGAGCGCCCTCCCCCGATAACCGTCGTTCGCGCCTTAGCGGGTGGTGACGGTCGTCGTCGTCTTTTCAACCACGGCAGCGCGCGGCTTCGTGGTCGTCGTCCTGGCGACCACCTTGCGCACCGGGCGCTTGACCGCGGCCCTGGCGGGGGCGGCGGTCTTCACCGTCTCGGTGGTCACGGTCGTGGTCGCGGGCGCAGCGACGACGACGGGCGGCGCATTGCGCGCGGCCTGTGCATCGGCGGCGGCGCTGGCGGCTGCCTGCTCGGCGGCATCGGCGCGCACGTTGGCGGCGACGGCCTGCTGTTGCGCATCGACGGTGGTCGCCGCCTGTGCCTGCACGGCGGCATCGTTGCGCTGCTGGGTGCGGCCGATCGCGGTGTCGGCGAACTGCTGCGCCTCGATCGCGGCCTGGATCGCCTTCTGCTCGTGGCCGCTCTTGATCTCCTCCTGCGCCAGGCGGAGCGAGGCCTGCGCCTTGGCGATGGCATCCGGCGTCACCTCGCCTGCCTTCATCCGGCCGGCGGCGTCGATCTTGCCCTGCGCCTCGGCGATGGCGGCGCGCGCGCGCTCCTCATCGCCGGCCAGCGCGGGGGTGGCCGCAAGCATCAGCACAGAGGCGGCGATGGCACCGCGCATCCTGAACCCGAGATTCCGCATACACACTCCTGTCAAAACGTAACGGCGGCTAAACGACCGCCCGATGCGGGAGTTCCGACGCCCGGGTCGCCGGGCTGCCGCGCATACCCCGCGGCATTTTCGGTTTAAGGACGATGCGAACATCGCCTATCGATCGATCAGGGAGAGACGACATGACGAAGATGCTGGGCGCGACGGCCGTGGGCGGGGCCGGGATCGAGGGATTGCGCCTCGTCGAAGGCGAGATGCCGACGCCCGGCGCAGGCGAGGCACTGGTGCGGCTGAATGCGGCGACGCTCAACTACCGCGACCTGCTGTTCGCCACCGGCCGCCTGCCGGGCATGACGAAGACGCCGGATTACGTGCCGCTTTCGTGTGCGGCCGGCGTGGTCGCAGCGGTCGGCGGCGGGGTGGAGCGGGTGGCGCCCGGCGACCGCGTCAGCCCGATCTTCGCACTGGGCTGGATCGAGGGGCAGCAGACCTCGCTGGCGATGCTCGGCGGCCAGGCCGATGGCGTGGCGCGCCAATATGCCGTGTTCCCGGCCGAAAGCCTTGTCCACAACCCCGCCACGATGAGCGATCTGGAAGCCGCGACGATGACCTGCGCCGGACTCACCGCGTGGAACGCGCTGTTCGCCCCGCGCCCGCTACGGGCCGGGGAATGGGTGTTGTGCCAGGGCACCGGCGGCGTCTCGATCGCGGCGTTGCAGTTCGCCAAGGCGGCGGGCGCGCATGTCGCCATCACCTCATCGTCGGACGACAAGCTGGCCCGCGCCCGCGCGCTCGGGGCGGACATCACCGTCAACTACCGGCGGGAGACGGACTGGGCGGCAGCGGTGCGGCGCGAGCTTGGTGGCGCCCGGATCGACATCCTTGTCGACGTCGTGGGATCCAGCGAGGTGGAGGCGGCGGCCGGGCTGCTCGCCCCCGGCGGCGTCATTTCGGCGATCGGGATGCTGGGGGACGATTTCAGCTGGGAGCGGCAGGAGATCGGCGGCCACCCCGTCGCGCCGATCACGGTGGGCCACCGCACCGACCATGAAACGATGCTCGCCTTCTGCGCGCGACATGCCGTGCGGCCGGTGGTGGATGTCGTCTACGATCTGTCGCGTATCGACGACGCCTACCGTCATCTCGAAAGCGGTCGCTTCTTCGGCAAGGTGGGGATCACCCTGCTCTGAGCATCGCCCGGGCGGCAGGCGTTTATCATCGAGATCGGCGCGACCGGCACCGGACGGGGCGACTCCACATCGTCCCGGCATGGTGCTAAAGTCCCGAAAAATGGGTAAACGTCGGCGGCGACGTTGAATTGATCTCGCCGAACGGCATCGATTTGTGCGATGCAGCCCTTCTGCCGGTCCCATCGGGATCGGAATCATTGTGGCCCGGCGTGGCCGATATTCAGGCTCGCCGGCAAGCGGCGGCAGCGCCGGTGATGAACAGGATCGCCATGACAGACTCGACTACCATGCCCGTGTTGCATTCCGATACCACCAAGGCCGATACCACCCCCGCCCCGACCGGCCATCGCGCCCTGGTCGCCTGGGTCGAGGAGGTCGCTGCGCTGACCAAGCCCGATCAGGTCGTCTGGTGCGACGGTTCGCAGGAGGAATGGGACCGGCTGACCGCCCAGCTGGTCGATGCGGGCACGCTGACCCAGCTCGATCCGGCCAAGCGGCCGAACAGCTTCTATGCTCGTTCCGATCCGCGCGACGTCGCCCGTGTCGAGAGCCGCACCTTCATCTGCTCGGCGCAGGAATCGGATGCCGGGCCGACCAACAACTGGCGCGACCCCGCCGACACCCGCACCAAGATGGACGGGCTGTTCGACGGTGCGATGCGCGGCCGCACGATGTATGTCGTGCCGTTCTGCATGGGGCCGATCGGCTCCGACAAGAGCGCGATCGGCGTGGAGCTGACCGACAGCGCCTATGTCGTCCTGTCGATGAAGATCATGACGCGGATGGGCACCCAGGCGCTCGACATGCTCGGCGACGACGGCTTCTTCGTGCGCTGCATCCACTCGGTCGGCGCGCCGCTGGCCGCTGGTGCCAAGGACGTGGCGTGGCCGTGCAACGACGAGAAGTGGATCGTCCACTATCCCGAGACGCGCGAGATCTGGTCCTACGGCTCGGGCTACGGCGGCAACGCGCTACTCGGCAAGAAGTGCTTCGCGCTGCGTATCGCCAGCGTGATGGCGCGTGACGGCGGCTGGCTGGCCGAGCACATGCTCATCCTCAAGCTGACCTCGCCCGAGGGCAAGACGCACTTCGTCGCCGCCGCCTTCCCGTCCGCCTGCGGCAAGACCAACCTGGCCATGCTGGAGCCGACGATCCCCGGCTGGAAGGCCGAGACGGTCGGCGACGACATCGCGTGGATGCGCTTTGGCACCGACGGACGGCTGTATGCGGTGAACCCGGAAGCGGGCTTCTTCGGCGTCGCGCCCGGCACCGGCCCCGGCACCAACCGCAACGCGGTGGAAACGCTGCACGCCAACGCGATCTACACCAACACCGCACTGACCGCCGATGGCGACGTGTGGTGGGAAGGCCTGAGCGACACCGCGCCCGAGGGCATGACCGACTGGCAGGGCAACCCCTACGATCCGGCCAGCGGCAAGCCGGCCGCGCACCCCAACGCCCGCTTCACCGTGCCTGCCTCGCAGTGCCCGGCGATCGCGGACGAGTGGGATTCGCCCGAAGGCGTGCCGATCTCGGCGATCCTGTTCGGCGGCCGTCGCGCCACGGCGGTGCCGCTGGTGGTGGAATCGTTCGACTGGACGCACGGCGTTTACCTTGCCGCCAACATCGCCTCGGAAGGCACGGCGGCGGCGGAGAATGCGGTGGGCGCGCTGCGCCGCGATCCGTTCGCCATGCTGCCGTTCTGCGGTTACGACATGGCGGACTACTTCACCCACTGGCTGCGGATCGGCGCCTCGGCGTCGAGCGATGCCGGCGTGCTGCCGCGCATCTTCCTCGTCAACTGGTTCCGCAAGGGGCCGGACGGCAAGTTCCTGTGGCCGGGCTTCGGCGAGAACGTGCGCGTGCTGAAGTGGATCGTGGAGCGGTGCGAAGGCACGGCGGACGCGGTGGACAGCCCGATCGGCCGCCTGCCGGTGCCGGGCGGCATTGACCTTGACGGCCTGAACCTCGATCCGGCGGCGCTGAAGGAGCTATTCTCGGTCGATCCGGCGGTCTGGGCGCGCGAGGCGGAGTCGAGCGCGGCCGACCTGAAGAAGTTCGGCAACGTGCCGCCTGCGCTCTGGACCGAGCAGCGAGCGCTGGAAGAGCGGCTGGGCGTCTCCGCCGCCGCCTGACCCGATGGACCGGCCCCGTACCATGCGGGGCCGGCCTTTTTCTTATATCGGCAGGATCCGGCGGCCACGAGGGCCGCCCCCTCCCCGCCTCAGAGCCGCGCGCGCAGCGTCGCGCCGATCGTGCGCGGGTCGTTCGGCGTGCCGAGGACCAGGCCGGAATTGCCTGCCTGGATCGTCAGGTTCTGGATGTAGTTCTTGTCGAACAGGTTGCGGCTGAACACCGCCACCTCCAGCCCCTCGGCGAACCGCAGGCCGATGCTGCCGTTCACTATCGTGTAGCCGCCGATGATCGTGAACGCCGATGCGGTGGGATCGCCGAAGGTGCGGCTGCGCGTATTCGAACTGACATGCAGCAGGATCGCCCCGTCACGCCCCAGCCCGTCCAGCGGATGGGCATAGTCCGCCCCCAGCGTGACCGACCATTTCGGCAGACCGGACAATCCCCGCCCGCTCAGGTCGCACGCGCTGGTGCCGGTGCCGATCCGCTCGATCGGGCATGGGCCGTTGGGGTAGGAGACGTACCTGCCCCGGCTGTAGGCGCCGGACGCGCGCAGCTGGAAATCGCGCGTCACCTGCGCGATCGCATCCGCCTCGATCCCCTTCACCCGCACCTCGGGGATGTTCGCCAGATAGGTGCGCAGCGCCACCGCCGCGCCGGTATCCGTCACGTTGGCCTGGAAATCGCGCACCGTGGTGTGGAACGCATCGATGTTCAGGGTCAGCCGGCGATCGAACAGTTGCGTCTTCAGCCCCACCTCCCAGGCGGTATTCTTCTCCGGCTTCACCACCGCGGTGTTCAGCGCGGGCTGGCCGTTGTTGTCCAGCGGCAGGCCGGACATGTTGATGCCGCCCGATTTCGCCCCGCGCGCATAGCTGACGTAGCCGCGCACCTCGTCGGTCAGCGCATAGGAGATGTTGGCGCGCCCCGTGACATCGCCGTTCCTGTCGCTGGCGGCATAGCTCTGCCCGTTCAGGATCGTGCGCTGGCTGGCGCGCTGTGCCGCCGTCACCACCGCCGGGCCGCCGAAGGTGAAGGTGTCGTAGGTGCCTTCCTTCTCCTCATAGGTGTAGCGCAAGCCCCCGGTCAGCGTCAGCCCCGGGAGCGGGCGCCAGTTCGCCTCGCCGAACGCGGCATAGCTGTCGGAACGGAAATCGGTGCGGCCGTCGCTGCCATAGCCGTCGAGCAGGTTGCTGTCGGCGAACAGCAGCCAGTAGGCGCCGCGCGGCCCGTAGATCGAGATCGGCCGGCCGGTGATCCTCTGGCGGAAGAAATACAGCCCGCCGACATAGCTGACCGGCCCGTCGCCGTTCGAGGCGACGCGCAGTTCCTGGCTGTACTGATCCTGCCGGCTCGGGATGTGCTGGGTGACCTGGATCGGGATGCCGGTATAGTCGCGGTCGTTGGCCGCATCCCAGTTCCAGAAACGACATGCCGTCACGGAGGTGAGCGTCGCGCCGCCGAAATCCCAGTCGACGATGCCGGAGACGCCGCCCTCGCTGGTGCTCACGCCCAGTTCGGCGTCGATGTCGGTCACGCGGTCATAGGGGTTCAGGCTCGGCGGGCGGTACGGGCCACCGGGCAGGTTGGCCGCCAGCGCCGGATATTGCCGCGCGGCCGCCTTCAGCGTCGGTGCGACGCGGACGTACACCTGCGTGCAGCATTCGTTCTGGAAATTGGCGAAATCGGCGATCAGGCGCACCTGCAACGCCTCCGACGGCTTGTAGAGCAACTGCCCGCGCACCGCCTGATTGCCGAGCGTGTTCTGGTCCCGCCCAACCGTCAAGTTGCGGATCACGCCGTCGCGCCGGGTGGAGAGGGCGGAGATGCGGAACGCCAGCGTATCGGTGATCGGTCCCGAGCCGGATGCCTTGGCTTGCAGGAAATTGTCGCTGCCGAACGACACCTCACCGCGCATCTCCGGCATGAAGCTGGGTAGGCGGCTGGTGATGTTGATCGCACCGGCCGTGCTGTTCTTGCCGAACAACGTGCCCTGCGGCCCGCGCAGCACCTCGATCTGCTCGATGTCGGTGAAGTCGAACGCGGCGGTGGCCGGGCGCGCGTGATACACCTGATCGACGTAGAAGCCGACGCCCGGCTCCAGCCCGTCGTTCGCCTGGCTGACCGCCACCACGCTGCTGCCCAGGCCGCGGATGGTGAAGGCGGTGTTGCGCGGATTGGCCGAGCTGTAGTTGAGGCTGGGCACGAGCTGGCTCAGCTGCGACGTGTTGACCGTATAGGAGCGGTCGATCAGCGCCGCCCCCACCACCGACAGTCCGCCCGGCACCGCCTGCGCATCCTCGGCCCGGCGGCGCGCGGTGACGATGATCTCGGGCACGCCGCCGCCCCCGTCCGTGGTCGCGCGGACCGTTGCCGGCTGCACCGCCTTTGCGGAAACGGGCAACGGCACGCCCGACCCTGCCTGCGCCAGTGCCGGCGACGCCGCCAGCGTCAGCCCGGCCGTCATCATCACCCCGATTGGTCCCCGCATCAGATCCCCCTGCAAGCCCGTGATCTCGCCCGGCTTCTCCGAGTCGATATATCCGGCGGTATACAGAGAAGATGAGTGGCGGGAAGCGCCCCCAATGACAACAAGGTCGGCGAGATCCACCCGGTGCAGAGGGGGCCGTTCGCCCTCCCCGACAGAATGCCCGGCCTGTCGCCGGTTCCGCTAGAGGCCCACCTTGTCCAGTGCCGCGCTGAGTTCCGCGCTCATCGCCTTGTCGTCCTTCGGCGTCATTCGGCCCAGAACGGTGTGGATGCGCTTCTGCGCCACCTGCAGCGTCTTGTGGCGGACCTCGCGGATCGCGTTGGTGCGCCATGAGGGGCTTTCGCCCAGCAGCGCCGCCCATTTCGCTTCCTCCGCCGCCAGCACGGCCAGCGCCAGACGGAGGCCGTCGCGGCGGCCGTGGGCATAATCATCGGACATCGGCGCCTCTCCGGGCCACGGCTACAGGAGGTCGTGCCCTAGCGGACCGCGCCCGACGTGGCGACATCGGCGATCAGTGCCCCTTTGCCGGCGAGGCCTTGCTTGACGCTCATGTCCTTGCCGCGCTCGTAACGATCGCGCCATGCGCCATAACAGGCCGGCACGCGTCTGCGATCGGGATTGTGCCAGGGAAGCTGGGTTCGAGGATGCCGCCGACCATCCGGACGAAGTCGACACCCTCGAAGTCGAACGGTATCCTGCGCAGCATCGGAGCGCTCATGCCAGCCGATCGCCTATGCGCGAGCGATCGCCTTGGCGAGACGGCACCGTTGCAACGATCGACGGCATGTGAGACACCCAGTATCACTTGTTCGATTCTGCGTGAATAAAGATAATACGGAGAGCGGAATGACGGCCGGTTTGATCGAAGACTTCCACCTCGACGTGCCCGAGGCCGCGCTGGACGACCTGCGCGATCGGCTCGCCCGGACGCGCTGGCCGGAGCGGGAGACGGTGATGGACGCCACGCAAGGCGTGCCTCTCGCCGACGCGCAGGCGTTGTGCGCCTACTGGCGCGACAGCTACGACTGGCGGCGCTGCGAGGCCCGGCTGAACGCGCTGGGCCAGTTCCGCACCACGATCGACGGGCTGGGCATCCACTTCCTTCACATCCGCTCGCCCGAACCGGATGCGCTGCCGCTGATCCTCACCCACGGCTGGCCGGGATCGGTGATCGAGTTCCTGAAGGTGATCGGGCCGCTCAGCGATCCGGCGGCGCATGGCGGCGATCGCGGGCAGGCGTTCCACCTCGTCATTCCCAGCCTGCCCGGCTACGGTTTTTCGGACAAGCCGGCCGAACACGGCTGGTCGGTCGAGCGGATCGCCGCCGCCTGGATCGAGCTGATGCGGCGCCTGGGCTATGATCGTTTCGTGGCGCAGGGCGGCGACTGGGGCTCGGCCGTCACCAGCGCGATGGCGGTGATCCGGCCGCCCGAGCTTGCAGCCATCCACCTCAACTTCGTGGTCGCGACCCCGACGGCGGACGATCTGGCGACCCTGAACGACCGCGAGAAAACGGCGATCGCAGACATGCAGCAGGTCAGCACACAGGGCCGGGCCTATGCCGAACTGCAGCGCACGCGCCCGCAGACGCTCGGCTATTCGCTGGTCGATTCGCCGGCGGGCCAGGCGGCGTGGATCTACGAGAAGCTGGCCGCGTGGACCGACAGCGGGGGCGATCCGACGACGGTGCTGAGCTACGACGAGATGCTCGACAACATCATGCTCTACTGGCTGCCCGCCGCGGGCGCGTCCTCGGCGCGGCTCTATTGGGAAAGCATGGCCGGGTTCGGTGCCGGCACGACCGACCTGCCCGTCGGGTGCAGCATCTTCCCCGGCGAGATGACCCGCCCCTCGCGGCGCTGGGCCGCGCGCAAGTACAGCAACATCGTCCACTGGGGCGAGCCGGCGCGCGGCGGCCATTTCGCCGCGTTCGAGCAACCCGCCCTGTTCGTGGACGAGCTTCGCGCCGCCTTCGCGACGATCCGCGATCGGGCACCGGCCTGATCGTATGGTTTACGCCCGGCATAACGTCTGATACCGAATGTACCATCGGTCAGGGCAACTCATGCGAAGTCGCCGTCCGATGCGGAGAGCCTGCATGAACGACGAGGAGACTGACGGCAGCGATCCACGCATGGCCGGCCTTCTCGCCTTCAACCAGCAGCGCAAGCAGGACAGTCGGGAGAAGCTGCTCGCGGCCTCGGTGCGGCTGTTCTGCAAACATGGCTACGGCGCGGTGTCGATCGACGACATCACGGCGGAAGCGGCCGTCAGCCGGATCACCTTCTATCGCCATTTCACCGGCAAGGCCGCCTTGGCGCTGGAGCTTTTCCAGCAGGCGGCGGCGGATGGCGCGCCCCGGATGCTGGCGATCGCCACGCGCGATTATCGCGACCGGGCGACGGTGGTGGAGTGGCTCCGCGAGTTCTTCGAGGGCGACCGGGTGCTCGGCGGCATCCTGCGCGTACTGGCGCAGGCCAACGTCGAGGAAGCCGGCTTCACCCAGCAGGTACAGCCTTATCTGTATCAGCTGGTCGGCTCGCTCGGGCGCAAGATCCCCGCCTTCGATCTGGAACCGGCGCTGCCCGCCGACCAGAAGCGATGGGTGAAGGCCTGGCTGCTGGTGTACACGATCATGGACCAGAGCAACCACGCCGCCTCCGACGCCGGGGTCGCCCGCAATCCGATGATGATCGAGGTGCTGGCGGACAATTTTCTCGATTTCGTCCTCACGAACGATCGGCACGGCTGAATATTCGGCCTGTCCCGCAACCGACAAGATAATTGGAGAGGCATTTGGCCCATTCTGATCTCGCAAGCGCCGACCGTGACCGGACAGACCGGGCCGTGCCGCCGTCGGTCGATGTCGTCGTCGTTGGTGCGGGCTTCGCCGGGCTGTACGCGCATTACCGCTTCCGCGAGCTCGGCCTGACCGCCTTCGGCTTCGAGGCCGCGCCCGAAATCGGCGGCACCTGGTTCTGGAACCGCTACCCCGGCGCGCGCTGCGACGTGGAGAGCCTGGACTACGCCTATTCGTTCGCGCCCGAAGTGCTGGACGGCTGGCGCTGGAGCGAACGCTTCGCCACCCAGCCGGAGATATTGCAATACGCCAACCATGTCGCCGACAGGTTCGATCTGCGCCGCGAGATCGCCTTCGAGACACGCGTGACCTCGGCCGATTTAGACGAGAGCGCCAACGAGTGGCTCGTCCGCACCGATCGCGGAGACACCGTGCGCTGCAGATACCTGATGACGGCGGTCGGCAGCCTCTCGCTGCCCAAGCCACCGGAAATCGATGGCCTCGACGACTATCGGGGCCGCTGGGTGCAGACCGGCGCCTGGCCGCGCGAGCCGGTGGACGTGGCGGGCAAGCGGGTCGCGGTGATCGGCACCGGCTCGTCGGGCATTCAGTCGATCCCGATTCTTGCCGAGCAGGCAGCGCACCTCACCGTCTTCCAGCGCACGCCCAACTTCAGCGTGCCGGCGCACAACGGCCCGGTCGATCCGGCCTACGAAGCCGAGGTCCGCGCCGATCATGCCGCGCACCACAAGCGCAACCGCCGCACCAAGGGCGGCGTGCCGTCGCGTATCAACACCGGCCTGCCGGCGATGTCGGTATCGGAGGAGGAGCGCCGCGCCCGGTTCGAGGAGGCGTGGGGCTTCGGCACGTTCAGCCTGCAATCGGTGTTCAGCGACATTTCAAGCAATCCGGATTCGAACGCCGCCGCCGCCGCCTTCGTCCATGAAAAGATCCGCAGCGTCGTCAAGGATCCCGCGACCGCCGAGACGCTGATGCCGAAGAGCTTCCCGTTCGGCACCAAGCGGCTGTGCCTCGACACCGGCTATTATGCGACGTTCAACCGCGACAACGTGGATCTGGTCGATATCCGCGAGACGCCGATCGAGCGCATCACGGCGGACGGCATCCGGACGACGGAGCAGGAGTATCCGTTCGACCTGATCGTGTTCGCCACCGGCTTCGATGCCGTCACCGGGCCGCTGCTGGCGCTGAACATCACCGGCGTGAACGGCGTCACCCTGCGCGAAGCGTGGGCGGACGGGCCACAGAGCTACCTCGGGCTGATGATCGCGGGGTTTCCCAACCTGTTCACGGTCAACGGCCCGTCCAGCCCCTCGGTGCTGGCCAACATGCTCCAGACGATCGAGCATCACGTCGACTGGATCGCCGACACCATCGACCATCTGGAAAAGAACGGCCTCACCCGGATAGAGGCCGATGCCGACGCGCAGGTCGCCTGGGCTCACGAGGTGGCGAACATGGCGGAAAAGACGCTCTATACCAAGGCCAACAGCTGGTACATGGGCGCCAACGTGCCGGGCAAGCCGCGCGTGTTCCTGATGTATATCGGCGGGCTGGACCGCTACGTCGAGCGGGTCGAGTCGATCGTCGCGGACGATTATGCCGGCTTCACGCTGTCGGCCGGCGGCGACAGGATGCCCGCCGTTCGCACGCCGGCCACCGCCGCCGCAGGAGCGCACTGATGGAGTTCCGGGGATCGGTGGCCGCCATCACGGGGGCGGCCGGCGGCATCGGCTTCGCGCTGGCGCAGGAAGCCGTCCGTCGCGGGATGGCGGTCGTCCTTTCGGACATCCGGGAGGATGCGCTGGAGGCGGCGCGAAAGTCCCTTTCCGAGTTGGGCGGAGATGTGCTGGCCGTGCGGGCCGACGTCACCAGCTCCGCCGAGGTTGAGGCGCTGGCGTCGGCCGCCGTCGAACGCTTCGGCAAGGTCAATCTGCTCATCAACAATGCCGGCGCGTTCGTCGCCAGCCTGGCGTGGGAGACGCCCGAGGCGCAGCTCGACTGGATTCTCGACCTCAACGTCAAGAGCATCGCGCACGGCATCCGCGCGTTCGTGCCACGCATGATCGCGCAGGGGGATCCGTGCCACGTCGTCACCGTCGCCTCGGCGGCGGCGATCACCGTCTATCCGGGCTACGCCACCTATTCGACGAGCAAGCATGCCGCGCTGGCGCTGACGGAGGCGCTGTACATGGATCTGGCGGCGGAGGAGATCGACAGCATCGGCGTCACCATCGCGATGCCGACGATCATCCAGACCGACATCATGTCCCCCGAAAAGGCCAGCCCCGCCGCGCTGGCGCTGGCCGAGGGCGCGCGGTTCAGGCATCGCACGGTGCGCGCGATGGAGCAGATGATGCGCAACCATGTCGCCAGCGGCCACGCGATGGGCGCCGACGAGGTGGCCCGCCAGACGTTCGACGCGATCGCCGGGCGGCGGCTCTACGTGCTGCCCGGCCATGACGGCGAGGCGGACGTCGCCAAGGCGACCTCGATCGCCGTCGGTCGCGCATCGGGCACGAACCCCTATCCGCCGATCCTGGACGCCATCCTGCAATCGATCGGGCGCGCGGAGACGACCGCCGCCCCCGGCCACGCCCCTGCCTGAGAGGAGAACCGCAATGACGGCGCGTTACGACATCATCGTCCGGGGCGGCCTCGTCGTCGACGGCACCGGCGCCGAACCGAAGCACGCCGATATCGCGATCGCGGGCGGGATCATCCGGGCGGTCGGCACGGTCGACGGCACGGCGGCCGAGGAGATCGACGCCACCGGCCTGCTGGTGACGCCGGGCTTCATCGACCTGCACACCCATTACGACGGACAGGCCGTCTGGTCGCAGCGGATGAACCCGTCGTCATCGCATGGCGTGTCGACGGTGATCCTCGGCAACTGCGGCGTCGGCTTCGCGCCGTGCCGCCCGGGCGACCGCGAACTGCTGTGCGCCACGATGGAGGGTGTCGAGGACATTCCCGGCGTGGTGATGAAGGAAGGGCTGACCTGGGACTGGGAGACCTTCCCCGAATATATGGACGTGATCGGCGCCCGGCCGCGCGACATCGACATCGGCGTCTTCGCGCCGCATTCGCCGGTGCGGGTGAACGTGATGGGGGAGCGCGGCGCCAACCGCGAGGTGCCGACCCGCGCGGACCTCGCCGGCATGCAGGCGATCGTGAAGGAAGCGGTGGAGATCGGCGCGCTCGGCTTCGCCACCTCGCGCACGGCGGTGGACCGGCGCAGCGACGGCGCGCTGATCCCCAGCTTCGACGCCGGCGAGAACGAGCTGGTCGCCGCCGCACAGGCGGTGAAGGACGCTGGCGGCGGGCTGATCCAGCTGATCCCCGAGCTCGGCATGACCGGACTGACGCCGGCGGAGGAATTCGCGCTCATCAAGGGGGTCAGCGATGCCGTAGGCCTGCCGATCACCTACACCATCGTGATGTCGCGCAAGAACCCGGCGTTCGGGCAGGAGTTGCTGCGGCTGACGCAGGCGCACAACCGCGATGGCGGCGCACCGATCCACGCGCAATATTTCCCCCGGCCGGTGGGGATGATGGCCAGCTTCGATCTGACCAGCAACCCGTGGGTCAACACCCCGGCCTACAAGGCGATCGCCCACCTGCCGCTGGCGGAACGCGTCGTGGAACTGCGCAAGCCGGAGGTGCGGGCGCGCATCCTGGCGGACGAGCCGGACGAGGCGCTGCTGCCGCTGACCACGATGACCCGGCAGTATGACGTGATGTTCGAGTTGCCCGATCCGCCCTGCTACGAGCCGGCGCGCGGCACCAGCATCGCCGACCGGGCCGCGCGCGAGGGCCGTCCCGCCGCCGAACTGGCCTACGACCTGCTGCTGGAGAACGACGGCAAGGGCATGCTGCTGGTCGCGTTCGGCAATTTCGCCAACGACAGCCTCGATTTCATGTTCGACTTCTTCGACGATCCCCACGCCGTCATGGGGCTGGGCGACGGCGGCGCGCATTACGGGCTGATCTGCGATTCCAGCTACCCCACCTTCGTGCTCACCCACTGGACGCGCGACCGCCAGGGCCGCAGGCTCGCCATCGAGGAGGCCGTGCGCCTGATGACCTCGCATCCGGCCGCCATCGTCGGCTTCCGCGATCGCGGCGTGATCGCGCCGGGCTACAAGGCGGACGTCAACGTCATCGACTACGACGGCCTGACCCTGCACGCGCCAGAGATCGCCGACGACCTGCCCGGCGGCGGCCGCCGGCTGGACCAGCGCGCCAACGGCTATCGCTACATGATCGTCGCGGGCGAGATCATCACCCGCGACGACCGGCCGACCGGCGCGCTGCCCGGCAAGCTGGTGCGCGGGGCGCAGGCCGCCCCCGCCCCGGCGCTCGCCGCCTGAATTCCCCCGAAAACGAGGATACCCGATGAAAGCTGCCATTCTTCGCGCCGCCCGTGAACCCCTGACGATCGAGACGGTGGAACTCGACGGCCCCCGCCCGGAAGAGGTTCGCATCCGCGTGGCGGGAAGCGGCCTGTGCCACAGCGACTATCACGTGATGTCGGGCGACCTTGGTTCCCCCTTCCCGATCGTGCTCGGCCACGAGGCGTCGGGCATCGTCGAGGCGGTGGGCAGCGACGTGCGCGGGCTGGCCCCCGGCGACCGCGTCGTCACCTGCACCTCGATCTACTGCGGCCATTGCGGCGATTGCCAGGATGGCCACAACCACCTGTGCAGCGACAAGCCCGTCCGCCCGCAGCCGCAGACGAACTCGCCGATCCGCCAGAACGGCGAGGCCATCCAGCAGTTCTGCAACCTGGGCGCGTTCGCCGAGGAGATGATCGTCCACCGCAGCGCCGTCTCGAAACTGCCGGAGGGGATGCCGCTGGATGTCGCGGCGGTGCTCGGCTGCGCGGTGCTCACCGGGATCGGCTCGGTCACGGCGGGCGCGGACGTGAAGCCCGGCAGCAAGGTCGTGGTGCTCGGCTGCGGCGGCGTCGGCCTTAACGTGGTGCAGGGCGCGCGGCTGGCCGGCGCGGCGCAGATCATCGCGGTCGATCTCAACCCCGCCAAGCTCGAACTCGCCCGCGCGTTCGGCGCGACCGACGTGGTGCTGGGCGGCGAAGGGGCGGTCGAGCGGGTGATCGAGGCGACCGGCGGCGGCGCGGACTATGCCTTCGAGGTGATCGGCATTCCGGCGGTGCAGCGGCAGGCCTTCATGATGCTGCGCAAGCGCGGCACGCTGATGATCGTCGGCATCACCAGGATGGACGCCGAACTGAGCGTTCCCGCGCTGGCGCTGCTCGGCAAGGAGATCCGCATCATCGGCTCGAACATGGGATCGGTGCCGTTCCAGCGCGTGATCCCCACCTATGCGCAGCTCTACCTAGACGGTCGTCTGACGCTCGATCCCCTGATCTCGCAACGTATCGCGCTGGAGCAGATCAACGAGGGGTACGAGCAGTTGATCGCGGGTGAGACGGCGCGTAGCGTGATCGTCTTCGATCATTGATCCGGATCGCCGCCGACAGAGACCGACCGGACGCCGCCGCATGACGCCGGCAGGCCCCCATTACAGGAAGAGGTTATCATGAGCACTATCGCCCCCCGCGCCAGCCATGTCCGCCAGCCGCGCGCGCTGTTCATCGGCGGGGACTGGATCGAGCCGTCCGCCTCCACCACGTTCGACGTGGTGGACAGCACCAGCGAGGAGACGTTCCTCACCGTCGCCGAGGCGCAGGCGCCCGATATCGAGCGGGCGGTGGCCGCCGCACGCAACGCCTTCGACAATGGCCCGTGGCCGCGGATGAGCCCCGCCGAGCGCGGCGCGTTCCTCACCCGCATCGCCGATGCGTGGGAACAGAAGCGCGAGGCGCTGGCCGATACCTGGGCATCTGAATCGGGCGTGCTGCGCTCGATGTCGATCCACTCGGCCAAGGGCGTCGCCGATGTGTTCCGTTATTACGCCGGCCTCGGCGAGACCTTCGCCTGGGAGGAGAAGCACACGTCCGCCTCGGGCCTGCCCGCGCTGCTGGTGCGCGAGCCGGTCGGCGTGGTCGCCGCGATCATCCCGTGGAACGCGCCGCATTCGCTGATGTCGTACAAGGTGGCCGCCGCGCTGATCGCCGGCTGCACGGTGATCGTCAAGGCCTCGCCCGAGGCGCCGGCCGCGCCCTATTTCCTCGCGGAAATCTGCGAGGAGGTCGGCCTGCCCGCCGGTGTCGTCAACGTGCTGACCGCCGAGCGCGAAGTGTCCGAACTGCTCGTTCGCAACCCGGGCGTGGACAAGGTGAGCTTCACCGGCTCGACCGCCGCCGGGCGCAAGATCGCCTCGATCTGCGGGGAGCGGGTCGCGCGGGTCACGCTGGAACTGGGCGGAAAGTCCCCGGCCGTGATCCTCGACGACTATGACATCGCCAAGGCGGCGACCACGATCGCGCGCATGGCGCCGCTGATGACCGGGCAGGTCTGCTCCTCGCTCACCCGCATCATCGTCAGCGACAAGCGGCACGACGACTTCGTCGACGCGCTCTCCGCCTCGTTCGGCGGCATCAAGGTCGGCGACCCGTTCGATGCGTCGAGCCAGATGGGGCCGCTGGCGATGGGCCGGCAGCGCGACCGGGTGGAGGGCCTGATCGCGCAGGCCAAATCGGAAGGATCGCGGCTGGCCACCGGCGGCGGGCGCCCCGCGCACCTCAACCGCGGTTATTTCATCGAGCCGACGGTGTTCGCCAACGTGGACAACAACTCCACCATCGCGCGCGAGGAGATCTTCGGCCCGGTGCTGAGCGTGATCGCCGCCTCCAGCGAGGAGCATGCGATCGAACTCGCCAACGATACCATCTACGGCCTCAACAGCAGCGTATTCACCAACGATCCCGAGCGCGCCTATGCGGTCGGCCGCCGGCTGCGCGCGGGCACCGTGGGGCACAACAGCTTCCGCTCCGATTTCGGCATCGCGTTCGGCGGGTTCAAGCAGTCGGGCATCGGCCGTGAGGGCGGCGTCGAGGGGCTGCACCCCTATCTCGAAGCCAAGACGATGATCTTCGAGACGGCGCCCGAAGCCGCCGCCTGACGGATCAAGACGACGGCGCCGCCGCCCGCAGCCCGGGTGACGGCGCCGTCCAAACCGCTGCCGTCAGGGGAGAAGCGCGCGCATGTGGCATGACCTCACCGCCGATCAGGCGCTGTTCCGCGACACGACCGCACGGTTCCTGGGCGAGCGCGTGCCGCTGGCCCGCCTGCGCGAGAACCGGAACGATCCGGCCGGTTTCGACCCGGGCTATTGGGCCGACGGCGCGGCGCTCGGCTGGACCATGCCGCTGGTCGACGAAGCGGACGGCGGCGGCAGCGTCAGCGGCCGGGGTACGGTCGATCTCGCGCTGATCGCCTACGAGTTCGGCCGTCACGCCGCCCCCGGCCCGCTCGTGGACTGCAACGTGGTGGCCTCGGCCCTGTCCGGCCAGCCGGGTGACCTGCCCCGCGCCGTGCTCGACGGACTGATCGCCGGCACGACCATCGCCACCGCCTGCCTCGGCGCCGCGCCCTGGCAGGAGCCGGACGTGACGATCCGCCGCGACGGCGACGATTTCGTGATCGACGGATCGGTCCGCCCCGTGGAGGCCGCCGGGCAGGCCGCGTATTTGCTGGTCAGCGGGCGGAGCGAGAGCGGCGGCGCGACCCAGCTTCTCGTCCCCACCGGCGAGGCCGGTGTCGGGATACGGGCGCTGA
The DNA here is from genome assembly GCF_007785815.1 of Alterirhizorhabdus solaris. GTDB lineage: Bacteria > Pseudomonadota > Alphaproteobacteria > Sphingomonadales > Sphingomonadaceae > Alterirhizorhabdus > Alterirhizorhabdus solaris. The sequence goes on along the minus strand of NZ_VNIM01000020.1, from coordinate 4,807 downwards.
AGGGCCTCGACGTCAGCCGCCGCTTCGCCGCCGTGACGTTCGATTCCGTTCGCGCGCCGGCGGCAGCGCTCGTCGGCGATCATGGTCGCGCGGACGATCAGATCGCGCGGCAGGTGCGGCATGCCGCCGTCATGCTCTCGGCGGAATCGGTCGGGGCGATGGACGCGGCCTTTGCGATGACGCTCGACTGGGCGTTCGATCGCTACGCCTTCGGCCGCGCCCTCGCTTCCTATCAGGCGCTCAAGCACCGCTTTGCCGACATGAAGAGCTGGCTGGAGGCGAGCCATGCGATCAGCGATGCCGCAGCGGACGCGGTGGCGGACGACACGCCGCTGGCCGCCGACACCGCCAGCGCCGCCAAGGCCTATATCGGCCACCACGGCCCCGAACTCGCGCAGGAATGCGTGCAGATGCACGGCGGCATCGGCGTGACCTACGAGCACGACCTCCACTTTTTCCTGCGGCGGGTCACCCTCAACCGGCTGCTGTACGGCACGCCGGCGGACCACAGGCGGCTGCTGGCCGCCATGCAGATCGGGCGGGAGACGCGGGCATGAGCGACAGCGGGGAAAGCGTCGAGGATTTTCGCCACCGCGCGCGCGGCTGGATCGCGGCGAACCTGGGGCCGGTGCAGCCCTGGGATCTGGATCAGGATTGCGCGGACGACGCCGCCGAACTGGTTGCCGTCGCGCGCGATCGCGCATTGCAGCGCAAATTGTACGACGGCGGTTTCGCGGGCATCTGCTTTCCGCGTGAATATGGCGGGCTGGGCCTGTCGCCCGACCACCAGCGCGCGTTCAACGAGGAACTGGCCGGGCACGAATTCCCCTCGCGCTTCATGGTGCCCACCTTCACGCCCTGCGCCGCGATCCTGCTGGAATTCGGCACGCCGGAGCAGAAGGCGAGGCACATTCCGCCGATCCTGAAGGGCGATGCCTTCTGGGTGCAGATGCTGTCCGAGCCGGGCGGCGGATCGGACGTGGCGGGCGCCACCACGGCGGCGGTCCGCGACGGCGACGACTGGATCCTCAACGGATCGAAGGTGTGGACCTCGCGCGCCTATTGGGCGGACTGGGGCCTGTGCCTCGCCCGGACCGACTGGAACGTGCCGAAGCATCAGGGCCTCACCGTCTTCATGCTGCCGTTGCGCCAGCCCGGCATCGAGATTCGCCGGATCGAGCGGCTGAATGGCGAATCAGAAGCCTGTCAGGAATTCTTCACCGATGTCCGCATACCCGACAGCGATCGCGTGGGCGCCGTCAACGGCGGCTGGACGGTCGGCAGCCGCTGGATGTTCCACGAGCGGATGGCCGCCAACTCGCCCTACGTCACCCGGCCGACCGGACTGAGCGGCGGGGGCACGAGGGGGTCGCCGCTGGTGGCGATGGCCGCCACTGCCGGGCGCCTCGACGACCCCATCGCGCGGGAGCTGATCGGCGAGGCCCGCGCGCTCGATATCGTCACCCATTCGCTCAACCGCCGGCTCGCCGCCGCGGCCGCCTCCGGCACCGCGAACGTGGATGGATCGGCGATCGGCCGGCTGTTCCACGGCATGGCGGCCGTCCGCCGCACGACGATCGCATTCGATCTGGCCGGATCGGACGCCGCCGCATGGAGCGAGGCGGACGAGGCGGAAAACGGGGCGCCGGGCATGGACTTCCTGCTGCGCCAGGTGGCCTGCATCGGCGGCGGCACGACGGAGATCGCGCGCAACGTGGTGAGCGAGCGCATTCTGGGGATGCCGCGCGAGCCATCGGGCGACCACGGCGTGGCGTTTCGCGATGTGCCGCGCGGGCCGAGCCGCTGAACCGGGCACGGCCTTCCCCGCTTGCACGACCGCGCGCCGCCGTCGTGGCAACCGCAGTAGTCGGAGTAACGCGGCCTCCGGAACGGGTCGTTCCCCATTCCCCGATCGGCGCCGCGCTGATAGCGGTGCGCGAGGAGGGCCTTAACCGATGATCGACGCCGACGACCAGCAAGCCGGCGATGCGTCCGTTTCTCCCGCAACCGGGGAAGACGACGCACTGCCCGCCGGCAAGCGCCCCGCGCGTGGGACCGGGCGGCGGCTGCACGGCGCGATCGCCCGCAAACTCGGCACCGCCATCCTGGCCGGCGAGTTTGCCCCGGGCAGCCTGCTGTCGAGCGAGGTCGAGTTCTCCGAGGCGCTCGGCGTATCGCGCGGCGCCTATCGCGAGGCGGTGCAGGTGCTCACCGCCAAGGGTCTGGTCGAAAGCCGCCCGAAGGCCGGCACCCGCATCCTCCCGCGCGAACGCTGGAACCTGCTCGATCCCGAAGTCCTCGCCTGGGCCTTTGCCGGGGAGCCGGACGTGCATTTCGTGCACAACCTGTTCGAACTTCGCGCGGTCGTGGAACCGGCCGCCGCCGCCTTCGCCGCCGAGCGCCGCAATCGCGACGACCTCAAGCTGATGAAGGACGCGCTGGCCAACATGCGGCGGCACTCGCTGGCGACGGATGCCGGCCGCGCCGCCGATCGCGACTTTCACGATGCGATCCTCCGGGCGACGGGAAACGACGCGATGATGGCGCTGAGCGCCAGTATCGGCGCGGCGGTGAACTGGACGACCCAGTACAAGCAGCGCGCGCGTGGCCTGCCCCGCAACGCGATTCCCGATCATGCGAAGGTCTACGAGGCGATCCTGGCGGGCGATGCCGCGGCGGCGAGCGCGGCGATGCGCATCCTCGTCGATCTGGCGCTGGAGGATACCAGCAACGCCATGCAGGGCTGAGCCCGCCCGGGACTCGATCCCTGCCGGGCGGTGATCGGTCGTCGCGTTCATTTCATTCACGGTGGGGCAATTTTTCGACGCTGCACGAATCGCACCTGAACCCTCACCGCCCACCGACAGATGCCTTGCCCTCCACCGGAATGTCGGACTAAACAGGTGTAAGGCGCGGGAACGACACCCGGAAAAGCCAGGGGGCGGAACATGCGGAAGACGGTGCGCGCAGGATTGATTGCGGCGGCCACGGTCGCGCTTTGCGCGGGAACGGCGGCGGGCGCTGCGGTCGCCAGGCGGATGCCGGCGGGCAAGCTGGCGGACGGCACCACCGTGGAGGCGAGCACGCTCTCCAACCAGCATGGCGTCTCGGCTCGGGGCCTCACCTACGGCGCGACGCTCCAGTCCCTGATCGGCCCCGATCGCAACGGCCGGCCGGCCGACGTGATCCTCGGCTACGACGATACGACCGCCTATGAGGCGCACCCCAATTATTTCGGCGTCACGGTGGGGCGCTATGCCAACCGCATCGCCGGCGGCAAGTTCGTGTTGGATGGCAAGACGTACCAGCTGCCGCTGAACGACAAGGTCAATTCGCTTCACGGCGGCGGCAAGGGCTTCGACAAGCAGAATTGGTCGGTCGCCTCCGTCACCAGCGGTGCATCCGCCAGCGTGGTTCTCGCCCACCGCAGCCCGGACGGCGCCTCGGGCTATCCGGGCGCGCTCGACGCGACCGTCACGTATGCGCTGGACGAGAGCAACGCGCTCACCATCACCTTCGCCGCGACGACGACAAAGCCGACCGTGGTCAACATGACCAATCACGCGATCTTCAACCTGGCCGGCGAGGGATCGAGCGAAGGCGCGACCTTCCACCACCTGACGATCCCCGCCGCGGCCTACACCCCGATCGACTTCGCCCTCATCCCCACCGGGGAACGTCGTCCGGTCACGGGCACCGTCTTCGACTTCCGCGCCCCCCGCGTGATCGCCGACGGCATCCGCGACGGGCGCGACGAGCAGATCCGTTTCGGGCGCGGTTACGACCATAACTTCGCGCTCGACAAGGGGCTTACCGCCACGCCGCAGCTGGCGGCACGGCTGGAGGACCCGAAATCCGGCCGGGTGCTGGAAGTGCTGAGCACCGAGCCGGGCCTGCAATTCTACACCGGCAATTTTCTCGACGGGACGTTCATCGGCAAGCAGGGCCACGTCTACCGGATGGGCGACGGCATCGCGCTGGAGCCGCAGAAATTTCCGGACGCGCCGAACCAGCCCGCGTTCGTCTCCTCCCGTGTCGATCCCGGCAAGCCCTACCGGCATGTCATGATCTACCGCCTCACCACCGCCCGCTGACGGAACCCCGATGACCGATATGCCTTCCGCCGCGCCCAAGCTCCGCTCGCGCGCCTGGTTCGACAACCCCGACAACATCGACATGACCGCGCTTTATCTGGAGCGTTACCTCAACTTCGGTATCAGCCTCGAGGAGTTGCAATCCGGCCGCCCGATCATCGGTATCGCACAGACCGGCAGCGATCTTTCCCCCTGCAACCGCCACCATCTCGTGCTGGCCGAGCGGGTGCGCGAGGGCATCCGCGAAATGGGCGGCATCCCGCTCGAATTCCCCGTCCACCCGATCCAGGAGACGGGCAAGCGCCCCACCGCCGGGCTTGACCGCAACCTCGCCTATCTCGGCCTCGTTGAGGTGCTGTACGGCTACCCGCTCGACGGCGTGGTGCTGACGATCGGCTGCGACAAGACGACGCCGGCCTGCCTGATGGCGGCCGCCACGGTAAACATCCCGGCGATCGCGCTGTCGGTCGGCCCGATGCTGAACGGCTGGCACAAGGGCGAGCGCACCGGATCGGGCACGATCGTGTGGAAGGCGCGGCAGATGATGGCGGCCGGCGAACTCGACCAGTCCGGCTTCATCAAGCTCGTCGCCTCGTCCGCGCCCTCCACCGGCTATTGCAACACGATGGGCACCGCCACGACGATGAACTCGCTGGCCGAGGCGCTGGGCATGTCGCTGCCCGGCTCGGCGGCGATCCCCGCGCCCTATCGCG